>NZ_JBWKQZ010000002.1:0-427019 GCF_059419025.1 Cupriavidus sp. GW821-FHT07C08
TACCTGTTGCCATGTTCTGAATGTTCCAAGGAAGACTAGTTGTAGATGACGCCACCGGCCTGCGCCAGACGTGCGGCTATCTTGTATCACAGGTGAGCCGTCGCAGACAATCCAGGTTTTTTCGAACGGGCTCCGACGAGCTGTACCATGACGTTGTGCGCGAAGGTTTGCGTCAACTCGCCGGTCAGCGTGGTTTCGACTTCCCCGGCCACCTGAACGCGACCGGTTGCCGCAGCGTGCGATCGCGCTGCAGCAGAATGCGATGTTCGTACAGCCACCGTTTGAGATCCCGCAGCAAGCCATTGCGATCCTGTTTGCCCGAGATCGCCCTTGAACCAGCGCACCACATAGCGGCGCTGATGCTCCGTCATCGCGCCGAAGCCGAGTGCCCGATACGCGCAGGTCTGTGCTCGACCAGCGTGTCGATGTGACATCATAAGGCGCGTACAGCGTGCCGAGATCGGGCGGCTCAATGCCCAGTTGCTCGCCCGGGTGTTGCCTGAGATTGCGCGGTACGTACCGGCAGGCCTCGGTGCGCCCCGACTGCAGTGAAGCGAATGTTATCGCCGAGGGCATCGAGCGCCGTCCCAGCGCGGATGGTGACTGGGCAGACTACGCGAACACCGGTCTAAGCACCGACGCCCGCGGAGTTACCGATCGCTGTGGGAGCAGATCCACGGCCCCGGCTCATGGATCGCCAACCCGTGAGTGAGCCTGGTGGAGTTCAGGTTTCAGACATGAGCATCAACCCACGCCCTCGCCCAGACGAGGCCTTCCGCGACTGCCCGCTGGAAGCTCGGGTAGAAGCCAATCGGATCGGAGGTCTCCAGCACTTGGGTGCCCTTCTCTACGGCCCCCGAAGCTTCGAACGAGCCGTCCCCCATGGGCTTCGCAAAGCCTCGAATGGTGTATCCCCCGTAGGTCTCTGTTGCCATAGTCCCCCCCGTCCGTTTCGGAGGATCGTAGCATGACGAAACAAACGCCCCATCCCGGCCATAAGCGGTCCCTCCACATTGTCAGCGCGAAGCGGTCACTCGCCGTATATCATCAAGGCTCCGCACGAGCGGACCCGCCAAGGAGATCACGTTGAAGGAAAATAGTCTTCGCCTATATGCCGATGCTCAGTTTGCTAGCCCCTACGCCATGTCGGCTTTTGTGGCTCTTCACGAAAAGCGATTGCCATTTGAACTTTCGACTGTGGATCTCGGCAGTCGTGCAAACTATGACGAGAGCTATACAGCCAAGTCGTTGACCCAGCGCGTACCCACGCTGATGCATGGGGACTTCGCTTTGTCGGAATCGTCAGCAATCACGGAGTTCCTTGACGATGCTTTTCCGGAAACGCCCGTATATCCCCAAGACAGATATCTTCGCGCGAGGGCACGCCAGGTGCAAGCCTGGCTCCGCAGCGATCTGATGCCCATCCGACAGGAACGCTCAACTGAGGTGGTGTTCTACGGGGTGTCCGGACCGGCGCTTACCCCTGCGGCCCATGCAGCGGTGCAGAAGTTGTTTCGTGCGGCCGAGGCTTTGCTCTCTGGAGATGCGCCAAATCTCTTTGGGGCTTGGTGCATCGCCGACACAGATTTGGCGTTAATGCTGAATCGCCTCATCCTGAATGGCGATCCGGTACCAACAAGGTTAATGGACTACGCTGCGCGTCAGTGGGAGAGGCCCTCCGTGCAGCGATGGGTTGGACTGAAACGTCCTCCGCTTTGAATGTGCGAAGCCAGACAAGAGTTGACTTTGCGGCTCCAGTCCAATGCTGCTGGCAACCTGACTCTTGTTTCGGCTCGATGTCCGCTCGTCAGAAAAGCGAACGGCGGAGATGGGTTGCGCCGACCGCCGCCTTCCATTCAGCTGACGCCAGTCGACCCGAAGAGTCAGTCAGTTCCTAGCCGAAGCGGCCGTTCCCCGATTACGATCG
The DNA here is from genome assembly GCF_059419025.1 of Cupriavidus sp. GW821-FHT07C08. Taxonomy (NCBI): domain Bacteria; kingdom Pseudomonadati; phylum Pseudomonadota; class Betaproteobacteria; order Burkholderiales; family Burkholderiaceae; genus Cupriavidus; species Cupriavidus sp. GW821-FHT07C08. Next base: position 1,928 of record NZ_JBWKQZ010000002.1, read on the forward strand.
AAGGGGGAGACTGGTCCCGTGGGCTTCAGAGTGAAACTTCGACAAACTGCTCGCCGGCCATCGGATAGAGGGGCTTGAAGCTCGGCCACCCTTCCGGTTTGAGGCGCCATCTCGAGGTGTGCGGCACGTCGTAGTTGAAGAAGATCTCTGGGTGCTTGCCTTTGGCAATCAGCCGCGCGATCAGCTCGTTGTCGGGATGCCGGTACTTCTTTCCGCTCGTGCTAATCAAGAATCGCGAGCACCGGAGGGACGTCAGGAGATCCAGGTCAGTATTGGCCTTGCTGCCATGGTGAGACACCTTGAGCAGATCGATCGGCTCTTGCTTCGAGTGATGGACCGCGAGCCCAGCCTTCACCACTTCGGCGAACGCGTCTGCGGCCAACAACATGCGCTTGTCGCCGAACTGCAGTAGTAGAGCAATACTGCTGCCGTTGGGAGTGGAGCTATCGGACCGGGACTTTGACTTGGACAACTGTGAGAAGTCTCCTGGGGGCCAAGGGTCCTTGCGTCCCAGTCGGTCACCGGGGCCTGCGGGCGGCTCCGTCGGCGGCAACTCGGGATTCGCCCATTCCTCCGACAGCTTCTTCAGCGCCAAGGCATCTGGTGACAGCACCCGCACCTGTAGCTTGCCTTCAAGGATGACCTCCTTACACGATTGTTGGATCGTGCCCCTATCCGGAAACGCGTGATTCCAGGGAAGATTCCGGCGCCGGATCAACTTCGACAGAGCGTCGCCTTCACTCGGACCAAGCCTGTCTGCCTGTCGCAGGTGTTGATAGCCGTTGAACCATACGTCCGCGATGTCGAGCCACTCGGGCGGGTCGCTCAGCAGTTCGATCATCCCCTCGATGTGATCGAGGTCATAATGCGTCACCACCAGAGCCTCCAGTCGAAGCCGGCCGTTGACGCATAGCGGCTTCAGTACGGCCAGCAGCGCTTCCCGGGTGCCAGCGGGTCCGCCGTCGACTAGCACATGGCGAGGCCGGTCCGGGTTGCCGTAGCTGACGAGCAGCGCGTCGCCGTGTTCGGCTTGGATGGCTCTGATTCGAAACATGCGCTTCTCCACTCCGCTCATTTGTTGCCGAGCACCGTGTCGGCATCGCCGAATGCCACCAGGGCCAGGCCAAGCGCGATCTCGTCCGCCAGGAATTTGCGCCGCAGCGTGCCCATGATCTCCCCGACCAGAACAGGTGTCGGTGACTTCGCCGCACTGAGAAACCCAATCGCTAGATCCCGTGCCGCCCGATTGGCATGGCGACCTAGCACGTCCGTCATCGCCGCTACGACCATGCGCGCGCCATGCCTCAACAACACCGTCGGCAAGGTGCCCCCCGGCAGGTCTCCGTAGCCGGTGCTGCATCCAATGGTGATTGCCACGGGCGCCCCCATCCCGACATGCATCCGGGATATCCCCGCCAGGTTGAGGCCGACCTCTTCTTCCAAAAAGAGTTGGGTATTCTCCATGTGGACCACGAGCAGCAGCAGCGACGGGGACTGTTCGGCGACGCGGGCCTTCCAATGGGCCCAGGTTGGAAGCCTTTGAACCCCCAAGGACTTTTCGATGTCGGCGAGTCGAACCACCGCGTGTGGAGCGACGTCTTCGTCTTTGAAGTCATCGGCGCGGTCGCTTGCCGCGAAGGCGACGGTAGACAAGTCCTTGATCTCCAGTCGCGTCCGTGCTCCTGGTGCGGCCGGTCTCCACAGAGGCGCGGGAAGTCCAGGCTTCCATGTGTGTCGTTCGACGATCGCGGACACGCCGACAAAGCCCATGGGGCACAGCTGCACGGCGGCCTCCCGAATGGGACATCCCGGAATGGCATGTCCGCTCTTCAGGCATCCGTGGCGTTGTGAGCACAGTTCCGCATCGCTCGACTCCGGCACTGTGCCTTCATAAAGATACTCGATCGGGAAAAAGGCATTGCTCTGCGTCACCAGCTGGACGCGTGTCAGTTGGCCCGGCCAGGTGGGCACGAGCTCGCGGAGGCTGGACAACAGCAGGGAACCCTGATTGGCCAGGTCAAGCAGCATCGGCGCAAGCGGCGTTTCGGGGTCCACCACGGCCTGTTGAAGGATAGCCAACAGCTTTTTGCGGGCCTTCTCGGTGTCCGTATCGGTCAGCGGGGAGAAGATCGCTTCGCCCTCGGCGGTAATCAATGCGACGCTGGGCTGGTTCCCGAGGCTGTCGTTGACCAGCAGGGCCAAGTCGAAGTTCTGCTTCTTGCGATGAACGGGCGTCACGACATTCTCGATGAAGAAGTGGATCGCCTCTCCAGGGGCTGATTGAAGGCGAGCGGTCTGGAGAATGCGCGCGCCGTCGCTCACCACGAGGCGCAGATCGACGGGACCGTTCCTGATCTCGCGAGAAAACGTGACAGCCTCGGAATCCCCCGTCCTTCTCACGGTCAGCGGCCGAGTGACCGGAGCACTTCCGATCTCAAGCAGGTGGACCATCAAAACTTTACTGTCGCCGTCCCACTCGACCTGCTGTTCCGGGAAAGCCGGGCGAAGGCTGTGCAACGGCGTCCTGAGTCGGATATCGACGACGATGTCCACCACGCCATGAAGAGGCCAAGTCTCGAGCTCCCGATGGCCCTGCCGGACACGGGAATCCAGCACCCTCTCCATGGGTGGAACGTGACGCTTGGCGTCGGTGCCCGGCCGTTCGCCATCGATCGTCGGCAAAAATGGCGTGAGCTCGGGGGCATCCAGCAAGACCTCTGGCGACGGGGCTGCTCGCTGCGCATGGGTCAATCCGAGGTAATCGCCGCGCCTCTCCTTGATCAAACTCTGGCGCAGGAATCGGGCGCTACCCACGATAAACGTTTGAGTTGATGCCAAGATTCGGCCGCTGGCATTCGATTGAGCATTGGCTTCCTCAATGGCGTCTCCGAGGGGCAGTCCAAACTCACCCCATGACGTCAGCTGAAGTCGGAGCCATTCGGTGATCTGTCCGTCATCGACGTCGACATGAATCACGCACTGCGCGCTGAACCGGTCCCGCAGACTCTCGATCTGGGCCAGCAGATTTCCCCCCTGCCTGCCATACAAGATCACGACCCGAGCCGCGACCATATCGCCCAGTGCCGCCAACGATTCGGCAACGACGATGTCGGCGACCTTGGCATCAGGACGCCAGACGACGTGGCGAGGCAATACCTCGTCGCTGCGAAGGCGATCGAGCGCGAACCGAGTGCCTGCGATGACGCGCAGCGGCGATTGCTCGGTCGCAGTCAATGGGAAACGGGGTCGAGTGTTCCGTGGCCAGTCCGCGAAGACGCGCTCAGGCCCCACGACCGTCGAGAGCTCAAGGGCGACCGAATTGACGGTTTCGGCATGTCCTGGCCAACTCCATACCGACCTGACCACCTTGATGCACAGCGGCCCGCGACGATTCAGCGACGCGAACGCCCGGGCAATAGAGATGGCGACCAGCGGATCCACCCACTTGTCGGCCTCCATCACGCTCGCGTCGCCGCCCCACTTGGCGAGACCACTCTTTGGCACCGCACGTTCCAGCGCGTCACGCGCGTCGCCAGGGTCGTTCCACCAGGTCCAATCATTGCTTTCGAACAGAATACCGAGCCCCGCCCGCGCGGCGGGGCCAAGGTAGGCGTCCTCTTCGCCCAGCCATTGGATGTCCTTGTCTTTCTTGTCCATTCGGAAGTGCCAGAGATCCCTCCGCCTAAATCATGCGGGGAAGGTGAAGGCCAATTGAGCCAGAGAGCCCCGGCTGTAAGGCAGTCGACCTCGCGCCGTCTGGAAAATTTTCCAGGCCGCCATGAAGGCCATGCAACGTACGCCGTTAAGCCATAGGCTGGGCACCGCGTGAGCTTCTAGTTCGCTTGGGGCAGGACGGATGCGCCTAACGTAGCCCGTTCAAAAGCTCTTGAACGGGCTACGGGGCATCATTGCGATGCTCGCTTGTCGGCGGTGAAGTAGAGATAGAGTAGCCCAACGGGAGCTACGAAAACCGCAAAAACCCAGCAGAACGCCATAGTGATGTACTTGGCAAGGAGCATCAAGAACGCGTTCATGAAGAAGGCGTTGTTACCAAGGATATAGCTGACAACACCTTCGTAGACAAAGCGTGAGTAGGGGTAGAGAAGCGAGCTCACACTTAGGAAGAGCACCATCGCGAGTGACATCCACTCACTCTTGCTATGGCTCCAGGCAAATATGAAGATCGCTGGGAAGATGAGGCCGAACAGGAAGTGGCGAATATAGCTTTGGAGCGAAAGGCCGCCAAACGACTTAACAAGTGCGGGATGCATGTGCTTACAATGATAGTTTGCTTGTACGGCGACAATTGCGCCTAAGCATGTAGTACGGCAAATCTTGCAAGGCTTTCATACCTCTTCGGTAGGGGGTAGTGAGTTCCTGCTCAAGTAATGAGCACCTCGGCACTGCTCACACCGATATTTTGATAATTGAGCGTCGGTGGACCGTACTGCACCGGACGCTCTTTGCACTTCGGCCCGATCCTGCCGCCAGCTTATCCCCAAGCGATGCTGGAGGACATCAAGCTTTTTCGCCAATGAGCAAGCGTGCCCAGGCTTCGCCGGCTCGCGCAGCGCCTAACATCGACAGTCATCGTTTTCGCACAACCGAATTCTGTACGTTCTCGTCGCGCGCTGTCGCCAAGATCCAGGCTGGCGACTGAACGATGCGTTCGGGCAAGCTACAAAATGGCTTCAAACATCGGCCGGAAGAACAATTTCCTGCAGCGATTCTTGAAGCAACTTTGTTACCGTCATCGCTCAATCGGCGTGCCGGCGGAGCAGCAGCAGGAAAAAAATCGTGCAAACTGACATGAATCGTTGGTTTGCATAATTTTGTTCCTGGATTTTGCAGCATTTTGTTCCCGACCCCAATGGGCAGTTTGCCTGGCACGCTGGAGAACGCACGCGGGCGGTAAGCGCGGCAGGCTCCGCTAGCTCGCGCAGCGCCAGCGGTCAGCGATGGGCACCGTTTTCGCACAATGAACCGCCCCGGGTTTTGAGGAGGCTCCAACTCTTGAGAGCAAGCAGAACAAGTATTCCCCCGAAGTCCGCGAGCGAGCCGTTCGCCTGGTGCTGGCACAACGTGGAGAGCATCCGTCGCTGTGGGCGGCGGTCAACGCCATCGCCCCGAAGATTGGCTGCTCGGGCCATACCTTGCTGAAATGGGTTGAGCGTGAGGAGATTGACCGTGGGCAGCGGGATGGCGTCACGACTGTCGAGCGTGAGCGCCTCAGGGAGCTAGAGCGGGAGAACAAAGAGCTGCGCCGTGCCAATGAGATCCTGAAGCTGGCCAGCGCGTTTTTCGCCCAGGCGGAGCTCGACCGCCGGCTCAAGTCCTGAAGACCTTCGTCGATGAACATCGCGATGTCTTCGGGGTCGAGCCGATCTGCAAAGTCTTGCAGATTGCCCCGTCGTGCTACCGGCGCCATGCCGCTCGGCTTCGCGATCCGTCGCGACGCAGCGCCCGGGCGATTCGTGATGAGCGGCTGAGGCCCGAGATCAAGCGGGTCTGGGAGGACAACATGCAGGTCTATGGTGCGGACAAAGTCTGGAAACAGATGAACCGGGAAGGCATGGCAGTGGCGCGCTGCACGGTCGAACGACTGATGAAGCAGCTTGGCCTGGAGGGGGTGTGCCGGGGCAAGAAGAAGCGCACCACGGTGGCCGACGACTCGGTGCCGTGCCCGCTGGATCGCGTCAAGCGCCAGTTCCACGCCACACGGCCCAACCAACTGTGGGTGAGTGATTTCACCTATGTTTCAACCTGGCAGGGCTGGCTATACGTGGCCTTCGTGATCGACGTGTTCGCCCGGTGTATTGTTGGCTGGCGCGTCAGCACTTCGATGACCACGGACTTCGTACTGGATGCCTTGGAACAGGCACTTTACGCGCGTCAGCCCGACAATGATGGGACACTTATCCACCACTCGGACAGGGGGTCGCAATACGTCAGCATTCGCTATACCGAGCGGCTCTCGGAGGCCGGTATTGAACCATCGGTCGGCAGCCGTGGCGACTCCTACGATAATGCGCTGGCTGAAACCATCAATGGCCTGTACAAGGCCGAACTGATCCACAAGCGTGGCCCCTGGAAAACCCGTGAGGCCGTGGAGCTTGCAACCCTGGAATGGGTGGCCTGGTTCAACAACCACCGCCTGATGGAACACCTCGGCTATATCCCGCCGGCCGAAGCTGAGGCAAACTACTACCGGCAACTTAGCGACACCGCTGCCGCGCCGGCATCAACTTAAACCAAACAGCCTCCTCGATACCCGGGGCGGTTCACAATCCAATTCTGTTCGTGGTCGTCTCTCAAGCGGTGGTGGCTTTGACTTTGGTGCAATTTGCGACGGTTCCCGAACTCAATTGCGTTGCGGGTAGGGCCAGATACCATTTCACACCGTAATGAAAGGCATCAGTTGCAGCGGACTAAGCAGAATTCCGGAAGCAAAGCCAAACACAAAATTTAAGAAAAACAGCTACTCACCCTCCAGAGTCCAGTCGTAAATTGCATTGGGATGAAGACTACCCCGCCAGCAGCGTCCGGGAAGCAGTCCTGCAGCACGCCGGTCATCCCTCGACGCGGCCCGCGGTCGGGCTGTAGTTGGCGCACAGGATGTCGATGGTCAGCGCGTAGACGGCTCGCCCGAACCGGGTACAGCTACTTCCTGTCGGGGCCTCACGCTGGTGCACCCAGAAGATGCGGGCCATGTCCGAATCGCATCGCCTCGGTGGATCACAAAGGCAATAGCATGGAACCTACCCCCGACATTACTATCTAGGTGCAGTCGGGCATGAGCGCGGCGCTGCTCCTGTACCATACCAAGACTATATCACTTGAAACTCTGAGAAAGTGCATAAAGAGGAACTCAAAGACTGGCTGGCCCGCGGCCGTGTCGGGGCGATTGCCATCGACACGAACGTGTTCGATGAGGAAGGGCAAAACATCCATGATGGCAACCTCCCGTTGCTTCGGCAAGTCGAGCAGGCCGGCAAGCGGCTGTTGGTTCCGGACGTTATTGCTCGGGAAATGGAAAGTCATCTGCGGGAAAAGTTTGGCCAGGAGAAAGCCTTCGACTCGAAGGTCCTGAAGCATCTAAAGAAATTTGCCGCCGACGAGGTGGTCAGCGCTGTCGCGCGCGCCATCCACGAGCATGATCGGGATGCGAAGAAGGCGCTCGACGCCTTCTTCGCGAATGTGACGGCGACAGTGATTCAAGCTTCCGACTACACGTCGCTTGAGTCGGTGATGGATCGATACTTCGCTTCGGAGCCGCCATTTGAGCCAGGCGGAAAAAAGAAAGCTGAGTTTCCGGACGCAATCGCTCTGCTCAGCCTCGAAGGATGGGCGAATAAGAACGATACGAAAGTGCTTTGCGTTACGAAGGACGGCGACTGGGAGCGCTACAGCAATCAGTCTGATCGCCTACTCATCACACCTGAACTCGAAGATGTTCTCGCAGCTTTGGTCCTTGTACGGGGCGAAAAGTTGCCCGATCGTGTCCGCGCTGCCGCCGCCATCTGGCTTGAGTCGGAAGCCGCCAAAGAGAAAATTGAAGCCAGCATCCAGTTCCACCTTGATGACCACTCTCCCTTCGTCGATGCCGACTCATATTGCGGTTTTAACGACGAGGTCGTCGAACTCTATCCAAAGCGCGGCTCGCTTGCGATTGATGCGGCAAATGTGGCAGTGCTCTCCGCCGACCATAGCGACGCAGTCATTTCGGTATCTGTCGACTTCGTCGCAAAGGGGAGATTTTCCTTCGACTTCTTTGTTCCCGACTCAATCGACAAGGATGACGTACCGGTTGGCCACGCCTATGCGACGAGTGAAACCGAGGTGAGAGCCGATCTTTCGATCGGGCTCTATCTCGAGGATTTCGCGGCAGACGAAACCCAGGTGCTGTCGGCGGACGACGTTACGGAGATCACTGTCAAGATGTCGGGCCTTCACTTCGACGTTGGGACGATCGGTCCGGACTATTCGAACGATGCACCGGACTAGAGTGCCTTGGGTCGGACGCTCAGTAAGACGCATCCGAACCGCAGAGAACGGTCGGCCCGGGGCGCTCGCAGTTCCGCAGCTCCATCCTGCCAAGATTGGTCAGAAAGAGGTGCTCGGCGCCTTCCCCTCCGATATGTCGGTTCGCGGCAGAGGGGCGGTCATTACTGAACCAGCCCGTGGACGGCTGCATCGAGTCGCGAACCGCCACCCAAGCTCCGTAGATCGCCAGGATCGAGGCAGACAGCGGACCAATTTATGTTTTAGTATCTCTGGCGAGGTCGAGTATGAAACGAAGGCGCAAGGACGCACTCCATCGGGTACTGGCGCACGATCGCTTAAGGCTGAAAGTGGCGCGGCGCGATCGGAAAATTTGACAAGGAACAATGCGGAGATTTCCGCTATTCGCCCGCCAGCTGTCAACAGGTGAACGTGTACGACTTGGAGCAGATCCGCGGGCTGCACCCCCGCAGTGCGCAGAGACGTTGATTAGTATTCTAGAAAGGTTCTACGCCTCGATTCTGTTACCGTAGACCCTTCAGACTTTATTGGAGAATAAGATTGAGCAACCCGTCCTTTGCAAAGCGCATCGCCGAGATGAACGCGATGTACAAGCTGCCGGCGCAGCCGACGCCGGCTCTGCCGGCGGACCCAGCCGATCGGCTGCGCAAGTTCAAGACAACCCTCCTGGATGAGGTAAACGAGATCGACGAGATCATCGCGGCCTGTGAAAGTAAGGCTGAGCCCATCGATGTGCTGGTCGCGGTCGCTGACCTGCTGGGTGACGTGATTGTCTACTGCCGATCAGAAGCGCTGAAGTACGGAATCCCACTCGAGGATGTCTTGAGCGTGATCATGGATAGCAATGAGAGCAAGCTGGGGGCTGACGGCAAGCCCATCTACGACAGCAATGGGAAGTTCCTGAAGGGGCCGAACTATTGGAAGCCGGAGTCGAAAATCAAGGAACTGCTTCAAGCGGCGATTGGCAGCGCCAAGACCTGACGCGTCAACCGGCCGTAGCGGTTGGGGCCGCGTCGTCGCCGCGGTCCACCGTCACTGTGAAGCGGTGCCAGAGATCCACTCCCGTCGACCGCTTTTGCTTGCGGCGCGGATGATCGAAGAGCAAACCAACTTGCTCAGGATAGACACTCGCAAAAATCGCTGACGCAATGCCGCAGGGCTTAGGGCCGATCGGCGCGACAAACATCCGTCTGTCGGTGCCGAGAGCGTCGCGTGTTCGCTCAAGGCACTCGAACGCCGCTTCCGGGTCGTTGGCCGAGCAGTAGTCGAGTTGCAGCTTGTGCTGCTCCAACGCCGGCAGGTGCGGGATGATAGCGTCGAGCTCCCACCCGGGATGGTAGGCGGGTATACCGAAAACCAGCTTGACGTCCTTCGAGGTGATCATCTGGTACTCTTCGAGTGCTCGGTCAAGTCTTTCAGGCTCGAAGCCCAGGAAGAAGACACCAGCTTCGACTTCCTCGCTGGACAGATCGACAATCGCGTTGGGGATGGCAACATAGCCGCGCGTCGGTTCGGACAGGGCGAACTGGTCGGCGCCTTTGCTAACCCGCGTGTATTCCCCCGGTTCGACGTAGATGATATTCACTGTCGTCGCGCCACTGGCCAGCAACGCGTTGGCGGCGCAGAACAGCTCCGCGAAGCCGAGCGTAGTGGCTTCCAGAAACACTTTGCGCCAGTCGTATCCACTGAGCAACTCAACTGCCAGGTCACTCGGTTTCGTTTCGCCGCCGACTGTAAGGGACATGTCTTCGACACCAAAACTGAGCATCACGCGGGCGTCCTTCGGCGCGCACCCGCATGCCGACTCACCGCGCTCATCAAGCTCCTCGCCGTGCAACAGGACGATGTCGTCTGGAAGACTGAGGTCGGCGGCGCTGCTTCCAGAGACTGAAAAGAACCGGACCCTCATGACAACAGCAGGCCGAGCTGAAGCGCATCGGTATCCGACAGCTGGCGCGCAAGCCCGCGCGCGAGATCGCGGTACTCATTCTCGTTGCCCATGATAAGCATGTGAAACTGCTCCACTGATATTTCTAGCTTGCGCTTTCGTCTGTAGCTGATCTGAAAGTATGGCGCGTAGATTGGATTCAGCTGATAGTCCACGATATCCTGGCCAACCCCCGATTTGGATTTGGTTTCCAATTGCTCGACCAAAACCCCGTGCCGTAGCGCCTCCGCGATGAATGCTAGCTCGTCACCCTGCAAAGGACGGCCGCCAGAGTTGATTGTGAACTGATTTTGCTCAGGCTCGCTCATCGCAGGGCTGGCTTGCAGTGCTCTGAAAATGCTTCCTAACCTGAGCACAAACACTCGTAACTGCTCGCCGAAACGCCCGAAGGTACGGATTTCCTTGATCAGCTGTTCGGAGGCGTCATAGGCCGCCCGGCATTGAATATCAACTGCATAGGGTGGTTCAATCTGATCGCGCAGCTCTGCGACCTCGAGAGTTTTGTAGCAAAGGATTAGAAAATTCCGAAGGTTGTTGTTCGACATCGTGCAAAGCGTGTCGAAGCCACTGTACAGCGGACATTCGCGGGCGAATGGCCGATACAGCTCCAAAATCGCCCCGAAGAGATTGTTGTGTATCCATGTGGACTCGAAGGAGCCTTTGCGGTTCTTGGAGAATTTCTTGAGCTCCGCCAGAACATTGTCTGGAAGCAGCGTTTCCCGGTTTAACAACGCGGGGAGCGTCACCAACGCTTCCGCAGGCGCACCTTCAAACAGGAAGTCCTCAACAGCCAAATTGCTCCTGCGATCCTTGAGTGCCTTGCTTATCCGGCGATAAAGGCTTTCCTTCAGCGTCTGAACTTGAAGCGCGTTCGCTGCAATTTGCTTGTCAGTGACGTCGGGAAATCGCGTGCGCATGTCCGCGACGACCTCCCTTTGGTACTGGGGCTTCTGGCGCTCGGCTAGACGTGCATGGGAACAAACAACGTCGAGCAACTCACTATCAAATCGCCCAGCCGCAATGTCCAGGTTGCCGAGGAAAACCTCGGCAAAGAATGGCATGGCAGCTCCGCTAAGCTCCAGATAGTAGTCGAGGTCAACCAACCGGTAGTCGTGGGTGGCGTTAATCGACTCGGGGCCGGACGTATCGTTGTTGGAGGGATGTTCCTTTGACGTGAAGTTGATGATCAGCGGTCGCTGGCTGTGTTTTAGGAACGAGTTCAGGACATGCCGCTGATATGGCACGAGGTTTTCGATTTCATCTACGTAAACAAAGACAGAAAGCGTTGCCAACGAAGCTTTTGCGCGGAGGTCACCCACCAACGACAAAATGAAGTCTCGCCCGGGTGGCAGGACGGGACAGTCCATCGCTTTCACATTGGAAACCCACGTCGTGAACTTGCGTCTTATCGACTCTAGGTATTGGACCAACTGCCGAACGCCTGTTGGCGCATCGTCCAAGTAGTCGGCGGCGCTAGGAAGCGTGAGAGCCGCGAGGTCGTCCGAATTAAAATTCGGAAAAGAACTGTTGGCAATGGCTTCGACCGCACGGAGCAACTCGGTGGCGATGACGAGCCCGAAGTAGCTTTCAAAGACGACGCTCCACTCGGTGTCCTCTATGCCTCGATGCTTGAGCGAGCTGCAGAACTGGGTGTCGACACGCCAGTAGATCCCGATATGGTCGATAGCGTCTGCAGGAATGTCCTTCCTGCGTTTCGAGAACGCCGTGTGGTAATCGAAATATTTCAGCAGCATGGTCTTGCCACAACCACGCTTGCCAGTGATGTAGGCCGACTTGGTGGCCGTCGTCAGTGCCAATCGGTCGAAATAGGGTGGAATAAAGAATTCACCCCATACATCGGCGTCATGTTCCTCGGCGCGCGTGCGCGCTAGCATGGAGGCGTTAATTTGCATGGTCAAGCTCACCGTTCAACCAGCGGCTTCCAACTCGGGGAGACGTCCCAAAGTAGCTGAATCGAATCATCCGGCACTCCGTGCTCAAACGCGACCAGTGCCCCGATATTGCCATAGCCGTTGCCGCCATTTCCGTTCGCAAAAGGTTGATTGCGCTTGTGCACGTCATCATAGACTTCCAGCGGGGATTTCTCATAGCTCCATTGCCCGGTCTCAATCCACTTTTGAGACAGAGATTGAAAGCACATGTCTGCGGTCAGGAGCTCGCCATAAATTAGCGGCACGTTCGGGAACTCCTTCTTTAGATGCTCGCAAGCCGTCTTGTGAGCCATCGCAACAGCGATCGCGACGCGCCCATGAGAAAAATCGATATCCCATCCCCGCAGGAAGTTCGCAAGCTGGACGCCTGTATATGTTCCGTCGTCTACGACGATGAATCGTTCATCTGGCGGCAAGACTTTGACGTCAGAGGGATACTGCTTGTCTATACCATACCGCTGGTTAATCAACCTGGCGATCAGGTCACCGCTCTTTCCGGGCTGGGTTGGCAAGCCGAAAGTCGGAAGCGACGGCGGACCGCAGTAGAAGGTCAGACCAGCGTGGCGTTTAAGCGCATCATTCCACGCAACGTTCTCCCGCAGGCCTAGCTGATCGACAAAGTGGATGGTCGCCTGTTTCAGGGCCTGCCGCATGGAAGACTGCAACTGCTCGTTAGTACGAAAAATCAGGTTTCGTAGGATCAGCCAGGCTAGTGTCTTTTCTTCCGGCGCTTGAAATTGTTTGACCCACTGCTTGATGCGCTCAACGCTAAGGGGGGACCGCACGCCTGTGCGACTAAGCCAGTGAACCGCCCGCTCGACGGAAAGCTGGTCGAAGCTACCGATTTGAGGAATCTGCGACATCGTGAGTCAGGTTAGAACTGAATCTCGAACAAGTTGGTCTTCGACATAAACCTTGCAGCCACACCATGCGCGGAAGAAGCCAGGGCATGCCTACCCAGATCGCTGTCGAAGAACCGATACAGGCGCTCGCGATGTTCATCCATCGCACGCAACGCAAAGATGCAATCGCTAATAACGCATGGTCCGTGAACTACCAAGGCTAGTCGGTCTTCAAGGGATCGGCCCACGCGAGCAAGCAAAATGTCGCCCGGCAGCGCCAGCCGGGCCTCTTCCAACATTTGCTGAGCTTTGCGTTCGCTAAGCGCAAAGCGCTTAGGCACGACCCTCACGGCGTGCTCGCCTAGCGGTTCTGAAAAGTCGCCGAGGTGGAACACCGGAGCCGGGAACGCTGAAATTGACGATGAACAGACTGTCCCTCGCACGACGTCCGTCAATGCTTGGCGTACGGACATCCGCATCGGCCCTTCGCCACTTCGCTGAGGTGACACGACTCGCGCATGAAAGGTGAAATCGAGCCGTTTGACAGCCGCTTCCTGCAGGATCTCGATCGGCACGCTGAGTTGCCCGTCGGAATCCATCTGCCTAAGCGTCACTTGATTCGTCTCGCCGGCGCTCTTAGACAGCACGGCGAGGTAGGTTTGAGCCTCAGTGCCCTTGAACACTCCACGCGGTAGCTGAACCACCTGCTCAATCAAATGTTGTCGAAGCAGGGTCTTTCGCACTCCGGAGAATCGTTCGGCGGTGATAAGGCCGTCAGGAAGGATCAGCCCAAGCTTTCCGTTTTTGCGCAATAGGCGCAAGTTCTGAGCAAGGAAGAGAAGGTCTGCGCCGGCGTCGTGCAGCGAGGCAAGCGTGCCTGACAATCCGGCATCCTCTAGAATTTTGCCAAAATCAGATCGCCACTTGGGCCGAATGTACGGCGGGTTGCAGACTGCCACGTCCACCGTGCCGGGAGCCAAGCCAATCTTGTCGGATAGCGCAGCGTCGAGCACGTCGTGGACATAATGACTGTGTCGGCGGCCGGTCCCGACCATGTCGGCATCCAGGGCCTTCGGAGCGCGGCTGTCGACGTCGACTGTCACCAACTGGGCTTTGTGCCAGCGAGTCGCGGCAGCGGTGCACAAGGAGCCAGAGCCAGAGCCCAACTCAAGAACTAGCTTCGGCTTGGCTACCTCGATCCTATCAACCAATGATTGGCTGACAATGGGCGTGGTGTAGTACCGCCCCCAAGGGTCGGATGTATGACCTGCTCGAGCCAGAACTTGACCCATACCACTTGTTGACGTAGCCATCTCCCTCGTCTGTCACAGCACTGTTATTCTGTGGAGTCGCTACAATTCCAGTGCGGCATGTCCGTAGCAAGACGTGCTAGTGTATCCTAGTTAATGCTCACGATCGGCGACCTCGCGCGCGTTGAACGTTGGAACTGCATTCACGCGTCCAGATTGTGACAACTTCTGCAGAACATTAATCGTGCATTGAAGCGAGCTTCGCTAAACCGCCCGGGCCATGGCACCCCATTGAGGGGCGCCCGGGATTCGAAAGGAGTCCGCCAATCCTCGGCAACCTGAAATCTTCAGCACCCCGGTACCCCGCTCTGTGCGAACGCCTTATCCGACCCGGAAAAACTCCACGCTCTGCCCCGCATTGACCGCCCGCTTGAGCCACGACGGCATCTCGCCCTGCCCGTCCCAGGGCAGCCCTTCCGCGTTGCGATAGCAGACCACCGGCGGTGAGGGTGGCAGCGGGGGCGGATCAAAGCACCCCGCCGCCTCCAGTTCCTCCAGTGTCAACCCATAGTCGGCCATCTGCGCCTGGATTCAGCGGATCGAGTCCGCCCGCTCAGCTTTTGCTGCCATCGTTGCCGTCATCCGAGTGGCCGGGCAGCGTCCCTGCGAAGGTATCGAATCGACATCGGCCGCGCGCCAGCGTCAGGTGATGTCCGCCGACGGAATTCCCTGCGGCCAGGCGCGCAGGGCTGATGCCCGTGTAATCAGCTCCAGGGCGCCGGGCGGGGAGGCCGAAGTCACCGCCATGAACTACGGCTTCATCGCTGGCAGACTTCCGACAATCTGGGCACCAGCAACGCCGCACTCATTCAACCGCCGGCCAACCGTTGCTGGATCGGTGAAGAGCGGCCCATCGAAGGTAAGGCTTAGCACAACCTGCCGCAGACGATCGATGATGCTCATCAGCACCGCTTCGCTCAGCAGGCGAGGACCGAAGCCAATGTCCTCTGCCCGGTCGGCTGCCGTGACATTGGTCGCAAACACCGGTACTGGCTTGGGTGTACCTGGGGCCAGCGAATCATCACACCACTGCATGCTGAGGACGAGTTGCGCTGCCTCTGTCTTGAAGATGGGCGCAGTCTTCTCGCTTTTCGCTTCAATGCAGAGCCCGCAGTCATCGAACAGCCAGAGAACATCCGGTCCCCGACCGGTCTCCTTCTCCGGGCGATTGGAGGTCGCGCCGAGCAGTTCGCCTAGTTCATGCAGACCACGCTCGACGACCTCTGCCGAATTGCCGTACGAAAGCTTCGCACGGACCTCGTCCAATCGCGCCACAGCTGCATTGGCAGAGGCAAAGCTGCTGAACGCCTGGCACACGGCAATTGCCTGATTGGTCAGCCGCGCGAACTTGCGATCTGCGACCTGCTCCGGTCGCGGAAACTTGGTGTTCGCTGCGAAGACGGCCTTGTACGTCTCCGCCGCTTGGGCGGGACTGAACTGATTGAGATACGTCGCAACCCAATAGAGGATCTCGGCCTTCTGGATAGGATGCAATTGGGACGCGTTCGCCGCCTCCCGCAAGCGGGTGACCGCCCCCTGGAAGTTCTTGGCTTTGGCCAGCATCCACGCTTCCCGCATCGCCACCGCAGCCGCTTCGAATGGAGTCAGTGCAGCTGGTCTGGGCTGCCTTGCCTGAACTTTGACGCGCACACGGTGCGCTTCCTTCCAGCCCTCATTGCGGCCCAGCAGGGCCTGCCCCATCTCCGCGATCACGGCGGAAATAGGCCTGCCCTTTCCCGCGTTCTGTGCAAGTTCTCGACCGAGATCCAGTTGCAGACGCGTCCGCGCTTCAAGAAGCGCGACGACGTTCTTGCGGCCGATGAATGCCGCGATGTCGGGGCCAACCAACAGGACCGCCGCATAGTCCGCGCTCGACCGGACTGCGCGCCCCAGTGCCTGCTCGAACTTGTTGACAGTTCTGACTTCGTACTCGGGACTGTCCTTCTGACGGAAAGCATCGGCTTGGTCGGTGATGCGCTCACCGCTCGGGATACCGTCGATCACCAGAATGCGGCAAGCGTCGTCGGGCAAGTCGACGCCATCAAAGCGCTGCGCAAAAACGACATAGTTGCCGATCGTGGTGCGAAGCCGCTCCAGTGCGCCGGCGAACTCGGTGTCCTGAGACAACGTGGCACCAGCATCGGTCCAGGTCTTCGCTTGTGCCGCCGAGGTTGTCAGCACGACGACGTTGGTCTGCTTGGAAAGTTGGGCGCAGACGGCGGCGATCTCCTCCTTCTTGCATTCTGCACTGATGAGGGATGTCGGCAGGATCATGCGCTCACCGGCCCCCTCATCTTCAGCCGGCTCGACAATGCGCCCGTACGCCGCTGGGTCGCAACCCAGCACGGCAATCAGCCCCGAGATATCCTTGATACTGGCCGACATGAACAGCCGGTGCTTGGCTCCGGCATAGGCGGACACCTCCTCAACCGGCGGGACCTGCAGCACAATTTCGGCGGACACGCCCGAAATGCAGCAGCGCGCCAGTTCGAGATAGCGCGCGATGTTTGGCCAGGTGAACCGCAGCGACTTTTCCGTCTTGTGAGGATCCAGTATCTGTGCCACCTGACCGCACACCTGTGCCCAGATCCAGTACGGCACTTCATACAGGGAAGCGACATCATTCTTCATGATGCCGGCCCACGTCGCAGCATCGGTTGGTTCGCACAAGGGCCTAAGCAAAGTCCGGAGCTGATCGAGACACTCTGCCGGCACTTGGACGGTATAGTACTTTCGCACACGTTCGGTGCCAGCATGCACGTCATCGAGCACGATGGCCGAGGGCCGGATCGCCTGGCTCTCGAAGACTGAGCCGCTTGTGAACAGCTTGTCGTACGTGCAAGCAAGAATGGCATCACCGCTCATGGCCGCGTAGGGAAGGCCGGTGCCAAAGGTGGAGACACTCACGCCAATTGCCTGCCCAGTGGCGACAACTTGTTCGACAAGCTGCCTTGTCGGGCACAGATAGACGACGGGCTCCCCCTTGTACTTGCGGCGCATCATCTCCGCATAGATCAGGCCGAGGATGGTCTTACCCGAGCCCGTGCTGAGCTTCATGATCACGTCGCGCTGTACGAGCTGCAGATCCAACGCAGCGAGCGCTGCAAGCTGCGCCGGGCGCAAGCCCGTATGGGTAGCCCTTCTATCCAGTTGCTTGAACAATTCGGCAAGCGTCGCCGGCACTTCAGCCGCCGTCGTCTTCGCCAACGATCCGAAATCAAACATCCACTGACTCCTTTATCCGATTCCTATTCCAGCCAAGCCGCCATTCGTGTGGGCCGTTCTGCATAGCATGAGCCGAGCAATGGACCCGTCCCGGCATCACCATAGCTGTCGTAGCCATGCCGCACCCCGCAACCGCTGCACATGGGAGAGCCGACTCATCGGTCCACCGTAAATCCCCCCTCGAAGGGCTCCGCGTAGCTGCTGTCCCTCCGGAGCGCGTTGAACTCGGGCATTTCAGAGAAGCGCACGACCTGCACATCGACCTGGCGGCGCCATTGCCCCAGTGAGCCGGATTGCACAGCCAGCGCAAGATGGCCCTTATGCTTACGCGACGGATAGCGAAAACCGATCGGTGCGCCGCCGTCGGCAAAGCTCGCCAGGACGTCGAACATCCGCAGGCCGAACCACTGACACCAGTCGTATTCGCCCTCGTGGATGCGATCATAAATGCCCAGCTTGCTGAGAACGGTGCCGTCAAGATCGAGGATGGGGATATCCGCTTGCACGGTGAAGGTCGCGATCAGGCCCGTCTCCGCAATGGCTCGGGGGATATAGAACGTGCCCGGCTGCGTGATGTCGTTCG
The DNA here is from genome assembly GCF_059419025.1 of Cupriavidus sp. GW821-FHT07C08. Classification (NCBI taxonomy): domain Bacteria; kingdom Pseudomonadati; phylum Pseudomonadota; class Betaproteobacteria; order Burkholderiales; family Burkholderiaceae; genus Cupriavidus; species Cupriavidus sp. GW821-FHT07C08. The sequence goes on from NZ_JBWKQZ010000002.1 coordinate 19,810, forward strand.
TGCAGAAGCCGGATTCCCACAGTGCAGTCGTGAGATCCTGGGCGGCATACATCCAGTAGATCGGGTAACGCCCTCCCTCACCGGCCAATGCGGCGGGCGGTCCGAATCGGTAGGTGCGCTCCACGTGTGGCGGGATGACCGCGGCCGGATGCCGGACGGCGCGGACAATCCGGGTGCCGGCCGGCACGAAGACCACCGCGCCGTCCAGCGCCCGACGCAAATGGTCAAGGGTAGGAAGAGTAGCGGCAATCGAAGCCGGTACGACAAATTCTCTTGGTATCAACATCAACTGATCAGATCCGAACTGCGCGAGGACAGCGCGGCCAGCTGCGTGATCACCCTGCCCTGCCGCTCGCTTGCGGCTTGAGCAAGGTGGCCACGCTGCGCAGCAGTTAGCGCCGCTCGCGATTCGAACGCCCTGCCCGCCAGCAACTCGGCCGGCGTCAGGTCGTCGAAGGCGTCAACCGGCGTCACCCAGAACGCATGGATTTCGCTGCTCGGCAGGTTTTTCATCTGGCGCAGGACCGGAGTCAGCAACTCGGGCACCGGCGGCGCGAATTGCCAGGCCGGGAATGCGCGGCCAATCGCCTTGCCGCGGGGGGTGACACAATAAAAGCGTGCATCCTCCACCGCGCGATACAGCGTCGCCTGCGACATGGCCACCAGACCTTGCGCAATGACCTCCGAGGGCTTCAGATATGACACGGCGAGGCGGTCTTCGACTGCCGCCGCCGAGGCGGGGCTGGAGAGCGTTGCCGTCAGGCACTGGCGCACAATGGCCATTACGCGGGCACGCTCGCCAGCGTCGATGGTCTGCTCCAGTTGCTCGTCAATGTCGTGGACCAATTTCTCGACCAGTTGGGGGCCGGGTGCGACGGCAGCCGGCGCGTGAAAACGCGGTGTCATATCAAACTCCTTCAAATGACCGCAACCGGCGGGGCAAAGGCCGGGTGAATCGTCGCCTCCCGGTCGGCGTGGTGGCACGACACTACATGACCAGCGAGGAAGGACCGGACCTGAGCGGCCAAAGCAGAAAGGCGGTGCGTCCGCCGGGATTCCGCAATCGAGGCGCGAAGAGCGCTGCGCACAAGACGGCGAACGACTGCCGTCAATCTGGCCGGAACGTGTCCTCCCAGCAGGTCTAGATACAGGAGTGCGCGCGTCTCCCTGGTGTCATACCCGAATTCGACGACATCCCTCAGAAGTCGCCAGTAACGGTGGGCCACTGCGAGGCGGATGTTCGCGACCGGCGCGTCGGACGGCAGGCACCGTACTTCGGGACCCTCGCCCAGCTGGCCCACCAGGATGACGCGATTGACCTTAGGCTTCGCCGGCGTCTCCAGACCCGGATCCGCTTCCCCGCGCACCTCGGCGGCGATCTCGATCGTCCGCGGGCCGAGCAGCTTCCGATAAAGCGCACTGAGCGCGGCGACATCGGCCTCGTAGACGGGCTCGCGGTCGTCTGCTTTGTTCACCCCCGCTTCCCGAAGCCTCTCGAGAAGCGTGTCCGGCTCGATACGCATGCGGGCGGCCAGATCGGCCACACTAGAATAGGAACTCATGTCAGAGGCAGACGAACTGTGGATGATTCCCAGAGGCTACTCAATTTTCTCAACATTCGCAAGATTCTCACTGAGAAAATTTAGCAAACGTCATTTAGCGAAAGAGCTGCGCCGAACAATGAGTTCTATCATTCACAATCCGTCGCCGGCTCAAGGTTGACGCCGCTGACCATGGCCCGCAGCCGACTTTCCAGCATCAAGCGCAGACACGTTCGTGCCCCCTTGTCTTCCTCGACGCCCATCTCGAGCAACGTTCCCGCTCTGCGGCTAAGCAGTGGAGGTCGGGCCCGGCAAGTTCTACCCCGCGGGGTCTCCTGCGCCGTTGATCGAGGGGGCGATCCAAGGCGATGAGTTGCCGACCTATGGCAGAACCTGGCGCACCCGGCTACATGCCATGAGGTTTCCGGAATACAAGGGCGGCCTGAATTCACTACCGCCGAATCGGTGGCCAAGCCCACCCGAGAGTCGCCCCCGCCCTTATGCGCTGAAGAGCATAAGGGCGCATCTTGGCCGCAGGCCTTGAACGTTCGGCGTACCCTACCGGCAGGTTCCTCGCACCGATGCATTCACTGCCGTTCTCATCGTCCTCCGTGGCACTCGATCCACGGACCAGCGGTCGGAGTTTCCGTCTTCCGACGCCGACAAAGGAGGCCGACGTGCTGAGTCCGCACGAAATCGCCGCGCTACTGCTGATTGGCGATGCGCAGGGGATTGATGACCTCGAGCCAGATCAATTAGATGGCCAAAAACTGGTCACGATCGAGCGCGGACATGCCCGCGGCCATGCTTACCCTCGTCTGACGCGTCAAGGACAGTCCATGCTCGAGGCCGTGCGAAGCAGTCGGTAAGACTATCCCTGGGCCGAGGGCGGCGCAATTTCGTCGCGCCTTGCCCGGCTGGTTCCGGACTGCGGGCAACCGGTTCGGCACAACAACCGCTAGCCACCTTGGCATGGTCAGCGGACGATATCGTGCCTTATCTCTGTGCCCGGGCAACGCCAGCCTCACGTTCTTCCTGGCCCAGCACTGCAACTAACCGTCGCCAACCAGGAATGGCTGAAGCGGCAACGGCTGTAGCCGGTTCCGGTCGCTCGAGCAGCGACCCGGTCGGGCATCCGAAGGTCCGCTCGCTCAGTTGCGGAGCGTTCCGACCATCATTTTGGTGTCCTTAGTATTCGGACAGATAACCGGTACCGTACTTTCGCTCAAACTCGCTCATGTATTTTTTCCATAGACCAAGACGCTTCATTTCTTGGATACACTCCTCTCGATTTGACATCGTCGCTCGATAGCGGTCCGTTAGGGCGAAATTCAATACTGCCTCAGGAGTTTTGTAAGCATCAGATCGCACGATAGTCTCACTGAACATTGTGTGATGTGCTACCGACCGCAGGAACCCATCAAACCCAAGCGTACCTAGAAGTTTTTTGTTTGCATCCAGCGCGATCTTTCGAAGCAAATGAGAGCAGAGAATCGCTTGGGTAGGTTCGATAAAAACATCCTCGTTGATCACGTACTTTCGAAGACCGTTGGATGCCTTGTCCAAGAGGTTACTCACCAGCTTATGTACGTCTGCATCAGAAGAATGTTTGACAAGTGCGCGCGACGCACGCCCGTTTCGATGAGCGATGCAGTTTCGACAAAGTCGAAAGTACCTTACCACCTTTAAGATCGGATCGATCGACCTTCCGTCCCATCCGTTTTTGGCATAGAAAGCGCGCAGTCGTTCTTCCGAGTCGTCATCATCATCATTTTCTTCGCCGTCGTTAATATTTGTTTCCTCTATAATTGTCGGTGTCGCTTTATTCATTCCGATATGCCTGGATGACTCTGTGGCCGAATAAAATCGATGCAACTCCGCTTTCGTCCCGATGAGGAAGTCATCAAATGCTGAGAAGACAGAGATTAGGGCAAAGGCTGAGATGGAAGCGTGAGTTCTTCGCTGAATGTCTATTGACATATCTCTGACAGGCGGGGTATTCCAAGACGGATGCGCAAGCTTTATAAGATCGTGCAACTTGTCTGAATCCTGCGGCTCAGCCGAATGACGAACTAACAACAATGCGGAGGAGAGGGCTACCTTCAGGTAAATATTCAGATCTTCATGAAAATAATGGAAACCGCGATATGGGTCGAGTTGAGCATTCGATATATCAATCATTAGAGTTTTTCTGGTTGTTCGGCCGCCTGCAATATAGCCCTTGGCGGTGGCCCGATGGTAGGGGTCATCGTACTTTCCGTGCATTTCCTGACGACGACCTGCAGAAAGTGTCAATCTATCAATGACTTACAAATGCCACGTGGTGATCCAAGGCGCAGAGAGACCGTGCAAGAGGTGGCTCAGCGGTCCGCTACCGCCATTTTTTACAAAAAGTACGATGACCCAGCTAACGCGCTTTTGGACATCATCAGTGCGATTCGCTCCACGCGCGGCCCAGGACATCGCCGCTTGGTCTGCTGGCCCTCCTCAAGGTCTTCCAGAGGGACACCCGGGATTCCCAAATCCGCCATATCCTCTGTAAACCTATGATTGGAAAGGAAAATATATCCCTCGCAGCAGCCGAGCTTCGTTTATCCGGCCCGAAAAAACTCCACGCTCTGCCCTGCATTGACCGCGCGCTTCAGCCAGGACGGCATCTCGCCCTGCCCATCCCAGGTCAGTCCCTCGGCATTGCGGTAGCAGACCACGGGCGGCGGAGGCGGTGGGGGCGGGGGCGGCGGATCGAAGCACCCCGCCGCTTTTAGCTCTTCCATCGTCAGCCCATAGTCGGCCATCTGATCCTGGATCCAGCGGATCGCCGCCGCCCGCTCAGTCTTTGCTGTCATCGCTGCTGTCGCTTCTGTGACTGCTCTCGCTGCCATCTTCCGGGGTGAGGGAGGCCGTCGGCGCCCCCTGATTTTCGTCCAGTTGTTCGCCCGGCTTTTCGTTTAGCCGGCTCCCGGCCTTGCGCCGCCGCGCACCACCGTCTCGCTCAGGCGGCGCCAGCCGCAACTCTGCCAGCAGCTGCCGCACCAGCGCCGCTTCGGCCTCGGCGCGCTCGGCCCGGCGCTGCGCCGCCGCGAGCTCCGCCTGCACGGTGTCCAGGTCGCTGACGGATTTGCGCTGCGCCTGCTCGGCCACCGCGAGCCGATCGGCTAGCGCCGCGGCCTGCGCTTCCAGCTTAGCCCGGCCCTCCGCCTGCGCCACGGCCGCATCACGCGCCTCGCCGCGTGCCGCCGCCAGTTCACCGCGCAACGCTTCGGCCGTGCGTTCGCTCTGCTGGCGCGCCGTGCGCTCGGCGTCGAGTTCGCGCAAGCTGCGCCGCTCGCTGGCTTCGGCGCGTTCCTGCGCGAGCGTTACCGCCTCGCGCGCCCGCTCCAGCTCGGTCGAGAATTGGGTGCGCAGCGCGTCCAGCTGGCGCCGGCCCGCCTCCAGTTCCGTCCGCCCCGCCTCGAGCCGGGCCTGCGTGGCGGCGTGGGCCTGTCGCTCGGCGGCCAGCTCCGCCTGCACGGTGTCGTGCGCCTGCCGGGCTTCGGCCAGCTGGGCCGCGATCGCCGCAGCATCCTCGCGTGCGGCCGCCGTCTCCGCGCGCGCCGCATCCCGCTCGGCTTCCGCTTCGCTCGCGGCGTGACGCGCCTCCGCGCGCAGCGTCGCCAGCTCGGCGGACGCGGCCTCGTTGGCCGCCTGCCAGATCGTCTGCACCGCATTGGCGGCGATCGACTTGAGCGCCTCCGGCAGGTCCGGATGGTCGATGGTGACGCGCGTGCGCCCGCGCAACTCCTGCCAGAACGCCTGCAGCACCTCCGCCGGCGTGCCCATGCTGCCCTTGCGCACCAGGCTGTAGAGCTTGTTGGCGGTGGGCGTGACGCCGTAGCGGAAGAACAGCAGGCCGCAGACCTCGCGGTACAACGCGCGGGTCTCGGGGAAGCGACTGCGTAGCTCGGCAATGTCGTTGGCCATGGCGGTCTGCAGCGCGGCGTCGGTCAGATCCAGGTCGGCAGCGGGCATAGGGAGAAAAAAACAGAAATGTTGATAAATATTACTACGTAATACGTTATATATACAATTTTCTTGGCGATACTTTAGACATAACTGCGCTTATGTCTATAATTGCGAAGCTAGCTGTGACTTTTTAGACCCCCGCGTTGGTTTGCACAATTTTGTTAGCGTTTTCTGCACAATTTTGTTCCGAGCCCCCTGGGCCGAAACTCTGGCCGCAATGCGTCGCAAGCCAACGGGCTTCACGTTGCTCACGGTACGTTGCGTTCAGATCCGGGGTCGCCCCCGACGCACATTCGCTTCTGCCCTCGTCCACTTGATCAGCAAGAGGCCATCGTCGGTTTCGCACAGGCGGACGCAAAACTTGGAATCGTCCCGCTCAAGCGGATCGACACCCCGATCGATGTCATCTAGCCAAGTGGTCAACGCATCGAACGTCAGCTCGATTTCCCACGTGACCGCCATATCGAGCACTGCGGTTAGCGTCGACTCCCAGACCCACTCGCAGCAGGTCCAGACGTCCTGATCGGCATATAGGTAACCCGCCGGCGCTACCGCTGCCTCCCGTGTATAGCGGATGAGGCCCAAGTCGCGCATCGCGTGAGAAACGCTGCAGAAGCGCCGCCGTTCCTGCTCCGCCGGCCGATTGGAGAGCGCCAGGTCCGAACGGCCCCAGCCGAGTTGAAGTTCGTTGAGCGCGATATCGTATGGGCAGATCAGGCCCCAGCGGGGCCCCTCCTCTGGACGCACGCTGACCCAGCGCGAAAGCCGTCCCTCCTTAGTCAGCCTCCACCGACAGCGACAGGTGCCATGGCGAGCCTGTCGGTCTTGCATGGCATTCAGGCGCGTGACAAACGAAGACGGATTCGCCGAAGCGGCGTTGATGCGTATATAGAAGTGAAGAACGTCGGCAAAGCTGAGGTGGCTCGACCTGAGGCGGCCGAGCTGGATTTTCGCTTGCCGCGCAAACGCGTGGCTTTCCAGACTCCACCGATCACCGGCTTCGGTAAGGAGCGGTTCGATGTCCTCGGGCGGGGGCTCAAGCGCGCGCAGCTGACCGAACGCTTGGTCGAGGGAGACGGCCCCCGGCATGCCATCGTTGCCCGACGACCAGATCTCGCCGAGCGACATGCGCGCGGCAGCGACGCTCGCCCGTGCGACCCAGCCGGCGAGCGACGCAACACGCCCCGGCTCTCGGGCGGGAAAGCCGGCATCAATGCCGTGCGGCCACGTCCTGCAGCGTTGCCGCATCACGAACTCCAACGCGCCCACACGCTGCGACACGAGCCTGGCGGTGTGCTTCTGCGCCCAGGTCGTTTTCAGCTCGCTCAGGTGAAATGGGCACCGCGAAAGCCACCCAAGCTGATGCAGGTAGCTGTGGTAGCCGTGCTGCACACAGGTCTCGCAATAGCGGATGGCACGTCGCTCGCGACTATCGGGAGGCGGGCCATAACGGCCGACATCGATGAACCGTATGGAAGGCGAGAAAACGTCTTCGACAAGCGGCGCGGTCTCACCCAGCACGGACGCCAGGCGCCTGATTTCGTCGATCGGAAGCGGCGTGCTGCTATCGGGCTCCACACTCAAAAACTCCGCGCATTTTCGGACGTTGATGCCATTCAGTGCGCAGAAGCGGGCGACGAACGACAGCCTCGACTCGTACGGACGGAGGTTTCCCGGCCACCAGTTCACCGATGGGTAGGCCGCCATGTCAACTACCCGTCGAGATGATCCTCATGTGGTCCGGGAAGTTCGCTTTAGCGAGTTCTCGCAACCAGCTCTCATAGGAGGTCACGTCGGCCCAGTCTTCGCCCCGCGCCAGTTGGAAGAGTATCGCCTCGGTGGCTTTCGCGACATGCTGCATTGGAAATTCGAAATGCCCGCGCGCAGATTCGGGCGAAAGCTCCATCAGCGCTTTCCACAGCAGCGCCGCGCATTCGGCGAGCCGGCGCCCGGCCGCATAATCCGCCGGCGCGAAGTGCGCCAGGTACGGAACGCCGCTGCTTGGCGGCCACTCGGAGTCGATATCGTAGCCGTTGAGCACGTACCCGATCTCCTCGGGCGAGCGCAGGCCGTGGAAGCGCGCATGCGCTGCCATAAAGCGCGCGGCGACGTGAGCGTTGCCCGTGATGGCCATATATTCGTGGCGATAGTTCAACTGGTGTGAGCCGACTGAAAATACGCTGAGTAAATAGCCCTCGTAATCGAGCTCATTTTGCAGGCCGACCAGCCACTTCCACTCCCGCAACGTCAGATCCTGCGCTTCGTCGATAAGCAGCACCATGTAGTTCCGTTGCGCGTTGTTCGCAATGGCGATGAAGCGTTGCTTGCACAGGTATATGCCTTCGGCTTTCTTCGGCGGCTTTGCCGGGTTGGCGAATTCGAAACGCGAGGCGAGTAAGAGCTGGTGCCAGAATCCCGCTTCACTACTGTGACTGTCGGGGCGGCGATTCCACACCACCAGGGGCATGACGGCCTTGAAGCGCTCCTGCAATTCGTTTGCAACGTACCACTGCACACAGCGGGACTTGCCTAGGCGTGACGCACCATAGATATAGCCGCCGGGGCGCTGCTGGTCGATCCATTCGCCGATTTGCTCGATCATTTCGTGCATGGGCGGTGTATACACCGCGTATTGCTTCGTCACGATGCAGTGCCGCGGATCGATGCGCTCGGGCAGTGAGAAGGACATGGCTTACCTCGACTGCGCCATTCGACGCGGAGGCAGCGTAGGACCCGCAGAAGGCTTCAGCGGGTCCGCGGCGCCAGACTGCGCGCGTCTTGCCGTCGGCTCCGAAGCGGCCCCCTTGCTACCCTTTGAAGAACTGCTGCCTGCCTTGGCCCGAGCCATTGCTACATCCAGCATGGAAGGCCCGATTGATGAATCGGCTGCGGCTGCCAGTATGCGCCGTGCCTCGAGGTAGGCCGGATGGACCGGCAAGCGGTTGTGCGCCTGACTCTCCACGTAGCGCATGAAGACATCGATGGCGTCGACGCCTGCCGGAATCGCAAACTTTCCGTGAGAGCACGCCTGGCAAATTGCAGCACGTAGCGACAGGCTGTGCGGCGACATGTTCCAAGGCGGTGCTGCCCGCAACACGCCGAGTGACATACCGTCCAGCGTGGAGGCAAGCGCCACCCGGCAGTCATCCTCCTTGTGGCAGACCACCCAGATCTCGGAGCCGACAAGGTCGTGCCGGTTGTGCAGCACGTCGTTGGTATAACGGCCGTAATGGAACTCAACGAACGGGGCACGCCCGCTCTTAGCGCCCCCGCGCACGATGCAGCGCTTGCGGATGCTGAATAGCGTGTCCACGACAGCGGGGTCGGCTCGCCGGAAGCTCTGCTGGGAATGGTGGTACAAGAACTTCGCATACGCGAGCGGCGTGCGGTTACCAATCCCGCTGTGCGGTGTCGCGTTGTAGTTGGCAATGAGCACGTTCAGCAGCTCTTCCGCATATTCGTACTGGAATCGACTCGCCAGGGCGACCTCTTCCGGCTGTCTTCCCTTGCGGTCCTGGAAATTTGCGCCGGTGGTGTTGGAAAGACGCTGGAATCCCTGTCCGGCCAGATTGCGGAAAAACGTCTCGATGAACGGGCGGTCATCCTTGCTTCGACGTTTCGAGAACGAGGTCTTCGGGTCCAGTAGCGTGGAGCCGACGCTGTCGCGCAGCGCATCCCGCACGTGCTGACAAGTCTCGGCAAGCGCACCATCTACGCTGGTCTCGTCCCAGCATAGCCCGACGAAATCGCTACCCAGAGCGGAAAGAAGCCCGGCTTCAGGCAGATACGGCGTATCGCAAAAACTGACCGGGCGCAGGCACCATCTGCCCAATGCCCGCTTCAGCGCGCGCATGACGTCATCTTTCGATATTTCCCGTCTCACGCTGAAGTAGTACCCTAGCACCGCGCGCGAAACGACCTCCAGGATCACAACGACCCAGAGACGATGAACGATCTTCTCCTTGAAACCGCCCCCCATCAGGGGAAGCGACACGCAGAAACGTCCGTCTAGCTTGTGCGCGTCCATTTCGACGCGTTGCATGAACCTCTGCACCGGCCGCCCGGTTCCGTCACCGGACCTCAGCTTCACAGCCAAATTCGGCCCGCCACTCGCCGCGGCCAGCGCCCTTGGGTTGGCCGACAGCACCTTGTCGATATACCGACAGATCGAAGAGTAGCCAAGGCTCAATGTGTTGAACGGCCATTCGTTTCGCGCTTCGTACCCGAAGCCACGCAATTGGTCCAGAAACCACGCGCAATGACGCCTTCTCGACTGTTTAGTTTCGACTAGTCGCTTGGCTGAGGCGCTCGCGAGGATACGCGCCTCAAATGCCTGACGAAGCGCCGGCTGACTGTCCAGCAGCGCCTGCATCGCGCCCGCAGCACCGCGGCCGAACTGGTCGACATGGACCTTCGTGCTACGACGGTATGGCTTGACTCGGAGCCATGGCACAAGCCCGCGCCAGCCATAAGGACGCCCGTCGGGATGCGTCTCAAGGCAGCGCTCCCGGATGAGACGATAGGCCTGACTTGTGCCAAGCGACGTCAGCCGCCTGATGCTTTCGCCCGAGGCACCGGAAAGATACAGCGAAACCGCCTGCTTTCTCGCAAGGTACAGGACGCGTCGGTCACCAGTAAGCGCTCCCTCATCGGGGCTGGCCCAGTGGGAAGTGTCGACGGTTCGCCCGTCTATCCTCCGGCGGGAGCAACAGGAATTGTCGTCAATACCCTCTTCCATGCGACGCTCCAAAATCGGCCGATCGCCCCAGAGGCGATGGTTATAAACCTTAGGGCACATTTGGGAAAAATCGCACGACGAGAATGGAACAAACGTTGGCAAAGATACAAAATTGCTTCGAATGTTCGCCGGGAGAACAAAATGGTGCAGAATTTCGTGAAGTAAATTTGTTCTCGCACGCCCGGGCGGCGTCGATTTCACGGCCACGTCTCGGATACAAAATTGTGCAAACTAACGACCGTGGAATCGCCCGCCCTTCCGCCCGCCCCACCTACGTCCGCCCCCCTCGCCGCCCTACCCACTCCGCTGGAGCAGTTACGGCTGCCGTCGGCGCTGTCCGGGCACGACGGCAGCAACCGAGCGCCCGCCACGGCCACCCGCATCGCGGCGACCGACGACCTGTCCGCCGTGACCGCCTGGCTCGCGCGCTACGCCGACAGCGCGGCGACGGTGACCGTTTATCGCCGCGAGGTGGAGCGGCTGATCCTGTGGGCCGTGCTACAGCTCGGCAAGCCGCTGTCTTCCCTGACGCACGAGGACCTGCTCGTCTATGAGCGCTTTCTGGCCGATCCGCAGCCGGCCGCCCGCTGGGTCCTGGCCGGCAGCAAGAAGCTCGCGCGCAGCCATCCGGACTGGCGCCCGTTCGCCGGGCCGCTGTCGCCCGGCAGCGTGCGCCAGGCGCTGGTGATCCTGAACGCGCTGTTCGCCTGGCTCACCGAGGCGGGCTACGTGGCCGGTAACCCGCTCGCCCTCGCCCGCCGTCGGCGCGCGCCAACCAAGGCGCGCATCACCCGCTATCTGAGCCACGACATGTGGGCGATCGTCAAAGACACGGTCGAAGCGATGCCAACCGAAAACGCGCGAGAACGCCTGCATGCGGCGCGCTGCCGCTGGGTGCTGACCGTGCTCTATCTGGGCGGCTTGCGTGCGTCGGAGGTGACGGCCACCCCCATGGGGGCGTTCTTCTGCCGCCGCGATGCCCAGGGCATCGAGCGCTGGTGGCTGGAGGTGACCGGCAAAGGCAGCAAGACGCGGCTGGTGCCGGCGACCGACGAGCTGATTGCCGAACTGGCGCGCTACCGCCGCGCCCACGCATTGCCGCCGACTCCGCAGTTCGGGGAGACGCGGCCACTGGTGCTGCCGGTGATTGGAAAAGCGGACAGCGAGAAACCGCTGTCACGCGGAGCGCTGCACCTGATCCTGAAAGAGGTGTTTGGCATGGCCGCGGCGCGCCTGCGCGCGCGGGGGCCGGAATGGGAAGCACAGGCCGCGGTGCTGGCCAGTGCCTCGGCCCATTGGCTGCGCCACACCGCTGGCTCGCATATGACCGACCAGCAGGTCGACCTGCGCTTTGTGCGGGACAACTTCGGGCACAGCTCGCTGTCGACGACGAGCGGCTACCTGCACAGCGAGGAGGATGCGCGGCATGAGGCCACGCAGGAGCGGCATCGGATTGGTTGGGGAAGCAAGAAATAGCAACCGGGCGCCGTATCATCACCATCGTGAAATTTCGGCGCCATCCCATTGATGCAAGCTTCCCGTTCAAGTCTTCGGGCGCATCAAGGTGATTAATTGCATTTTATAAGAGCCGCTTACGGGACATGAGGAGGCGGGTCGAACGCGCGCATTGGCGGCGGCGTCTCGTCGAAGCGCTCTACTTCTGTTGAGGATCGCCATTCGTGCGAGCCACGCTCAACATTCATGCGAACGTAGCAATTTTTCGCTCAGCATTCGTGCGACTGTATCTTTCCCATGCGAAACAAGGTCCCGGTGGCGTGAAGTGTAGTAATCGCGCTCCCTGTGCGAAGTAATGTTGATTCGCGCGCTTAATCACGCAGAACGTATCATCTTTACTTCCGCAGTTCGGAGAAATCGTGTCCCCTGCGCGACTACTCTCACTCTGCGGCAAGGCCACCTCACATTCGGAGTTCTCGGCTGCGATTGCAGCCTTATTTTGGAATGTTTCGCGCGAACGCTCCTTTTAATCACCCCGAGCGAATCCGCGTAGTCAGAGCGAAAAGTAGTAAAGATGACACGAGGTGACGGACCCGCGATCGTTTCAGAATTACTTCGCGCCTCACGAAAGTGCCAGGATTACTACTCGAAAAATCGTAGCAATGTTGATACGGACGCCCACACAAGAAACGCTAACTTATTGATTTAATTGGCCTTGTGCTCAGCCACTGACGAACTACTTTTATTACACTTCACGCCCGGTAACGTCGCCACACCGGAGTGTTACCGGGTAACGATCATGAGGAGTGCAGATGGCGCAGACGACAGCACAGCGGCAGGCCGCCTATCGGGCAAGGCGCGCGACGGCGGGCAAGGACGGCAACGGAGAGCGGCGGCTGGATATGTGGGTCAGTACGGAAGCCGACCTTGCTCTCGCCCGGCTGGCGCACCGTTACACGGTAACAAAGCGTCAGATGCTGGAGCGGCTGATCGCACGAGCGGACGACGCGATCGTGCGCAGGCTCAATCCGGATTCGGAGCAGTGGGATCTCTATTTCAACGTCCCCCGCTAGCGCCTCGCTGTTACCGGGTAACGAGGGGCTTCTCTCCGTGTGATGGAGTCCCCGACTTGGGGGCAACTGCGTATTCCGGTGAACGTGACCGCCGATTCCGGATGAACGTGACCGATTTTCCCGGCTGTCCGGAATGGCCGATCACGATGCCGGAATGGCCGGTCACGATACCGGAATCGGCGGTCACGTTGAACCGGAATACCCAGGCAACTATCGACCCGCCGCTCAGGCAGGGTGCGGCGGCGCGGTTTGCCGCCGGGGGAAGTTGAACGGCAACAGGTCGCTGATGTCAGCCTCCAGCGCGCGCTGTGGCAGCTCTGTGAGCACGTGGAGCAGATAAGCATACGGCTCGACCTCACAGGCGCGGCACGTAAGCATCAGGCTGTAGATCATGGCGCTCGCCTTCGCCCCCGCGACAGTGTCTGCAAAGAGCCATGCCTTTCGCCCTGTGCAGAATGGGCGGATGTCACGTTCGACCGGATTGTTATCGATGGGCGCACGCCCATCGATAACATATCGGCTCAGGTATTCCCACTGGTTGCGCGCGTAGGCGATGGCCTTGCCCAGCAGGCTTTCCGGCAGTACCTGCGGCGCCTGCTGGTCCAGCCATGCCTTGAGGGCTTCCAGCAGCGGCACGCTGTGCTGTTGACGCAGCCGGTACGTGTAGTTGACGCGCGTTTCGCCTTCGGGCAGGTCTGCCTTGGCGAGCGTCTCGACCTGATACAGGGCCTGGAAGTACTCGAGCGCCTTTAGTACTCGAGCGCTGGGCTTTTTCTGCCCCTTTTGCGCATCAACGAACATTCTCCTCGCGTGCGCAACACAGCCAAAGTGGGTAACGCCTTCGAGCGTGCGCCAGGCGCTGTAGCCATCGGTCATTAGCATGCCCTCGTAGCCGGCGAGAAACGCCTGCGGATACTCCTGTCCGCGCCCCGGCTGGTAGTCGAACAGCACCACCGGATGCTCGCAGTCCTCCGCGCTGCGATACACCCACATGTACGATTTGCTCTGCGCGGCCTTGCCTTCCTCCTTGAGCACCTGCACCGTCGTCTCGTCGCCATGGATCAGTGGCTGCGACAGCAGCGTGCGGCGCAGCGCCTCGTACAGCCGGCTGTAGTGCAGTTGCGCAGGCCGGATGATCCAGTTGGCCAGTGTGCCGCGGCCAACTTCGATGCCGGCGCGACCCAGCGCGTCTTCCATCCGATAGAGCGGCGTGCCATCAACGTACTTGCCGGTGGTCACCGTTGCCAGCATCGCTGGGCTGGCGTTGCTGCCCGGCAGTGGTTGCGCCGGCATCGGCGCAGTCAACACCGGCGTGCGTTCGGCATTGCGCTCGCAGTGCCGACACGCGTATTTGAAGCGGACGTGCTGCAGAACGGAGACCTTTGCTTCGATGTGCAACTGCTCGCTGACTTCCTCGCCCATGCGGTGCATCGAACCCTGGCAACATGGGCAGATCTTCTGGTCCTCGGTCAGGTCGTACTCGATTCGCTGGCGCGGCATGTCCGCCGGCAGCGGCTTGCGGCCACGTTTGCGGCCTGCGGGCTTATCAGGCTCTGGCAGCCCCGTGTCTGGCGGCGCGAGCGCGTCATCCTCATCGTCGTCGGCCGGCTCCGCAGTGGCCATTTGTTCGGCTTCGTCGAACACTCGGTCCTTGAGCTTCTCGCTGCTTGGTGCGAAGCGTTTGGACTGTGCGAGGCGGAACTGTTCCTCAAGGAGCTTGATGCGCTCGTTCAGCTCGGCGATGTGCTGGGCGTTGGTGGCAGCCTTCGCTTCGAGCTCGCGGATATAGGCCTGGGCGGCCGGCGGCAATTGGGAGAGGTCGTGTTCGTTCATGCTGAACACGATAGTGCAGCCATGGCGCAATCGGGTATACGTCACCCCGAACGACCATCAAGCCGTGTGCTGATATTTGCGTGACGGGTGGCGCTTCACCGCGTCCACGTCGATGCCGTCCAGCAGCCAGTGCAACTGCTCGGTTGTCAGCTCGATCACCGCCTGCTGGCGCCGTGGCCACACGAAGCGGTCTTCCTCCAGGCGCTTGAGCAGCAACCAGAAGCCGTTGCGGTCCCACAGCAACAGCTTGATGCGGTTGCGCCGACGGTTATGAAAGGCATAGACGGCGCGGGCAAACGGATCAAGCTGCATCGACTGTTCGACCAGGGCAACCAACCCGTTGATCCCGAGGCGGAAATCCACCGCATTGCGGTGCAGGTAGACCTGTACGTTAGCGTCGAATCGGAACATCAACGCGCTCCCAGCGCTTCGATCATCGCCTTCACCAGCGCAACGTCCTGTCCGCCGCATTCAAGTTCGACCGTCACGCCGTTGGGCAGCCGCGCCGTCAGTAGTGCAGGTTTCAGCGACGGTCGTACCGATGGTTGGGTGGAAGCAGGCGCCTGGGCTGGCAGGCATTCCCGCGCCAGCGGCGACTCCGGAACTCGCTTTACCCCGCTAATCTCGATGACCGGTACGAACGCTGGCACTGCAAGCTCCGCGCTGTCGGCCGCCGCGGCTTCCGTTGCCGCTTGGTGCAGCCGAATCCACTTGCGCAACTGGTTCGTATTGATGCCGACCTTGAGCGCCATCCCAGCTACCGATACCCCTGGCCGCAGACACGCCTCGACCAGTTGGCGCTTATCCCTGGGGTCAAAGTCTCGCTTCCCGTTGGAGCGAACACGGGTCACTCTCAGCGGCGGAACTTCACATTCGTTGTCCATCATGCTTGCGTCCGCAAATGGTGGTTGCGGACGCAAGCCTGCCCACTCTCAGCCACAAAAGCTAGGTGCGCTTAATTTCGCGCTTACGGTGGTTATGCCCACGCGGGCTTGCATGGCCTGTGTACCGCGGTGCTGCTCGCCGGCTTCGGTATGGCCTACTGGCTCTGGCTAGGGATCACCGACGCTGTCGTTCACTACATGATCGATCGCTGGAAGGTGCGTCTCGGCCGACGCGCCAAATTGACACCGAATCTGCCGCAGTTCTGGTGGGCATTTGGCCTGGACCAGTACGCGCACGTGCTGACCTATCTTGCCATCGTCTGGCTGGTTGGGAGGCTGGACTGAAAGCGCTGAGACCCCCTGCCAGCGACGCGCAGGGGGGACCAGGGCTGGTAGCTGGAAATCGTCGGTCGCAGGCGACAAGCCAAGACCCCGGTGCCTGTGACCGACTCGGTGATTGCCGAGCTCGCCCGCGACTGACGCGCGCATAAGGTGGCGCCGACGACCGGCCAGCGAAGTGACCACGCGGCTCACTGTCGACGAGCACGCCGATCACCAACACGATTATGTCGCGAACAGATAGGGCGCGGCGGAGAGAGCGTTCTTGAAAATCAAGGGTCCCGAGCGCGTCGTGCCAGGGACCGCGTACTTCCATTTTCCGCTTACGCCTTGGCGTAGGTGCCGGCGGACATGACCTCAACGGCAACGAAGGGCTGGACGCGTGCTGGCCTGTAGACGCTGCGAGCGTGTCGAGGTAGATAAGGCCGTCGGAACCGACCTCCAGGTACGTCACCTCGAAACCCCGCCGCTCCAGTTCTCGGCGAGTGTCAAGCACGGCCGTGTGCTCGGGGCGAACGGTCACTAGATGCCGCCGCTCGATCGAACTGCGCAGCGCCCTTGATCGCCAAGTTATTCCCCCCGGTCGCGCCCGAGGTCCAGATGATCTCGCGCGGGTCGGCGCCAAGCAACTGCACCAAGTAGCGGCGTCTGGCACGTCGGAAGGCAGTTGTGCCAGACGACTTGTTACTATCGTCCGGCAAGCCAGACTGTATGCCCGCTAGAGGCCGCCCCCGTAGGCGAGAGAAGCCCATGTGTGCCCTGGACGCAAGGCCCCTCTAGCCAGTAGCCAACCCGGCAACCGCCCGATTGAACGCGCCTGGGTTGGCAATATTCATGCCGTGAGATGCTCCGGCAATTGTCTGACGCTCAGCGCGCCCGATCCATTCTTGAAGCTTCTCGACCGTGCTACGGAACATGCGCGGACTCTTTTGCCCGTCGATCAGCAACGTTCGACACTGGATTTCACGGGCGGCTTCACGTGTGTAGGCGGGCAACGGGTCAAGCAGCTGCTTCGGCAGTGTGGGCGCATTATCGAGCGCCATCCTGCGGAAGCTCTGGGAACTCTTGCTCCAAAAGCCAGGCATGGTTACCGAGTCTACAAACAGATTCAGACCGGCATCGAATTCGCCCTGCTCAATCAGTTCTGCGGCCTTCGCTCTCAACGCGTGGGTGGCCGGCGGCAATTTTCCGGCCTCTGCTTGCGGCGTTGCCTGCACTGGGCCGCCCGGATCAGCGAGGGTGAGCGTCTTCACCAAGTGAGGGTATTCGCGCGCCAGGTGAAACGCGATGCAACCGCCGCGCGAGTGCCCGACCAGATGGACCGGCTCCAGACCCAGCGCCGCGATGAACTCCGCAATTTCAGCGACGTGCGCCTCCCAACTGAAGGCGCCGCGTCCGAATGCACCGGTTTCCGGCCAATAGTGGCCCAAGCTCGGAGCGAAGCAGTGGAAGTTCTTCGATAACGAAGCGAGCTGCGGGTCCCAATAGCGGAAATCGCACAGCGACCCGTGCACGAATACCATTGGCTCGCCGCTTCCAGCTTCCACGTATGGAACGGCGATGCCAGAGGCGGTGGAAACAAAAGAGGGTTGTGGCCAGGCACCGGCAAGAGCCAGCGTAGTAAGGGGCGCTCGGGCATTCATGTCTAACTCCTTTTCGCAGACTTTGCTGCACCGCACCCAAAAAGAAAATCGCATAATATTGATGGAATCTTTCAGATTTTCTGATACCTGTACAAGAGAAAGCGCATGAGCACTGAGCGGAAAGCCCTCGACGTCGACGTTCTCACCATGATCATCGCCGTCGCAGATACGGGCACGATCAGCCGAGCGGGCGACCTCGTGCATCGCTCGCAATCGGCGGTGAGCATGCAGATCAAAACGCTGGAATCGGCCCTCGGCAAGGCGCTCTTCGTGCGCAAGCCGCGCAGCGTGATTCCGACGCAGGACGGAGAGGTCCTTCTGACGTATGCGCGCCGGATCATTGCACTACGCGATGAGGCATGGGCAGCGGTCGTGCGACCGGACGTCACTGGCCGCGTGGTGATCGGCGTACCTGACGATTACGCGACCTCACTGTTTCCGCCGATTCTCAAGAAGTTCTCGGCCAGCTATCCCAAGGTCGAAATCCAGGTGATCGGGCTACCCAGCGTCGCGCTAGCCCCGATGCTGCGAGACGGCACGGTAGATCTCGTCTGCGCGACACGTGTCAAAGGGCTGACCGGTGAGTTCTTGCGGCATGAGCCCATGGTGTGGGCAGCCGCCCCAGGCTCCACTGATATCTGGCGAGAGCGGCCGCTACCCATTGCCGTGTTTCTGCCTGGAAGCGTCGCACGCGAGAAGGCGATTCGAAGCCTTGAGCGCGTAAAGATTGCGTATCGAACCTCATATGAGAGTCCGAGTCTGCTGGGCCTGCTAACGATGGCCCGAGCCGGCCTCGCCATTACCCCACTGGCACGGTGTGCGGTGCCGCCTGACTTTACGTTGCTCGGGTCTGCGCAGGGACTGCCTGAGATTGGCACGCTCGAGATCATACTTGCGCGGAGTGTCAAGTCGAACCGGCCCCCCTGCGATTTTCTCGCGGAACGTATTGTCGCTGAGCTACACGCATAAACGCGCTGCGATGGCGTTCGCCCCAGATATACGAGTGCGTGGGAAAGTTGGGGAGAACGATGTCGAAAGAGGGCCGTGCTGCAACTGGATAAGCCACTCTCGTCACTGACTCATGAGGACATGCTCGCCTACGAGCGCTTCTTGGCCGACCCGCAACCGGCGGCATGCTGGGTGCTGGCCGGTACTAGGAAGAACGCTCGCGGGTGGTCACCCTAATCGGCGCCCGTTTGCCGGGCCGTTGACCGCCAAGGCGCGTCAGTATGGCTTTGATGAAGCTCAAGAATCGCAGGACATGTTCCTGCGGCAGTTCGACAAACTACGCGCGAATCGGATCATTCCATAGTCGCCGGCTCAATTGCGGTTCCCTATGCGCGCAACTGAGCGCAGGACGTCAGCTTCCGCCGGCAAAAACTATCGTTCCTCACCAAGCCCCCTTCGCCTTCTTCCCACGCGTTTCCGAGATTCTGGGCTGCACGCGGGTTTCCCTTCCGGCATCGCCTCACCCGTCAATGCGGGGGCACACGGACTCTTGCTCATACATCGATCTGAAGTGACTGGCTAACGGTCAAGTCTTGCAGCCAACTTGTAGCGAGCCTGGAGCAGGCAATCGAACGCGCGGTGTAAGACTGCCCGGTGTGGCCGGTGACCGAGGCATGGATGGCCTTGCAGGATGTCAGCCTGATTGCTCCAGTAACCGTAGTCGCCGAGCTTGGCGATTAGCGACGCTTCTCCGATGCGCCGCAACGGATGGCGTATTCGGGCCTGGTGCCAAGCGAGCATTCCAGCGGCAAACGAGACCGACGAGGCGGCATAACCAAGGCCGGCAATAGCCACGTGCGGCGGGTGTTCGTCGAGGCCGCCTGGACGTCATCCGGCGCGCAAGACGGCCGTTCTCCAACGGCGCGCAGACCAGTAGATTGCATAGTGCATGCCTCAGTGGCCGCTTTGTCTCGTTTCCATCACATACATAGTTTTCAGGTTGCGGCACACGCAACGCAATCTTGCGCAGCGGGCCAATTCTCTCTGACAGCATTGGCGCCTAACCTTTAAGACATCACCGTGATTTGAGCGCGACCCGAACCCGAGCTGGCGCACGCTGATCGGTTCGAGGCACGGCATGGACGCCAAGCAAGGACCAAGTCACGACAGCCTGAACCCGCAACGGTCGGCTGCTAGTCCTTGCATTGATCGCTGTGCTGTGCAAACTCACGTTTTTTAGGGAAACTACGATGGCAAAGTTGGTGGTGCTATACAAGAAGCCTGCAGACACGGCGGCGTTCGATTCATATTACTTCTCGACCCATGTTCCAATCGCCAAGAAAATCCCCGGCCTGCGACGCTACGAGGTCAGCAGCGGCCCAGTTTCAAGCCCTGCCGGCGATTCGCCGTTTCACCTGATTGCAGTGCTGAGCTTCGATTCGCTGGCTGCGCTCCAGCAGGCGATGGCTTCCCGTGAGGGCGCCGCCGCGGCAGCTGACGTCGGCAACTTTGCCCCGTCCGGCGTTGACATGCTCATATTCGACACCAAGGAAGTTTAGCCTGGGTTTTACGGCCCACTTTCTTTGAGAGGAGGTGGGTTGTACCCGCTATCAAGATAAACATCGCGATGCAGGAGGTCCCGGGGGCAAGCCGCATGTCAAATGGCACCACAGCTGGCGCGGGACCCGTCATTCGCGCCACATGGAGCGTGACCTACAGACTGGTTGTTTGCCGCGCGCTCAGGGCTCCATACAGTGGGCACATGGCTCCTCGTCAGCATCCGCAGCGTCTTCGAAGGTATGCTGATTCTGCAGCTAGCTGTGCATCACCTCGCATCGGATCAACATCGTTGCCGCCGGCTCCTCGTCACCGCCGGCATGGCCGGCTTTGGCTGACACATCGCAGATATACTTGCCGGGAGACAAGGCATCCGCATTCATCTTCAGACGTTCAGTACCTCGTTATACGGATAGAAAAGAACCGCTGGCATCGAAGCTCAGTGTTGGCTCAGTCCTCGCCTGGAGCACATCCCTGGAAACGCCCGGGGCCATCTCTCGGACGATGAGGCCGGCGCCAGTCACATCGATGACCGCCAGGTCGGTGATGATGCGGTTGACCACTCCCGCTCCGGTGAGCGGCAATGAACAGCGCTCCAGGATCTTCATCTCGCCATCGCGCGTGTTGTGTTCCATAACCACCACGACGCGGCGCACTCCACCGACGAGGTCCATCGCGCCACCCATGCCCTTGACCATCTTTCCCGGAATCATCCAGTTTGCCAGGTCCCCAGCCGCGCTGACCTGCATGCCTCCCAGGATCGTAAGATCCATATGACCGCCGCGGATCATCGCGAAAGACATCGATGAGGAACAGATGGATGCGCCTGGCGCCATCGTGATGGTTTGCTTGGCGGCATCGATCAGGTCAGGATCGATCTCGTCTTCATACGGAGGTGGTCCAATGCCGATCAAGCCATTCTCTGATTGAAGCCATACCTGCATGCCGTCCGGCACGTGCTGAACTATCTTCGTTGGCAACCCAATGCCCAGATTGACATAGTCCCCGTCGCGAAGTTCGGCGGCCGCCTTCGCGGCCATCTGGTCATGCGTCCACGCCATGTCTTGCCTCCTTGTTGTCGCGCGAGCGGAAGCTCTTGCGTTCGATACGTTTCTCCGGATTAGGAACAACAACCAGACGGTCGACAAAGATGCCGGGCAGATGGATCTCGTCGGGATCGAGCTGACCGACTTCCACAAGCTCTTCCACTTCCACCACCGTGATGCGCCCGGCCATCGCAACTTCCGGATTGAAGTTGCGGGCGGTACGGCCGAACATGAGATTGCCGGCACGGTCGGCGACTCGCGCCTTCACCAGCGCAATATCGGCCTTGAGGCCGCGCTCCATGACGTAGCGCTCGCCATCGAACTCGCGTACTTCCTTGTTGTCGGCCACGACGGTACCAACGCCCGTCCGTGTGTAGAACGCCGGAATGCCAGCGCCGCCAGCGCGCAGCCTCTCCGCCAATGTGCCCTGAGGATTGAATTCGAGCGCCAGTTCGCCGCTGAGGTACTGGCGCGCGAACTCCTTGTTCTCGCCTACATAGGACGCGATCATTTTGCTGATCTGACGAGTCTGGAGCAGCAGGCCCAGTCCAAAATCGTCAACGCCGGCGTTATTGCTGATACAGGTGAGACCGGTCACGCCGGTATCGCGCAATGCGCAGATCAGGGCCGCCGGAATGCCACAAAGCCCGAATCCTCCGACTGCTATGGTCTGTCTGTCCTCGACAATGCCATCGAGCGCGTCCATGGCGCTTCTGAATAGTTTGTTCATCTCCGTCACCATCCACTTCTGACAAGGGGTTCTGACAGATCAGTCGAGGAAGTCCGCCGACGTCGCTGTCGTGCTGCCCATTATTGTTCGTGCTTTTTTCAACAACAACGGCAACGAACGCAAGGTCGTTGTGCGCAGATGCACAAAGGATGACGGGAGGGTTGGGCGAAAGCGGTGTTGCGGCTAACTATCGCCGAAACTCGTCCGGGTGACGGGAAACGACTTCGCGAATGAAGTCCCACACACAGCGGATACGCCTGATCCGGAACAGGTCTTCGGGCGCGGCGATCCACAAAGTGCGCGTAATCAGCGGCTGGTCAGGGAAGATGCTGACGAGATCTGAGCCGGTGCCAGCGACATAAGGCGTCAGCAGGACCAGGCCCATCCCCGCTGCGGCGGCGGCCCGCTGGGCCAGGACGCTCGTCGTGGTGAAGTGCCGTCTGGGACTCGGCGTCAGCTCTTCGAGGATGCGATACCGCTCGCTGACCGAGCCGTCGTGGACGTAGTCCACGAACGCGTGCTCGGCAACATCGGCAAGCGCCCCGATCGCAGGGCGGGCCTTCAGATACGCCGGCGAGCCATAGAGGAAGTAGTCCACTTCAGCCAGGCGCGCCGTCGTATAGCGGCCGACCTGCGGCGGCTCCAGCGTCACCAGGATCTCGACCTCGCGCGTCACGAGGCTGGGAAACTGGGGCTGCGCCATCAACTCGACATGCAGATCGGGATGCCGGGCATGGAGATCCACCAGGCTGGGCGCCAGCACGTTGATGCCAAACGCCTCTGGCGTGCCAACCCGAACCGTGCCGACGACGTCGCCCGACTGGCCCTCGCTCTCTTCGATGGCGCCGAGCAACGCATTCTCCATCCGCTCCGCATGCGGAACCAGCGCCTTGCCGGCGTCGGTGAGGGAATAGCCATTGCGACGCCGGTCGAACAGCACCGTGCCCAGGCTTTCTTCCAGACGGTCAATCCGACGTGACACGGTCGAGTGCTCAACACCGAGCTTTTCCCCGGTCAGGGAAATCTTCCCGTTCCGCGCAAGTTCGAGAAAGAACCTGAAGTCGTTCCATTCCGGATGTTTCCGCATGGCATTTCCATATGTGCATGGACGCACAGTAATCTTGCATATTTGCCGTTGTCGTGCAAAAAAGCAATACACATAATCTCCAACACCTCGAGCCGACCCCGCCGGAACCAGACAGGGCGCGCCAGCGTAGCGACCGCCGCACTCGTTGCTCGAGGATCCCAAAATAAGTGTTGGAGACACCCATGTCCGTCGTTGTCGCGCTCGCCGCCCTGGCGTGCCTGATGGTGGCCGCCTATCGCGGCTACAGCGTCATCCTGTTCGCCCCGCTGGCCGCGCTGGGCGCTGTGCTGCTGACCGATCCGTCAGCGATCGCGCCGGTCTTCTCCGGCGTCTTCATGGAGAAGATGGTCGGCTTTGTGAAGTTGTACTTTCCCGTGTTCATGCTCGGCGCCGTGTTCGGCAAGGTGATCGAACTGGCAGGCTTTTCCGAATCGATCGTCGCCACCGCGATCCGGTATATCGGCTCTGCGCGCGCCAACCTGGTCATTGTGGCCGTCTGCGCACTGCTGACCTACGGTGGCGTGTCGGTGTTCGTGGTGGTGTTCGCGGTCTATCCGTTTGCCGCCGAGCTCTACCGTCAGGGCAATATCCCGAAGCGATTGATGCCGGGCGCCATCGCGCTGGGCGCATTCTCGTTCACGATGGATTCGCTGCCGGGCACGCCGCAGATCCAGAACATTATCCCGACCACCTTCTTCAAGACCACTTCGTGGGCCGCGCCGATGCTCGGCATTCTGGGGTCCCTGTTCCTTGTCCTGGTCGGCCTGTTCTATCTGGAATCCCGCCGGCGCGCCGCAGCCAAGCGCGGCGAGGGCTACGGCACTAACCTCCTCAATGAGCCGCAACGAGTGGAAAGAAGCAAGCTGCCTTCGCCGCTGCTGGCCATCCTGCCGCTGATTGTGGTCGGCGTGTCGAACTTCTGGCTCACGCGCCTGATTCCGCTCTGGTACGGCCACGCCCACAGCGTGTCGTTGCCGGGCTTGTCGAAGCCGGTCGAAACCAAGGTCGCAAGCGTGACCGCGATCTGGGCCGTGGAAGGTGCGCTGGTCCTGGGCATCGTCGTGGTGCTCGTGACGGCCTTCGGCGCGGTGCGCCGGCACTTTGCGGAAGGCACCAGGGCAGCCGTCTCGGGCGCGCTATTGGCGTCGATGAATACCGCGTCAGAGTACGGATTCGGTGGCGTGATTGCCGCGCTGCCAGGCTTCCTCGTGGTCAGCGACGCGCTGCGCGGCATTCCGGACCCGCTTGTGAACGCGGCCATTTCCGTCAGCACGCTGGCCGGCATCACCGGCTCGGCATCGGGCGGCATGAGCATCGCGCTGGCCGCAATGTCCGAAGCGTTCATTCAGGGTGCGCACGCCGCGCAGATTCCGCTGGAGGTACTGCATCGCGTGGTCTCGATGGCCAGCGGTGGCATGGACACGCTGCCCCACAACGGCGCGGTCATCACGCTGCTGGCCGTCACCGGCCTCACGCACCGCGAATCGTATCGCGACATCTTCGCCATTACCTTGATCAAGACGCTTGCCGTGTTCTTCGTGATCGGGGTGTTCTACACAACCGGACTGCTCTGACGCGCCGGGCCCGCTTCCGGCTTCTCGCTGTTTATTCAAAGGATGAAAGCTGCCATGAATCATCGCACCTTGTATCAGGACTACCAGAACATTGCATTCGACCGTCCCGCCACGGGCGTACTTCGCCTGACCCTCAACAAGCCCGAGCGCATGAATGCACTGGATTCGCGTGGACATGCCGAGCTGGCCGAAGTCTGGAAGGGGATCGACAGCGACCCGGAGGTCAGCGCGGTCGTCCTGTGCGGCGCAGGCCGGGCCTTCTCCGCCGGTGGCGACTTCGAGATGATTCGCGAGATGACGGAGGACTTCGACGTCCGGACCCGTGTCTGGCGTGAAGCCCGGGACCTGGTCTACAACATCATCAACTGCTCGAAGCCGATCGTCTCGGCCATTCACGGTCCTGCGGTCGGCGCGGGACTGGTGGCCGCCCTGCTCGCGGACATCTCGATCGCGGCCAGATCCGCACGCATCGTCGACGGCCATACCCGGCTGGGTGTCGCGGCGGGAGACCACGCAGCCATCGTGTGGCCCCTGCTCTGCGGCATGGCAAAAGCGAAATACCACCTGTTGCTCTGCGAGCCGCTCAATGGCGAAGAGGCGGAATCGATCGGGCTGGTTTCGCTGTGCGTCGACGAGGCCGCGCTTCAGGACAAGGCGGTGGAAGTGGCCACACGGCTCGCATCGGGGGCTCCGTCGGCGATTCGCTGGAGCAAGTATGCGTTGAACAACTGGCTGCGTCAGGCCGGCCCGATTTTCGACACCTCGCTGGCACTGGAATTTATCGGCTTTGGCGGTCCCGAGGCACGCGAAGGGCTGGCCTCCCTGCAGGAAAAGCGCGCGCCGGCATTCTCGCAGCGCTCTTCGGTCTGAAGGAGATGAAATGATGGAAATGAAGAGGGTGGCCTTTGTCGGCGCTGGAAGCATGGGCGCGCCCATGGCTCGCTGTGCGCGGCGCGCAGGATTCGATCTCATCGTCTGCGATCGGAATCAGGCCGTGCTCGACGCCTTTTCGGGCGAGGGAGCGCGCGTGACAACCTCGGTGGCGGAATGTGCCTCTGCAGATGCGATCATCGTCCTGCTAGCCAACGACGCTCAGATCCTGGAAGCGATGCTCGGGCCGGGCGGACTTGCAGACGCCTTTCCGGCGGGACACCAGCCAGTCGTTTGCATGATGAGCACGACCTTGCCCGATACGCTCCAGACCATCAGCGCCGGCTTGCGTGCTTCCGGGGCACGCCTCATCGATGCGCCCGTCAGCGGTGGGATCGTGGGCGCAGAACAAGCCACGCTCACGGTCATGATGGGGGGCGATCCAGAAGATGTGGCTGCTGTGATGCCGTTGATGAGATCGATGGGAAAAAACATCTTCCACTGCGGGGCCCTTGGCTCTGGCGAGGTTGTGAAAATCATCAACAACATGCTTTGTATCGCAAACATGTTCCTGACGGCTGAAGCCATCGACCTGGCGGAACGCTATGGCGTCAGCTTTGAGAGCCTCGCCCCCATTCTGAATGTCAGTACCGGACGCAATTTTCTTACCGAAGATGCCGGGATTGGCCGAAGCCAGTACGCCGCATGGGCCCGATCCGAAGCCGCATTCACTTCACTTCACAATGTCGTCAGCAAGGACCTGCACCTGGCAAAGAAGCTGGCGGATACGACCGGTATCGATTTGCGGTTACTGGATCGGGTCTCCCAGTATCTCGACAGCACCGATAGCCAGGCAATGCAACGATGGATGCGCCATGGTCACGTAGTTGCTTGAACCACGCTCATCTGAGGTGATGAAGACGCGGCTTGCGCCGTTCGAGGCATTGCCACTTCGCGGATTCGATCACGCGCTTTGCGCGTGGTCTAGGGTTGGCGCGCAGCGCCGACCGGAGCAGCGCAGAGCAGGAGATCGACGCAATGAACGGTCTGCACCAGCAACTTGAGACAGCAAATGAGCCGTACTGGCCCGCCATGTATTTTCATGATCGTGAAACTATGTCAGTTTGGGTGATGGTCACCTAAGGCAGGAGGGCCGTACCGACTGGCACGCACCTCTGCTAGCCGCATACAGGATGTAGGCTTGTACCGGGCGACATGGAGCGTTAGGTCTTCCGGCTGAACAGGCCAAGAATGAAATCGCGCGCATGAACGATGCGTGGATTGCGCATCGAGGCCTTGTTCCATACCAGATAGAGGTTGTTGGTCGGCGCGTCCTTGGCTCGGGTGACGGAAACCAGTCGTCCCGACGCCAGCGCCTCGGTGCACTGATAGTCGGGCAACACGCTCCACCCCTGTCCCTTGACGACCAGGTCCTGGATGATGCGCAAATCGGGGATGGTCAGCGCGGCCTGCAATGTCGGCGCAAATTGGAACATGGCCGCCCAGATCGGCCGGATCAATGGCAAATCCTCGTCATAGGCAATGAGCGGGAGCGCCGGAACGTCCGAAGATGGTCGAGGTGGCTCATGGCGTCGACTTATCGCCGCTGGCAACACGCTCGCGACGAAGATCAGGTAGTGTGACCGCGGCCTGTATGAAGCAGCGTCCACTTGCCTACCGTCGCACGCCAGCCGGGCTCCCGACAGTATCTCACCCATAAGAATATTTATCCAAGTCCTTAAAATTGATTCCTCCGTACTCGGAGCAGAGGTCAAGAAACGCTGCTCGGATGACAGCATCAGCTCGCCCAGCAGCAATAAGAATAATTATCCATAGACAAAAAAATAATAATTTTATCTATTTATGCAAGCGCTCTACGATTCGTATCAGTTGCGGCGTCAAGCCGCCCTCAAGGACAGTCGAGAGAGATCCATGCCATTTGTTGTTTACATCTTCACGCTCAGTGCGTTTGCACTGGGCCTCGCGGAGTTCGTTCCCATCGGCCTGACCGACGTCATGGCACACAGCCTGAACGTCGATATTGAGCAAGCCGGAAGCGCTGTGACGACGTACGCGCTGGGCGCGACCTTTGCCGCGCCAGTCCTGACGGCTTTGACGGCCGGATGGACGCGCAAGTGCACCATGCTGATGACCGTCTTAGTCTTCACCGTCGGCAGCCTGGCCGCGGCCGTCGCTACCAATCTGTCCACCTTGCTGATCGCGCGTTTCGTCGCTGGAATGGGGCACGGCCTGTTCCTAGCGGTTGCCTCCAGCACGGCAGCTCGTCTTGTGGGAGCGAAGAAGGCCAGCAGCGCTGTGGCCGTCGTATTCGGTGGCTTCACGATCGCCATGGCAATCGGCGTCCCGGTCAGCACTTACCTGGGCGGCACGATCTCCTGGCGCCCGGTGCTCGGCGCGATCGGGGCATTCGGTGCATTGGGCTTCCTGGGCTTACTGCTGGGCATGAAGGAGCCTCCGCAAACGCAGGGGCATGAAGGTTCGGACTCCGTCGGCCAGGCGTTGAAGGCGATCGTCGACCCCGTTCTGCTCTTCGCCGCCCTCGTGACGGTCCTGGGCTATGCCGGCTCGTTTACCGCCTACACCTACATCGCACCGCTGCTTACGAAGGTCACGCACGTCAGCAGCCAAACGGTCGGCATCTTTATGCTGGTCTATGGCGTGCTTGCCGCGATTGGCAACGTGATCGGGGGCAAGCTTACCGACCGACTCGGGGTAAACCGGGCAAGCGTAGCCTTGATCGCCGGCATTACCACCATCGCACTGGGCATGTGGGCGCTTGCCTCGTCATCCCCCGCAATGGGCATTCTTGTCGCGCTGCTGGGCATGTTCACCTTCGCTGCAGTGCCGGCCCTGCAAGCCCGTCTGGTCGGCGTCGCCGAGCAGCATGCTCCCCACGCCCATGGCGTGGCCGCCGGCCTGAACATCGCCGGCTTCAACTCTGGTATCGCGCTCGGTTCCCTGGTCGGCGGCATGACCCTCGGCACCCTGGGCGTTTCCTACACCGGCATCGCGGGCGCCGTGATCTCCACCCTCGGTTTGATGGTACTGCTTGTGCAACTGGCTCGCAGCGGGGGCGTTGACTACCGCGCGGTGGCCGGGACGGGTCACTAAGGCGCCGACACCAATCGAGCAGCATGGATGCTCAATAACGGCTATGACTTAGCCCTGGCCGAACAGGCCATCGCAGGCGGCAAGGCCGACCTGGACGCCTTCGGCCGGTCCGTATCAACAACCCCGATCTTGTCGAACGCCTGCACCATGGAACGCTGCTGGCCCGGGTGAACACCGACTGGTTGGATGGCGGCGCACAGGGCTACACTGACTACCCGACGCTGGAGAATCAAAGCTCCTGAGTACGGCTACCGAGTCGAGCTTAGGAGACTGGTCTGTCGTGCGAGGGTTTAAGGTGCGCCGGGCCAGGAACTCTACGCCGTCGATGTGCTCGGCCAGGCTCGCGCAGTCGCGGAAGGCCTGGTGCATCTGCGCGCCCCAAGCGCCGTGGTGGCAAGATCCTCATTGAGGCCGAGCTGAATCACCACGTCGTGGGCGGCGAGCTGCTTGGACGCCTTCCAGAGCTCCTGGTCGTATGCACCTAATGGGACCCGCGATAACCGGACACCAGCCAGGCGGTACAGAGGCCACGCACACTGTCGAGCTCACGCTGTATTATCGGCAGGCGAACCAGTGCCTGAATGCCTGTCAGGAATGTTCGCTGCTCGGCTGCTGCCAAACCCCATGCACCAGTAGCCTCGCTTGAGTAACCACGCGGGCCGCCGTGGTGGTGCCCGATATGGGCGCGTACCAGCACTTCCTGAGCAGGACACTGACCCGCATCCGGGGCGTTGAGCACATACGGTCCAGCTTTGCACTCAAGACCGTGCAGAACCGTACGTCCCCGATACTCTAGCGCGGGCCGGCGGCCAGCGGATGCTGGCACATCGCGGATCAGCCGAAGCCGCCCTATGGACACTACGGCTATTTTCAGCAGCGCCGCGCATCAGACTCTGCGCAATCTGCTCTACCACGGGCTGTCTCTGCGAACGACACACTGTAGTTTCTGCCGACACATGTGTCTTTCAGACGATTACCGGCTCTTCCTTCATCCGTAGCGGAACGCAAGCGTTGGTATCTGGCATGACGCTTGCTCAAGTAGCTCGCGCGGCCAAACTGGCTGACCCCATCTGACCTTTCAAAACCCGAACTTTTTCAAACCCACCTCTACGATGAAACCTCGCTTGATTCGAGGTCATATCTTGGTGTGGGCGTGTCTATCCTGAATGGAGAATCCTCCTTTGTCACCAGCCCTTTTCACCCCCCTTCGCGTGCGGAATCTTGATCTCCCGAATCGCATCGTCATTTCCCCGATGTGCCAGTACTCGGCTACCGATGGTTGCATGAGTGACTGGCACCTGATCCATCTCGGACAGCTATCCCTCTCCGGGGCCGCGCTCTTGACAATCGAAGCAACTGCTGTGGTGCCGGAGGGCCGCATTAGTTACGGCGACGTCGGTCTCTACAATGACGCAACAGAATCCTCCATGGCCAGGACCCTCGAAGGCGTGCGACGCTGGTCAGATATGCCCATTGCCATCCAACTGGCCCACGCTGGCCGCAAGGCTTCGACAGACATCCCGTGGCTTGGACGCAGTCAGATTCAGCCGGATCATGAAAACGGCTGGCAAACTGAGGCCCCATCTGCCATTCCGTTGGATTCCTCCTATCTGCCACCAACCGCTCTCGACAAGGACGGCCTAAAGCGGGTGCGAGATGCATTCGCCGCCGCGGCCAGACGCGCCGCCCGGCTCGGCATCGATGCCGTCCAGATTCACGCTGCGCATGGCTATCTCCTACACACGTTCCTGTCGCCACTTTCGAATCAGCGCACAGACGAATATGGGGGATCTCTGGAGAACCGCGCCCGCTTTCCGCTGGAAGTCCTCGACGCGGTTCGGGATGCCTTTCCTTCCGACCGCGCCGTTTCGGTCCGCATCTCGGCGACCGACTGGGTTGAAGGGGGCTTCACGCTCGATGAGGCTGTCGCCTTTTCGCAGATGCTCGAAGCCCGCGGGGCGGATGCCATTAACGTGTCGACTGGCGGCCTGCATCCCGCTCAGAAAATTGTGCTCGCGCCGGGCTACCAGGTGCCGCATGCACGCGCCGTCAAGGCCGCGGTGAAGATTCCGGTGGTCGCCGTCGGCCTAATCTCCGAACCCACCCATGCAGATGCGATTGTCGCCGCCGGCGACGCCGACCTGATCGGCCTGGCCCGGACGGTGATCTACGATCCGCGATGGCCGTGGCATGCCGCCGCCGCGCTTGGTGGAACGGCTACCGCTGTCCCCCAGTATCTGCGCTGTGTCCCGCAACTGCATCGCAACGCATTTCGGGCGCAGCACCAACATTCCTTTCTGAATGAGCAGGTGAGCTGAGGCATCGCAACCGGCGGAGCATCCTGTCCGTTCGGGATGCCCCGCCGGCCGCTCCTCAAGATCAGCAGGAACATCAGCAACCCCGCCAGCAGGAGCGACGAGTGACCACAGTACTTCTCACACGCTTCCTGGCATGAACCCGGACGATCTCAGCGCACCGCCCCCAGCTTGTCCTGTGTTCGGGTCTCAAAATCGCTGGCGTCATGGCGCTCATGCAACTGGCCGGCAGCCTCTCCGCTCAAGCGGTTGACCATGCGGCCCCGCTTTACCGCCGGCCGTTCCAGAATGGAATCAGCCCAGCGCCGCACGTGCCGGTAGTCTTGCACCGACAAGAACTCGGCGCCGTCGTAGAGCCAGCCATTCACCAGTCCCCCATACCACGGAAATGTCGCGATGTCGGCAATCGTGTATTGGCCGCCTGCCAGGTATTCGGTTTGCGCCAGCCGCTGGTCGAGCACATCGAGCAAGCGCTTGGCCTCCATGGCAAAGCGGTCGATTGCATACTCGATCTTGGTCGGGGCATAGGCATAGAAGTGTCCGAATCCGCCACCGACATAAGGGGCGCTTCCCATTTGCCAAAACAGCCACGACAGACATTCGGCGCGCGCGGCGGCGTCGGTCGGGAGGAACTCGCCGAACTTTTCGGCCAGATAAAGCAGGATTGCCCCGGACTCAAAGATTCGCAAGGGCTCAGCGCCGGAACGATCGACCAGTGCCGGGATCTTCGAGTTTGGATTGACCGCGACAAAACCGGTGCCGAACTGCTCGCCCTGGCCGATCCGGATCGGCCAGGCATCATACTCCGCGGCGGCGTGACCCAGCACCAGCAACTCCTCCAGCAGGATCGTTACCTTCTGGCCGTTCGGGGTAGCAAGCGAGTACAACTGCAGCGGATGACGGCCGACCGGCAACGCCTGTTCGCGGGTAGCGCCGGCAATCGGCCGATTCAAACTGACACCGCTCCTGTTCCAGGTCCAGACTTTGGGCGGCATGTAATCGGGAGGATTGTTCATTTCGTCACTCCGGGTGGCAACGGGTCTGTCGATGTCACACCGGCAGATTCACTCATGCCTGTACACAGGCAGCGGGTCGGGAGCCGGCCGTTTCAAATTGATCCAGCGTTGCACGGACGGTCGTTGCCACTGGTGCCCAGCGTAGTCGACCAGTCGTTGCGGAACAGGATCGCCACTCAGGATCAGGCGATTGAGCATGATGGCCAGCTCCAGGTCGGCCACACTCCATTCACCGAACAGTTGTGGCGCGCCGGCAGGGACCAGCCTGTCAGCGATGGCGAACAGCTTGTTCGCAGCCTCTTCTGCTTCGCTATCCAAGGGCTCTGCCCAAGTCTTGCAGAAGAGCCTGTCCGACGTACGGGCACGCCTGAGCGGCATCAGGTCCGTACGCAGCCACGACTGGACCTGCCGCGCCCGCGCCCGCTGCTGCGGATCTCGGGGATATAGCGCTGTCCCCGCGAACACCTCGTCGATGTACTCCGTAATGGCGGAAGACTCGGACAACGCGAATTCACCATGGACCAGAGTAGGCACCTTGCTTGTCAGTGACGCGGCTGCATAGGCGGGCGTATGCTGCGCTTTCCTGCCGAGGTCGATGGTGCATAGGTCAAATGGCAACCCCTTCTCGTGCAGGGCAACAAACACCGGCATTGCAAATGGGCTGACGAAGTTAGCATCTACGTAGAGCTGCAATCTGGCAGACATATGCAGATCCCTCCTCTCGGCTTGGCGAGCTTGGCTGAATTCAGGACAGCATGATGGAGACGCCGCCAGCGTTGGCGGATTCCAGCAGCGCATCCAGGACGCGCTGCGTTTTCTGCGCCACCTCTGGCCAGAACGGATCGCGTTTACCCGACAGGACGAGTTCGGCGAACGTCCGGTACAGGTTCGACTCCTGCGCGGTCGTGTGGTTGTTGCTGTACTCCGGCAGCGAGATCGTACGCTCGTGTTTCTCCAGGTTGAAGAAGCATCCGTTCCCGCCGAAGCTGTCGTTGCCTACCGTAAACGAGATCTCATTTCCGTAGTGCGGCAATACAAAGTCCTTCAGGTGCAAGTAGCCATTCAATCCGCTGATGTAGGCCCACTGCTGGCGGCTGGTGTTGAAAGCGTTGTAGAGCGTCGCCGAAACCCCATTGCCAAAGAACAGTTCACCCGAGAATTCGACAGGCGTCACACCTGAGCCGTCGGGTCGTTGCACGCCTTGCAGGATGCGGCCACGCACTTCAACAGGCAGGTCGTAGTTCAGGGCGAAGAGGATAAGCCGAATGTTGTACCAACCCACATCACCAAGGCAGCCGGCTGGTTCCGTCAGGCAGTTGCGCTGAATCCATCCGTCATCTCCAATGAAGCTGAAATGCGTGGCAATACGGCGAATCTCGCCAACACTGATGCCGTCATCAAGCACTGAGCGCATCGCCTGCAAGCGCGTCGAGTGCTGGAACATGACGCCGTCCATTACCTGCACGCCGGAGGCGTTGGCCGCATCGATGATCCGCTGCAGGTCGGCCGCCGTGATACCGCAAGGCTTCTCGATCACGATATGCTTGCCTGCCTGCGCCGCTTTGACCGCCCATTCGGTCCGGACGGCGGTCGGAAGCGGAATATAGAGGGCGTCGATGTCCTGACGCGCGATCAGCGCCTCGTACCCTTCGACTGCTTCCACGGCGTAAGGCGTGGGCACCGACGCCTGACATTCATCGATGAACCGTTGTGCGCTCTCAGCCGAGCGGCTACCGACCGCGACAATACGGCTGTTACCGGCATTAATGATTGCATGCCAGTTCTTCTTTGCGATGCTCGCAGAGCCTAGGATGCCCCAGTGGCAAGTTCCTTCAGCGGTGGTCATTACCCGCGTTCTCCTGATGACTAGGGATGTACAGATGATAGCCATGCCGTCTGCGCCGGCAAAATGAACTTTCTTTGTCGTCTTGTGAGTAAAACTTGACCATCGATGATTGCGTGGAAGACTGGGCCATGTGCGTTCGGTACAATGGAAACGCGTACTGCCTGACAGGCCTGCACGAACGATAATGCTCGCGAAGTCGTCAAACTGCGCGAGCGTGGGCAATCAGTGAGTTCGTCGTTCTAGCGGCTGTGACACTGAACATTGGAAACCAGACGCTGCGCGGCGAAAGTGAGCGTACCAGCGATGGCAGCCATGAGGATCGATAGTCCAATCAGAGACGCGTCAAGCCCCAGCCGGTCTGCTGCAACCCCAAGACCAAGCACGGGAACAATGCCGCCGAGATAGGCAATAGTGAAGAAGGATGAAATCATTCCTGCCCGGCGCACAGACGTCGTCATGGCATTGACGACCAGCAGAGCGGACATGAAGGTAAGGCCCTGACCGAATCCACCGAGTACATCGCTTGCGATGAACAACAACCCGGAGGAAAACTTCACTGATGCTGCCAGCATCGCCAGGGCGGCGGTCACGAGAAGGGAACCCACCACAAGCCCTCTTTTAGGATCGATCCCAGTGAACGTAACTTGAGCAGCCGCTGATGCCGCAAAGAGCATGGCGACCCCAATGCCGCCAACGGCCGGCCCGTCCCATGGAAGAAAGGTATCAAAGAATGAAGGCGCCAGTGATGCAAAGAGACTGAAAAGGGTGTAGCCAATAAACGCGATGACCGCCACCGTGGCAAATTGCTTGACCTGATGCATGTCGGGCAAATGAAAGCGTAGACGCGGAAAGAAGCCGGCGATTGTTGAAGGTTGCCCGTGTCTCTGGCTGCCCAATGCCACAAGAGCCAGCAACAGCGCACCGCCCAGCACGCCGTAAGGCAGGTGCAGCGGGAATGGCAAGTCTTGCGCGATAAAACCACCAACCAGTGGTCCTAGGCCTAGGCCGACAATGGTCATCAATGACCCGATCGATGAAGCTTGCCTCAGTCGGTTTGGCGGCGAAGCCGCTACCAGTCCGGCCGTCGCTGACGTGGAAGCAATGCCTGCGGCGACTCCGATTGTGAAACGCCCGATCGAAAGAATCAGAAGATCCGGAGCGACTCCGGAAAGGACGAGTCCGGCAAGTGCGAGTGTCGCTGCCACCCGCAACGTCCGGATATGGCCAAGATGGTCGCTGAGATGACCGAGAAACAGCAATGCCAACAGCGTGCCGACCATGTAAGCGGTATAGGCAATCGTCACGCCGCCCGGCCCGATATGAAACACTTCTTCATATATGGGATATAACGGGCTGGCGACGGTTGCACCGGCCATGATGGCGCTCAGCGTGTAGGCCATGACAAGGAACTGCGTGTTGGCCCAGCGACCGCTGGTTCCTGAGTGTGTTTGCGTGTCCATTCCGAATTTCCCTGGTATCTGATCTGGTGACCAAGGATAGTCCGGCGACTCTGCGCGGTGAATGACGGTGGCGTGCAACGCTGCGTTGCATCAAAGGCAAGGCGTGATGCTCTGGCCGCCCGGCGCCGCGTAGTGCTTTGGCAGCATTCGGGACCAGCTCCGGCCCCTGGCGTCGGCCTGCGCTCCAGTAATGCTGCCAGTTTGCGCAATGCCTGCGATAACTGTGCGCGGTCCTGGGCGCCGCCCAGCGAAATGCGGATTGCATTCGGCGGATTGGAGCCTTCCCAGAATCCATCGGAAGGCGTTACCCTCAGGTCCTCCGCCAGCGCCGCCTGTGTCAGCTGATGCGTTGATCAGTATCCTGGCTCGGGGCTTCGCGGCTATGCTCCTTCTTTGCTTGTCGCATCACCTCACCGGCTTTCCCCGCTTTCCCCACAGCGTGCGGGCTTCGCGCGTACATCGCCTGAAATTGCCGAGTTTCCTCATGTAGCCACTTACGCAGCGCCTGGACCCTGAATGTCTCCAGCAAGGGTTGGGGGCAGATGAACCAATAGGCCCACGGGCTAGCCGCATCGATGTCGAACAAGCGGACGAGGCGTCCATTGACGACGTCCTGCATGGCCAACGAGCGCCGCACCAGCGCAACGCCCTGACCATCCATCGACGCCTGTATCAGGTGCGACGCATCCTGATACAGCACGCCGCGTCGCGGTTCTGTCCATCCTTCCAGGCCCGCGGCCAGGAACCAGGCCCTCCACATCTCGTAGTCGTGGCGTAGTAAGGTCACGCCAGCCAGGTCTTCAGGCGTCTTTGGCAAGTTCCCGCCATTGAACGTTGGGGCACAGGCCGGGAAAAAGACCTCGTCGAGCAGCGGCTCGACGAATAGCTCCGGATAATTGCCGTCCCCGAAACGCAGCACGACATCGACGTCATCACGGTTGAAATCGGTGAGCGTATGCGTGGACTGCAGTTCGACGTCGAGTTCGGGGTACTGCTCGATGAAGCGTCCAATGCGGGGCGTCAACCAGCGCGCGGCAAACGATGGGAGCAAGCTGATCACAAGACGCTTTTCGCGATCACCCGAGCGCATCGACTCGGTTGCCGACGCGATATCGAACAGAGAAGACCGGATTTGTTCCGCATAGCGCCGCCCGCGATCGGTCAACGTTATTCGCCTGCCATCCCGCTTGAACAGCGCGATGCCAAGGTCGGCTTCCAGTGAACGGATCTGATGACTGACGGCACTGTGGGTGACGAACAGTTCTTCCGCAGCCCGCGAGAAGCTCTCCAGGCGGGCTGCGGCCTCGAATACCTTCAGAGAGCTCAGATTTGGTAGTTGTCGCAAGTCCATGACGGGTCCTGGATGCACATGGTCAGTCTGCACGCCCAACATCAATGATCAGATTCTACCCAGCATCTACGGCCACACATTGGTGATCGATCGATTACATATGGTCAGAATGCGGAGTGAGGCTCCCATCGCAGGGTAGTAATTACCCTAACACTCTGGCACCGATGTTAATTTTCGCACGATAATTAATAGGCCGCACCGCTCAAAGCAGCGGGCGGCCGGCAACGCCCGGCAATGGCAATTGACGCAGTGGAGTCCATGACGGCGACTCGTGACCATGGTGAGAGACAATGAAGCGTGAAGCAGAAGGCATCCTCGTTCTCGATGCGGACGGGACCATGAAGTTCGCCAGCGGACTCGGGCACGACGCCTTGATCGCGGGTCACCTCGTCCGCCTTTGGCAGGACCGCATGCGGACTCCTCTCAAGCGCGTGTCTGCCATGACCGATTTGGAACACCCCATGACAATCGCCGCCATTCCATCACGGGACGCGGTGTGCTTCCTGATCTTTGCCTTACAGGAAGCCAACGAGCTGAGCGAATTCCTGGCGACTGTCGACTCGGCGGAAGACATTCTTCGCCACTTCATCACCGATCCCTACAAGGCCATGGTGGTGGTGGACACCGCGGGCAAGATCACGTACATGAGCCCGGTCCATGAACGGTTCTTTGGCCTCAAGCGCGGCGAGGCTCTGGGTCGGCATGTCACCACCGTGATCGAGAATACGAAGCTGCAAGAGGTCGCGGTGACTGGCAAAGGTCAGGTTGGCCAGCTACAGGAAATGAACGGCATCAAGCGCGTGGTGTCGCGCCTGCCGGTCCTGGATCGCAATCAGCGTGTCGTTGCCGCGATAGGACAGGTGATGTTCAAAGGGCCGGAAGCGATGCAGGCAGTGACGACCGAGTTGGCGCAAGTTCGTCAGGAACTGGATTTCTACCGCCGAGAGCTTTCCGGCATCGGAAATCGTACCTACGGGCTGGATCAGATTGTCGGGAGCAGCGACGCGGTGCGCCGGCTCAAGGAAGACATTCTGCGCGTGGCACCGCTGGACGTACCCGTCCTGCTAGCGGGGGAAAGTGGCTCGGGCAAGGAGTTGGTTGCCCATGCCATCCATATGCTGAGCCCGCGCAGCGACAAGCCACTGGTGCTAGTAAACTCCGCGGCGATGCCGCCGAACCTGGTGGAAAGTGAGCTGTTCGGGTACGAGCCCGGCGCCTTTACGGGCGCAGATCGCAAAGGGCGCAAAGGCAAGTTCGAAGCCGCCGATACCGGTACGCTGTTCCTGGATGAGATCGGCGACATGCCGGTCGACATGCAGGTCAAGCTGCTTCGGGTGCTGCAGGATGGGCAGTTCGAGCGTATCGGCGGGGAGCGGGCGCGGCATTCCGACTTCCGGCTGATTTCCGCGAGTAACCGCGATTTCAGTGCCATGATCGCCAAGTCAAGCTTCCGCCTGGATCTGTTCTATCGCATCAGCGCAGTGACATTGCGCCTGCCCGCTCTGCGTGATCGGCTGGAGGATATCCCCGAGTTGGCCGACAAGTTCCTGGAGGCGTTTGGCACCCGCCATGGTGCGCCAAAGAAGGCGATTTCCGACTCCGCAATCCGCTTCCTGCAATCTTGCGCATGGCCGGGCAACGTCCGGCAATTGCAGCATGCTATCGAACGGGCTGCGATCTTCTGCGACGGCCCGATTCTTTCCATCGCAGATTTCGGCAATCTGGAAAGCGCCGATTCGGTGCTGGCAATGGGCTCCGTGAGTAGCCTGCCACGGAACGGCGAGAACGCCAACCCGGACATGCGCAAAGCAATGGAGCGCGTCGAGTCCGAGATGATCCTGGAGGCGATGCGCCGTACTGGTGGCAACAAAAAGCGCGTTGCGGAAGAGCTTGGCATCTCGCGTTCGTATCTCTACAAGCGACTCAGGCTTATGGAGGATGCATTGACCAGCGAGCTCGCGACAAGATAGGGACAATCCGCTCTTTGTCGCTCGACAAGCCGTTTGTACAACGCCTTGGCCGATAAATGCCCCCAACCACTGTCTGTCGGGCTGACTACTAGTTGGCCCGAGGGGCAGCGACCTGCATGCGGCAAAGGAATTGCCTTGCAAAGTCGCCGCCCAAGGAGAGGCTGCTCAGACTTGCGGAGCGCGCCTTCCTTGGCGCTAGGTTTTCGAAGGCGTCAGCATGTCTGCAAGCGCTTTGCGGAACTGCTCTGGCTTCCCGAAATACCGGCCCAGGTGAAGCCTCGATACTTTCCCGTCCTGCTCAATTGCCAGGGTCGGGTAGCCGCGCCCATCCAACGCATCAAGAAAGCCTTGCGTATTCTTGAAGTGTTCATCAAGGCCGAGCGTAGCCGCTTCGTAGGCGCTGGTAAATGCCTTCGCATCCAGCCCGAGTTCGACGGCAATGCGCACCAGTTCCTCTGGGTCGGAAATATGCTTGCCTTCCACGTAATAGGCTGTCTGGAGCCGCTTTAGCATCTTCAGTCCCGCGCCGGCCAGCGACTCCGCAGCGAGCATCGCTGCTGTCGGCGGCCCGGAATCGAGCTTGACGTCATAGTCAAACTGGGTGCCTTGCTGATATGCTTCGCCAAACTTCAGCCCGCTCAGCGCAGTGATGCGCTCCTCGTGGGGACGGACGAAGTCGCGCCACTCAGGCGACATCATCTGCGCCTGGGGTCCAGCCAGCATGCCCCCGCTATGCGGGACCACCTTCAGGCCGGGCATCTCGTCCGCAACGCTCACGAGAGGTGCGAGCCCGTAGCACCATCCGCAATAGGGATCATAGACATAGTGAAGGGTTGCTTGCTTGTCCATTTCAGTTCTCCAGGTTCAAAGCGTCTCGAGTGCAGCAGATGTTTTGGCAGAAGCGGCTTGCAGGGCCTGCTCCATCACTGCCGGCGGTTGCGCACCACCGATCATTGCATCGCCGATCCGAATCGTCGGCACTGAGCGGACCCCACTCAGGCTCGCGCGCATCTCCTCGGCAATGACTTCAGCCTCCCCTTCCCCGCTCACCAGGTAATCGCGCACGGCCTTTTCGTCAAAGCCGACGGATGCTGCCAGCGGCGCCAGCACATCGATTAACCCGATGTTTTCGCCACGAGAGAAATACGCGGCGAAGATCGCCTCGAACAAGCCCTCGACCATAGTCGCACTGCCGGTGCGCTGAGCAAACGCCATCAGGCGGTGCGCGAGCCGGGTGTTGGGAGTGATCGCCACTGCGTCGTAGTTGAATGCCAACCCCACCCTCTTGCCTACAAGGGCGACCTCCGCATCCATGCTTTGGGAGCGCGACCAGCTGCCAAACTTCGCGGTCCGGTACGCCTTGCGGTCGACGCCGGCCTTGGGCATATCCGGATTGAGCTCGTAGGGTGAATAGGAAATCCTGGGCGCGACCTCGCTGTTCACGCGTTGCGTCGCGAGCTTGAGGTTCTGATGGCCGATCCAGCACCACGGGCAAATGAAGTCATAGGTGACCTGGATTTCAACGGGTTTCATGACCACTCCATGCGATTGATGATGGAGCTAGGTTAGGCTGTGCCGGCAATGAACAGAATGGCATGGCCGTGCAAACCTGCATTGCTCGTGCCACAACGCTGCGTGCAAGGCGGTTCTCCAACTGTCGTGGAGAATGTGTCCTTGCCTTCCCCGCAACACAGCCTTGCATTGCCACCCCATTCTGGATTCGGGCAGGCGCTTCTACGATTCACGCCATCCAATCGCAAATCGGAGCAACACATGGACGCGAATCGATCCTCGAATGCCCAGCCGCTGGCGCCCGCCGAGGGCAGGCCAACCATATCTGCGGGGAATCCGCGCAAGGCCCTGATCGCCGGCGGTTCGCTGGGCGGGCTGTTCATGGCGACCGCGCTGCGCGCCGTCGGGTGGGACGTGGAAGTCTTCGAGCGCTCTCCCTCAAACCTCATCAGCCGTGGGGGCGGCATCGTTCTACAGCCGGAAGTGCTGCGCGCCTTTTCATTTGCAGGCATTGTTCCCGACGGGGCCTTAGGCGTGCGATCCCACGACAGGCTCTACCTCGACGAAAGCGGAGACGTGATTCAGCGGCAACATTCCCCGCAGACTCAGACTTCCTGGAATACGCTCTATTCCACACTGCTCAAGAACTTCCCCAAGGAGCACTATCATCGGGGCGCCCAGCTCACCGGCGTCGAGCAGGACGAACATGGCGTATACGCCACCTTCTCCGATGGGCGCCGGGAAACCGGCGACTTGCTGATTGGCGCGGATGGGGCGAACTCTGTTGTGCGCAAGCTCATGCTCCCCGATGTGTCGCCGACCTATGCGGGCTATGTTGTATGGCGCGGATTGATCGAAGAAAATCGACTGCCTGAAGCCGCAAAGCCACTGCTTTACGAGAACTTCGTGTTCCAGCACGACCCAGGCTCCATGATGCTGCAGTACATGGTGCCCGGCGTCGACGGTTCGACCGCCCCGGGTCACCGTCGTTACAACTGGCTTTGGTACCTGAAGGCCGAGCCAGGCGCAGAGCTCGGCGGCGTGCTGACCGATCGCGAGGGGAACCGGCGCAGTCATTCTGTTCCGCCCGGGTCGCTTGCGGCCGACCAGGAGGAGTGGATTCGACAGATGGGCGCCAGTCACGCCAATCCGGCATTCCAGGCCCTGATCGAAAGCACCCAGGATATCTTCGTCCAGGAGATTCAGGACCTGCAGGTGCCGCGCATGCGGTTCGGTCGAGTCTTGCTGACGGGCGATGCGGCGTTCATCCCGCGTCCCCACACCGCAGGCAGCACGGCAAAGGCCGCCGCCGACGCCGTCTCCCTGGCGAAGGCGTTGGACGGTGTCACCAACCTCGGGCGCGCACTGCGGACCTGGGAGCAGGACCGTCTAGAGCAAGGCATGCAGATGACTGAATGGGGAATCGGCATGGGCAACCGCATCATGAGCATCGCGCGACACTGAATCCACATGCTTCGACAGACGGAGATGCCCCACAGGGCGTGGCCGTCTGTCGTGGCTGTCCTCCTTGGCCACACACAGCTTCCGGATTGCTGCCCACGCAACGCAATCTTGCGTCGCACTCCGATTCTCTTCAAACAGGTTGGCGCCTAACCTTTAGGAAATCTCGAACGAGATTCAAGCGCAAGCAGAGCACGAACAGTCTCCCGCTGATCGATCCATTCCGACTACAGGAAAACCACCATGACCAAGCATCTCTTCAATCCGATTCGTCTCGGCAACCACACCCTGGCCCACCGTGTCGCCATGGCACCGCTGACCCGTTCGCGTGCCGGCCAGCCGGGCAACCTCCCGACCGCGATGAACGTCGAGTATTACCGCCAGCGCGCCGGCGCGGCGCTTATCGTCACCGAGGCAACCCAGATTTCCCAGCAAGGCCAGGGCTACGCCTGGACACCGGGAATTCACACCGAGGAGCAGGTCGAGGCCTGGCAGGCCGTCAGCAAAGCGGTTCACAACGAGGGCGGCACGATCTTCCTGCAACTCTGGCATGTTGGACGCGTGTCGCACCCGGTCTTCCAGCCGAATGGGGCGCTGCCTGTCGCGCCCAGTGCCCTGCCGGTTCCTGGCAAGACATTCATCATCGACGAGCATGGCAACGGCGTCTGGGGCGATGTTCCTGTTCCTCAGGAACTGACTGACAGCGGAATTCGCGACATCGTCGAGGACTACCGGAAGGCAGCCCTCAACGCCATCGCTGCGGGGATGGACGGGGTCGAGATTCATGCCGGCAACGGGTATCTGCTCGACCAGTTCATCAACTCCAACAGCAACAAGCGCACCGACGCCTACGGCGGCACGATCGAGAATCGAGCCCGTTTGCTTCTGGAGGTGGTTGACGCCATCAGCGCGGAAATTGGCTCGTCACGCGTTTCGGTACGGCTAACGCCCATGGGCCGCTTCATGGGCATGGGCGACGATACGCCCGAGGCTACCTTCGGCTTTATCGTCCGGCAGCTCAACAGCCGCAAGCTGGCCTACCTGCACCTGGTCGAGCCTGCGATGGTCGGGACCGTCAAGGACGAGAACTTCGATCCCCGCTGGGACGCGATCATCCGGCTCCTGCGTGCGGAATACAGCGGCGTGCTGATGCTCGCCGGCGGCTACGACAGTGAGAGCGCGGAACGCGCACTGGCCAGCGGCCGCGCCGACATCATTGCCTTTGGCCGCCCGTTTATTGCCAATCCGGATCTGCCGGTACGCCTGAAGGAGAACCTCGCCTTGAACACGCCCGATGCCAGTTCCTTCTTTGGCGGCGGTGCCAACGGCTACATCGACTATCCGACAGCGGCATGAGCTGGACAAGCAGATACGGGGATTGATTGAGTGGACGTCGGCCTGTACGCGGAAGGGCGCCACGTTTTGGCACTGCCACAGGCCCATTCTCTCCTCGTTCCCCAATCGCACGAGCACTTTTTTATGTGAGGAAAATTATCAACAACTGGAAACATATTTCGTTTTGCCAGCGGCCGAGCGATCTCTAGAATTCGCTTGACCGGCGCACCAACTTTTCTGCTTTTCCGCCCCTTGATTGTCTAGTCAGAATGGACGCAGCACAGCTCCGGCAACAACGCCACAGGGGGCGGACAGGAGATCCATCATGCAAGCTTTTCTCACAAAGACAGAGTTCGCCCTGAGGCCTGGCGAAGTTACCACGCTGTCGATACATGCGGCACAGCGCCTCCACGTGGACGAGGCCGCAGGTACCGACCTGTGGATGACACGCGAAGGTGATCCAGAGGACTACTGGCTCGATAGTGGCGAAGACCTGCTGCTGCGGCGCGGGGACCAGATAACCCTTAGCGTAGACCCGCGCGCCGGCGACGCCGTCCGGCTGGAACTAATCAGTGAAGCGGACCGTCAGGCAGCGACCCTGGCCGATTTTCCGCACCTGCTGCACCGCTTTGGACGCAAACTGGTGCGAGGGACGGCATGGACTCCGGGCAAGGACCAAGTCGGGGCAGCCTGAGATCGAATGCGGGCAGTGTCCTTATGAAAGACACTGCCCCCGGGTGTCCGCATCTCCAAGCAAGGGCACGGCGAAAGTCCCAAGTTCCAACTGGCCATACTGGCTGCTCTCCGCGGCAGAAGTTGCCAGCCGGCTGCCATGACTCTCCGTGAAATGCACCCCATGGGCAATCTGACCCGAAAAGATCTTGTCGACGGCAGTATCCGCAGCAGACTTGCCATGCCTGCTGACCTGTCGTGGACCGACGCTGCTCTCGAGCAATCGCTTAATGCAACGCTCAATGCGCGCCTCGCTGGTTCGATTTGGGTCTTCGCCTATGGTTCGTTAATCTGGAACCCATTGATCGCCTTCGACGAGCACCGGACTGCCACACTCGAAGGATGGCGCCGCAGCTTCTGCATTCGCTCCATATCTGCGCGTGGTACGCCGGAGCAGCCGGGGCGCGTGCTTGGCTTGGAACCTGGCGGGAATACGCAAGGGGTTGCGTACCGGCTGCCCGACGATCAGGCGCTGAACGAATTGCGCCTCCTGTGGGCAAGGGAGATGTGCAGCGGAGTGTATCGGCCGATCTGGAACCCGCTGGTGCTCGAAAATGGCGAGAAGGTGCAGGCCATTGTCTTTGCCGCGAACACCGAACAGGCGCTTTATGAAGCCGATGCATCGGTACCTACCGTTGCACGGCTTGCGGCGAAGGCAGCCGGTGTATTCGGATCTAATGCGGACTACATACTGGGACTCGACACAGCCCTGGCGGACCGCGGCATTTCGGACCAGTACGTCTCACAGATAGCGCAGAGCATGAGGAGATTTCAGCGGACATTGACGGCCTAGAGCGGGCATCGCGGCTGAGATCACTCCTCCGAGACAAGTCGCTACCCGTCAAGGGTAAGCTCGCCTAAACTGAAAAACCCTCGCCACGCAAAAAACAAGGGAAGAGCACATGGCCGCGATCGAAGTGAAAGTGCCCCAACTCTCTGAATCGGTTTCGGAGGCAACACTGATTCAGTGGAAAAAGAAGGCCGGCGAGGCCGTCCAGCGTGACGAGATTCTGGTGGAACTGGAAACGGACAAGGTGACACTCGAAGTGCCCTGTCCGGCCAACGGTGTGCTGGCCAAAATATTCCAGCCCGATGGCGCCACGGTACATGCCGACGAAGTGATCGCGCTGGTTGATACGGAAGGCAAGGCAACCGTGGCTGCCCCTGCTGCCTCCGCACCTGTAGCGACGCCCACGTCAACGCCGGCTCCCACATCAGTCGCTGCGCAGGTCAACACGACTGCTGGAGGCGGCGCACCCGCTTCAGCCAACGCTGATTTTGACGTGATCGTGATCGGTTCCGGCCCAGGCGGCTATATCGCGGCGATCCGCGCAGCACAGCTGGGAAAGACCGTGGCCTGCATCGAGGAATGGAGAGACGGCGCGGGCAAGCCCCGGCTCGGGGGCACCTGCCTGAACGTCGGCTGCATCCCGAGCAAGGCGCTGCTCGCGTCCTCGGAACACTTTGAACATGCGCTGCACGGGCTCGCCGAGCACGGCGTAAAGGTCAAGGAAGTGGCGCTGGACC
Source organism: Cupriavidus sp. GW821-FHT07C08 (assembly GCF_059419025.1). Lineage (NCBI taxonomy): Bacteria > Pseudomonadati > Pseudomonadota > Betaproteobacteria > Burkholderiales > Burkholderiaceae > Cupriavidus > Cupriavidus sp. GW821-FHT07C08. The sequence continues at coordinate 64,787 of NZ_JBWKQZ010000002.1, forward strand.
TTGCGCAAATGATCAAGCGAAAGGCTGCCATTGTTGACAAGTTCACGGGCGGTGTCGAATTCCTGTTCCGCAAGAACAAGGTGACCTGGATCAAGGGCCATGGCAAGTTCAAGAGTCGCGGCACCGACGGCGTGATCGCCGTGGAAGCGATCGAAGGCAACGACACCAAGACAGTCACGGCACGTAACGTCATCATTGCGACAGGCTCCAAGGCGCGTCATCTGCCTGACGTTCCCGTCGATAACAAGATCGTGTCGGATAACGAGGGCGCGCTGTCGTTCGACACAGTCCCCAGGAAGCTCGCGGTGATCGGTGCGGGCGTTATCGGGCTTGAGCTTGGTTCGGTGTGGCGGCGACTCGGCGCCGAGGTGACCCTGCTCGAAGCGCTGCCAACTTTCCTTGGGGCGCTCGACGAGTCCGTGGCGAAGGAGGCGGCCAAGCTATTCAAGAAGCAGGGACTGACGATCCATCTTGGGGTCAGTATTGGCAAGATCGACGCGAGCGCCAAAGGGGTCAGCATTGCCTACACGGACAAGGACGGCGCCGACCAGAAACTTGATGCGGATCGCCTGATCGTGTCGATCGGCCGGGTCCCCAATACCGACAATCTCGGACTGGACACCGTGGGCCTGTCCTCCGACCCGCGCGGCTTCGTTCCAGTTGACGATCAGTGCCGCACGTCCGTGCCGGGGATCTACGCAATTGGCGATGTAGTACGCGGCCCGATGCTGGCCCACAAGGCCGAAGACGAAGGCGTCATGGTTGCGGAAATCATTGATGGGCAGAAGCCGCACATCGACTACAACTGCATTCCGTGGGTAATCTATACGGAGCCGGAAATCGCCTGGGTGGGCAAGTCCGAGGCCCAGTTGAGTGCCGAAGGACGGGAGGTCCGAACGGGCCAGTTCCCGATGATGGCTAATGGCCGCGCACTCGGCATCGGCCGCCCGGACGGTTTCATCAAGATGATTGCGGACGCAAAGACCGACGAGCTGCTGGGCGTCCATATCATTTCGGCCAATGCCTCGGACCTGATCGCCGAAGCCGTGGCTGCGCTCGAGTTCAAGGCAGCGTCGGAAGACATCGGCATGATCAGTCACCCGCATCCCTCGCTATCCGAAGTCATGCGCGAAGCAGCGCTTGCGGTGCAGAAACGGGCGCTGAATATGTAGCGCTGCGCTCAACAGGGCGCTCGGGGCGGAGACCCCCCCTCGAGCGAAGCCGTAGTGGTCTCCTCGGCGCTTACCTGCCCCAGCTGTCCTTCAGCCCGACGATGCGGTTGAAGACCGGCTTGCCCGGCTGCGAATCGACGCGATCGGCGACGAAGTAGCCGTGGCGCTCGAACTGGAAGCGGTCTTCCGGCTTTGCCTCGCGCAGGCTCGGTTCCAGGTAGGCCGTGATGACCTTCTTGGAGTCCGGGTTCAGGGCCTCGAGGAAGTTCTTGCCGCCGGCATCCGGGTTCGGGTCATTGAACAGGCGGTCGTACAGGCGCACTTCGCACTCGTAGGCCGCGGCGGCGCTGACCCAGTGGATCACGCCCTTGACCTTGACGCTGTCGGCGCCCGGCGTGCCGCTCTTGGTGTCGGGCAGGTAGTTGGCATGCACGGCCACGACGTTGCCGTCGGCGTCCTTGTCTACGCCGGTGCACTCGATCACGTAGCCGTACTTCAGGCGCACCTTGTTGCCCGGGAACAGCCGGAAATAGCCCTTCGGCGGGGCCTGGTTGAAGTCCTCGCGCTCGATCCACAGCTCGCGCGAGAGCGGGAACACGCGCTTGCCCAGTTCCGGCTTCTTCGGATGGACCGGTGCCGAGCACTCCTCGGCCTGGCCTTCGGGGTAGTTGTCCAGGATCAGCTTGAGCGGCTCAAGCACAGCCACGCCGCGGGCGGCGCGGGCATCCAGGTCATCCCGCACGGCGCCTTCGAGCGTGCTCATGTCGATCCAGCTGTCAGCCTTGGCCACCCCCAAGCGATCGCAGAAAAGCTGGATGGCGTCCGGTGTGTAGCCGCGCCGGCGCATGCCCACGATGGTCGGCATGCGCGGATCATCCCAGCCGCCCACGCGTTGCTCGTCCACCAGCTGCTTGAGCTTGCGCTTGCTGGTGATGGCATAGGTCAGGTTCAGGCGGGCGAATTCATACTGGTGCGGCAGCGGATCGTGGAATATGCCGGCGTTCCGCAGGTGTTCCAACACCCAGTCATAGAGCGGGCGGTTGTTCTCGAACTCGAGCGTGCACAGCGAATGGGTGATGTTCTCCAGCGCATCGGAAATGCATTGCGTCATGTCGTACATCGGGTAGATGCACCACCTGTCGCCAGTCCGGTAGTGGCGCGCGTGGCGGATGCGGTACAGCACCGGATCGCGCATCACGACGTTCGGCGCCGCCATATCGATCTTCGCGCGCAGCACATGCTCGCCATCCTGGTACTTGCCGGCGCGCATATCACGGAAGAGTTGCAGATTCTCTTCGACGCTGCGGTCGCGATACGGCGACGGCTTGCCCGGCTCGGAGAAGTTGCCACGGTTGGCGGCAATCTGCTCGGCGCTCTGGCTGTCCACGTAGGCGACACCGCGCTCGATCAGCGTCTCAGCAAAAGCATAGAGCTGATCGAAGTAGTCACTGGCGTAATACAAGTACGGCGAGCCGCCGGGCTGTCCGTTGTCCCAGGAAAAGCCGAGCCAGCGTACGGCATCGATAATCGCGTCGACGTATTCGAGGTCTTCCTTGACCGGGTTGGTATCGTCAAAGCGCAGATGGCAGCGGCCGCCGTAGTCGCGCGCCAGGCCGAAATTCAGGACGATGCTCTTGGCGTGACCGATGTGGAGATATCCATTGGGCTCGGGCGGGAAGCGGGTGATGACCGTCGGCAGCAGATCGCCTTGCACGTCCCCGCGACCGGCGTACGTGCCAGCGGCGAGATCCTGATCGATGATGCTGCGCAGAAAGTTGGAGGCGACTGGCGTGTCGCTGGATTTGGCTTGGCTCATGGTGGTGCCGCAACGGGTGCGGCTTCGAATGCTCGGGGCGGACTATCTGAGTCTAGCTTGAGAGACCGCCTGGCGCAGGAGGCCTCTCTTCCCTTGTTGGCCAAGACCACCGACTGGTCCGCATGCCTTGGTCCAATAGACGCTTGGAACCAACGGGCCTAGTCTGACGTGAATTCAACCACTTACCGCGGCGCGTCGATGAAAAAGCAGATAGTTTCCAGCCTCTACGCCTTGTCGGCGAAGCACCTTGCCAATCGCGATCTGCTCGGGTTCCCAACGCGCCAACGCTGCCGGCACATCATCCGGCGAGCCTTGCAACGCATCGGCCAGGGCCAGCGCATTCGCTGCGGCCTTGGAGGTGCTGGCCGCCGTGTGGGGGCGGGGGATCGACGCGGCGTCGCCCAATATGACAACCCTGCCCGACACCATGTGCTCGGACACCAGATCGCGGATAGCCTGGGCAAAGGGCTGGGCTGTCGCTTCAACGATGTCGCGGAAAGGCGGTGGCAGTAGCGCTCTGGCATCGCGCTGGATATGAGCCAGCCAACGTTCATCTAGCATTCCCTCGGGAATGGAGTAGCCCCGACGGTGACCTTCTCGGTCAGTCATGATCTCGCCTAGCAGGCGATTGTCAGCAACGCGGTACCAGACCCAGTTGTAGAGCCTGTGTCCCGGACGCACATCATTGTTCTCGCCCGGCACTAGATAGCCCAGGATATGCGAACCCGTATTGTTGGCAAAGCCGAAATCGCCAAGCAGCATTTCCCGCGCAGTCGACGGCATCTCGTCCTCAGGAACAAGTCCGCGCCAGGCGAGATACCCGGCGTAGGTTGGCACGCGGTCCGGCCAGAACTGTTGGCGTACCGCCGAATTGCCGCCGTCGGCGCCAATTAGCAGGTCACCGGTTTCGCTAGAGCCATCAGCGAAATATGCCGTGACAGTGCCGGCTTGCTGATCCTGCTCGATCCGCGACAGGGTCTTCGCCCGATGGTAATTTGCATCGCCGAAGGCCGCTTTCAGAGTTGTATAGATCAGCGACCAGGACGTCTGAGTCTGGGGAGCGTATTGCTTGGACTGGATCGAGCCGTCCGGGTGAAAGACCGTGCGATGTGCGGAACGCACGCCAAGGTCGACGGTACTCAGGTCAACGCCGGTACGGCGGAAGACCTCGACCACATCCGGTTGCAGGACAATGCCGCCGCCGCGGCTGTCGAGATCATGGGCGGAACGCTCATATATGTCGACGTTCCAGCCTATGCGGCGAAGCAGATTGCCCACGAAAAGGCCGCCGAGCGAACCACCGATAATCAGAGCCCGGCGCGCCGGGTGGGCAGGGCGGGGAGTGGGTGTGAGCTGGGTGTCCATGAGCATCTCCATGTGATGGCTATACTTTGGAGCCGCCACACAGACATGACAATCCAGCTGATCTGGGTAATTGCTTTGCGTCCCACGCAACGATAAGCCGATAAGCGGGAAGTCAGCTTGCCAGCACGGACCATCTTGTACAAAAAGCTGCCTTTGCGCGTGACGCAACGTTCAGTTGCGCATCAAACCTATTCCCGCTATGGCCCATCGATCTGCGCCAATTCGTCAAGCAGCGCTTTCGCTTGGCTCAAGTCGGCAGTCTCGAACCCCTCGGTGAAGAAGCCATGAATCTCAGTCAAGATGTGCAAGGCTGGCTCCCGCTGGCCCTGTTGTTGCCAAAGACGAGCCAGGCTCAGTATGGCGCGAAGCTCAGGAGATTTTGCACCGCGGTGGCGCGCCACTGCAATTGCCTGATGAAAGCACGCTTCTGCTTCCTGTAGCCCCGGCGACTCCTTAGACTGACCACCCTGATGACGAAGGGTCAATTCTCCCTTGAGGCGATGCAGTTCCGCCTCGTAATAACCCTCTCCCGTCCCCTCCACTACCGAGAGCGCCCGGTCCAGCGCTTTCAGCCCAGCCTGCACCTGTCCGGCGTGCCCGTAGGCTGCGGCAAGCAGCCCCAGAAAGTACGACCGACCCAGAGCCGCCCCTGTGGCCTGGTAGGCTTCCAGACCCTGAAGTATCTCAGCGATCCCCTCCTCGCCGTGCCCCTGCTCTGCCAGTGCCCAGCCCCGGAGGATGGTTCCCCAAGCCCGGTACAGCGGAAACCCCTGCTCGGTCGAAAGCGTGATTGCCGACTCCGCGTACTCCCGGGTCAAACCCGCTTCAAGTCGAAACTGGCGAAACATGGCCGTGGTGACCAGCGTGAAGGCCAAGCCAAGCGGGTGGGAAATCTTTTGGGCCAGGGCAAGTGCCTCTTGGTTTTTTTTGCAGGCCTGATCCGGATAGCCCAGCTGCCACAGACTCAAAGCCGCGAAGTCCAGGGCGCGGACGCCCGGATCCAGACCGTAGATGAAAGCATGCGCACGATGCAGTTCGGGGTCGTAGAGGGCAAGCGCCTGCTCCTGATGAGCACGGGCGGGAACGAACTCCCCTTGCCAGAATGCGCTCCCCCCAAGTCCGCAATGGGCCTCCACAAGCAGTTCCGGATCCTGGGCATTCCGGGCAACATGGAGGAACTGCTCACCTATTTCCCTTGCGGTCTCGTACTCCGCTCGCAACTGATAGATCAGCCGCAGTCCCTGTTGCACCGGGAAAAGTTGGGGAGTTTCCCCAATCTGCCGACACAATGCGAGCGCGCGCGTATAAGTCGCTTCCACCTCCGCGGCGGCGTAACCCCTCGTCGCCATCAAGGCCGGCCCGAGCGTAACCTGCACTGAGAGTTCCTGGCGGCCCCGTTCCGGCGAATCGGGCAGGCGCCTGAGCAGGTCAAGGGCCGCGTTCAGGTGATGAACCGCTTCAGAATTGGATGAGCGCTGGAGGGCCTGTTGCCCCGCGCAGTGCAGGTATTGCACCGCTTTCGGAATATTGCCGCTCAGGCTGTAGTGGTGAGCCAGTACGCTGCAATAGTCCATCAACCGGGAGGGGTAGAACGCCTCGATAGCTTGGGCCGTGCGTTCATGTAGCGCAATGCGCTGCTCCGTAAGCAGGGAGCGGCCGGCGACCTCCTGCGTAAGGCCGTGCTTGAACGAATACTCCACCTCAGGGAAGGCTGGCAGCTCGTAGATGAACTCGCCAGTCTCGAGGCGGGATAGTAAACGACGAAGCTCATCTTCCGGCTGCCCGACAACCTGCCGAATCAGGCTCAGAGGGAACCCTTTGCCAATCACCGCAAGCGTTTGCAGCAGCGCCTTCTCCGCCAGGGGAAGCCGGTCGATGCGGGCGGCGAGCACCCCTTGCACCGTTGTCGGAATGTGCAAGCTGGCGGGCGTCTTCTCGATTCGGTAGTTTCCGGGCACGCCCAGCAGCGCCTTCTCCTCGGCCAGTGTCTGGACTACCTCCTCGATGAAAAACGGATTGCCCTCGGTCTTTTCCAGGATTCTCTGCTTGAGAGAGGCGAGTCCGGGATCATCGCCCAACAGGGTACTGAGCAAACCCTGCGCTTCGGCCGGCCCCAAGGGCGCCAGCACGAGTTGGGTGTGGCGGCACTTTGGGCCCCAAGTCGGTTGGTACTCGGGCCGGTAGTTCACCAGGAGAAGGATGCGGGCATCCGCCAGGCGCTCCGCCAAGAATGTGAGGAACGCCTCCGTCTCGGCGTCCAGCCATTGCAGGTCCTCGAACAGGAGCTCGATCGGCTGATTCAGGCTTTCGCGCACCAGCAGGCGCGTGATCGCATCAAAGGTACGCTCGCGCCGGATACTGGCGTCCATGTCGCCCAGCGCCGAGCCTTGCTCGTTGATACCTAGCAGATAGAGCAGGTAGGGCACCAGATCCTCCAGACCGCGCTCAAGCGTGAGGACCCTACCGGTAACCTTCTCCCGACACTCCCGCTCCTCATCCTGCGCATTAATCTGGAAGTAATTCCTCAAGAGTTCTATCAGCGGCAAATAGGCAAAGGCCCTGCCGTGAGAAACCGAGAAGGTTTCCAGCACAAGGCAGCCGCGCTGCGAACGCGCCTTGAACTCGTGGAACAGTCGTGACTTCCCTATCCCGGCCTCGCCCACCACGCCGACGATCTGGCCCTGCCCCGCCGCCGCTTCCCTGAACGCGTGGTGCATATGGTCCAGTTCAGCCTGGCGGCCCACGAACCGGGCCAGGCCCCGATGTGCCGCCACCTGCAGCCGGGTCCGCAGCGGGCCGAGGCCCAGGACCTCGTAGACATCGAGCGGCTTGGGGATTCCCTTGACCTGAATCGCCCCCAATGCCTTGAAATCAAAGTATCCATCGGTCAATCGATATGTCGATTCGCTCACCAGGATGGACGAGAGCGCGGCCATCGACTCCATCCGGGATGCAATGTGAATCGTATGCCCCACCGGGTCGTAGTCGGTACGCAGGTCGTCCTTGCGGATCGAGCGGACCACCACTTCGCCCGTGTGAATGCCAACCCGAATTTGCAGTGCAATACCCCGTTCCAGGCGAACACGGTCGGCATGGCGGCGCATCGCGTCCTGCATGCGTAGTGCCGCATACAACGCTCGCTGAGGATGGTCCTCATGGGCAATCGGCGCACCGAACAGCGCCAGGATCCCGTCGCCCAGGGACTTGGCGACGTAGCCCTCGTAGTGATGCACGGCCTCCATCATAAGTGCCACCACAGGGTCAATGAGATGGCGTGCTTCTTCGGGATCCAGGTCGTGGATCAACGCAGTCGATCCGGCCATGTCGGCAAACAGCGCCGTGATCGTTTTGCGCTCGCCCGCGCTCTCCCCCCTGGCCTCCAGCGTTGCCTGTTCGGCCAGGATGCGCTCGGCCAAGTGGGGTGGCGTGTAATGAACCGGGGCAGCAGACTCCGCAAGCGGGGTTGCACTTAGAGACGCGCCACACTCACTGCAATACTTGGCTGTTGGGCTCGACTCGTGGCCGCAGCGTGGACAGACGCATGTCAGCTTGGCGCCGCATTCTTCGCAGAATTTTGCCGCTATGGGATTCTCGAACCCACATTTTGTGCAGCGCATATAACCTCTCGACCACTCCGGCCCGCCTTATGGGCCATTAGACGCCCAATTGATGCCGGTATCAATCAGTGCTCGGGTGCCCGAAGGATCGGCTGCGGCCCGCAGACCCAGTCGAAGACCACCCTGCTCTGCGAGAGACAAGCCGAAAAAGCCCGTCACTTGAATACGGCAATGCTATGACCGAGTTTCACAAGACAATGACTCCTCAACAAAGGCGCGAACTGCAGGGGAAAGCTCTCGCTTCCGGCTAGCGATTGCCAAATCAACAGCATATTCAAAGTCCTGGATGGCTCTGTAACAAACCTCCGGCTGTAGAAAATTCCGCATGGACTCGGGTATGACAGCCACGCCGTACCCAGCCGAAGCCAGACTGATCGCAGAGATGAAATCCGGAACACGATAGTCGAGGATTGCCGAGAATCCCCCTGCGAACCCCAACGTCGTGCGCGGCCTCCGCGGCGCGGGGACCGTGTTGCCCGAAGCCGGTAATCGAGCAGTAGACCAGCCACGGATTGATCTCCGCCAGGGCCGCATAGCCCAGTCCGAGGTGCTCCATCAGACTGGCACAATACTGTTCGATCAGTACGTCGGCATCCCGGATCAGCGGCGTCAGTTGGTCGAGCGCGTCGGGCGACTTCAGGTCAATGGCAATCGAACGCTTGCCGCGATTGAGCAGCACGAAGTTTGCACTGTCCGCGTCGACCTTTGGCTCATAGGCGCATCTCGTCACCACGCACCGTGCGCTCGAGCTTGATGACGTCGGCGCCCGCTTCGGCCAGCAGCAGGGAGCACAGTGGCCCGGGCAGGAGGGTGCTGAAGTCCAGCACCTCGACACCGCTCTGTGGCTGCATCATGGCATTCCCCGCTTGACCCGGTCATCACGCTCGGCGGCCACCCGCGCACGACGCGCAGGGGCGTAGGGCTCCTGCCCCAGCGCTTCATGCAGCGCCTGGGTGACGTGGAAATGGTGGACCAGGCCGGTGCGCTCCAGCAGCGAGATCGGTCCTTCCGGATAGCCCAGGCCCAGGCACAGGGTCTTGTCGAGGTCGTCCGCGCTGGCCAGCTTCTCGTCCAGCCGGCGCAGCGCCGCATTGAAATACGGGCGGATCAGCCTGTCGACGATACGTCCCGGGAAATCATTGCACACCGCCACGACCAGGCCGGCCGCCTGGAAGGCCGCCTTGGCCGCCTGCAGCGCAGCGGGATGCGTGCCGGGCTGCCTGACCAGTTCCACGAGGGGGCTGGGTTCGCCATCGCCCAGACGGAAGCGGGCGAAGCCCACCACGTTGGACCCTTCGAGACCCCGGCTTTCGCCGGTGTGGAAGCCCAGGCATTCGGCTCCCAGCTCAATGGCGACGAACGTGCGAGACGCGTGCCCGGCGCCCCGGCTGTATGCCCGACCTGCCTTGGCGCCCAGGTAACACAGGCCTTCGCCTTGTGGCGCGGCTTGCTCCAAGAACGCGTGGGCGGAAGGAAAGGAGCGGCTCTGGCCGGCTTGTACGATCTCGTAGCGCATATCAGGCTCCAAACATCTTGGTGTCGTCATAAGTGCGAAAACCCTGTCCGGTCTTCTTGCCCAGGCGGTTGGCCGCGATCATGCGTCGCACCAGCGGGGGGCAGGCCGCGCGCGGCTCGTGGGTGAGGCCGTGCATGGCTTCACACAGCAGCTTTTGCGTATCCATGCCGACCAGGTCCAGCAGTTCGAGGGGTCCCATCGGATAGCCCATGGCTGTCTTGATGGCGACATCGATATCGGCGGGCTCGGCCACCCCTTGTTCGACCAGACGAATCGCGTCGTTGTTGAAGGGAATCAGGAAATAGTTAAGGATGAACCCCGGCGTATCCTGCGTGGCCACGGGCTTTTGTCCCATGGCCTGGGCGAAGGCCCACGCCTTCTGGAAGGTGTCGTCCGAGGTGGCCAGGCCAGGCGACATTTCGATCAGCTTCATCAACTGTGCCGGCAGGCAGAAATGCATGCCCACAAAGCAGTCCGGGCGGCCGGATCCGCCGGCGATCTGGGTGATTGATATCGTCGACGTATTGGACGCGAAGATGGTGCTTGGCTGGCAAACCTCGTTGAGCTTACCGAACAATTGATGCTTGACCGACAAATCCTCGAAGATGGCCTCGATGATAAGGTCGCACTCGGCCAGCCCAGACAGCTCCGTCGTTCCTTTCCAGCGTTGCATCGCGGCAGCGGCGGCGCCTGCCGGCAGCTTGCCGCGCTGCTCAGATCTCGTCAGGAACGCTTCCGTCTGGCCCCGGGCACGATCCAGCGCTTCCTGTCGCATGTCGAACACAATGGTCCGGAATCCCGCGCGGGCCGCAACGATCGCAATGCCCGCCCCCATGGTGCCGGCGCCCGCGACGCCGACGGTTTGAATGGTTGTCATATCCGTCTCCTATTTCCTCAGGAAGCTGCGGCCAATCAACTGGCGGTGCACCTGATTGATCTGTAACCGTCAGCGGAACCCGTCTGGCGAGTAGAGGGCGGCGATGAGAAGGTAGGAGCTTCACGATCACTGGGAGTGAAGCGATGGCCAATCAGCGGGAAGGCAAGAGCGGACGAGCCGGGGCAAGGTATGACCGCCACGATGAAGCTTTCTGGCGCGATCTACTGGCGCAATGGGGGAACAGTGGCGGGAGCATCCGCGCCTTCTGCCGGAAGCACGGCTTGGCGGTCAGCACTTTCGGTTTGTGGCGCAAGCGCTTGAGCCACGAGCAGCAACTGCCCGTGGTGCCGCCAATGGCATTGACCGCGGACACGGCATTCATCGCCGCGGCAACGGTCGCAGTACCGACTGTCGTGTCGGCGAGCGACCCACTACCGTCGAAGTCTCGCGACCAAGTGGTCGTCACGCTCGGCGGCGCGCGTATCGAGCTGAGTGGGATGCATGCCGAACGCATCGTGCGCTTCGTGCTGGGGCAGTTGGGAGGCGGCCGGTGCTGATCGGCGGCGATGTGCAGGCTTTCATCTGCCGTGACGCGGTCGACATGCGCAAGTCCATCGACGGCCTATCGTATCTGGTGGAGCCGTTGCTGGCCAAGAGTCCGCTGTCGGGGCACTTGTTTGTCTTCGTCGGCCGAGATCGATCGAAGGTCAAGATTCTGTATTGGGGGACCGCACCGGCTTCGCGTTGTGGTACAAGCGGCTTTCGCACGGCCGGTTTCCCTCGCCCGCGACACTAGCCCAGCGTGGCTTCACACTGGCCGAATTGAACGCTTGGCTCGAAGGCATCGAGATCCCGGCGGTTCGACCCCACCGCACTGTCACGGCCACGCGCATCTCGTGACTTGTAAACCTGCCGGCGCTGGCGCATCATGGCGCCATGCTTCCGGTACTGACACCCTCCGACCTGCCAGCCGATCTCGAGGCGGTACGTACTCTCGCGCTGGAGCAGAACCGGGTCGCCCGCGCGCTGTGGGAGCAACTGGAGATATTGAAGCATCAGGTCGCGCAGCTTAACCGTGCGCGGTTCGGCGCCAGTTCCGAGCGCCTGCCGGGGCAGGCCGAACTCTTTACGCAGCCGCTGGACTTGCCATCACCGCCGGCGGCGCCGCAGGTCAAGGTGACTGGCCACATCCGCAAGGGCCGTCCTGCCTTGCCCAAGGACCTGCCACGCACGCGCATCGAATACGACCTGTCCGAGGCGCAGAAGGCAAGCTTCGACTCCCTGGAGCGCATCGGCGAGGAGCGCAGCGAGACGCTGCACTACGAGCCGGCCAGGCTCAGCGTGATCGAGCACATCCGCTTCAAATACGTGGCCACGAAGGGCGGCGAGTCCACCATCGTGACGGCTGCCGCGCAGCCCTCGCCGCTGCCCAAGAGCAACGCCAGCGCAGGGCTGCTGGCCAGCATTCAGGTCGACACCTTCGTGGACCACCTGCCGATCAATCGGCAGGAAACGCGCTATGCGCGCCTGGGGGTGCACCTGCCAAGGGCCACCCTGTGCGAATGGAAGCTGGCTTCTGCCGAGCTGCTGGCAACGCTGCTGCCGCCCTTGCGCAACCACGTCCTGCGAGCGCCGCGCGTGCATCTGGACGACACCACGCTGCCATTGCTCGAACGCGGTCGCACAAGCACACGGCAGGCCCATCTGTGGGGCTACCTCGGGGCCGGGCAGCGGCAGGAGAACGGGTTGTGGGTTGACCACCCGCCGGCGGTCCTGTTCGAGTTCGCCGAGTCCCGCACCGGGACCTACCTCCTGAACTTCCTGCGCGACTACCACGGCTACCTGCAGGCTGATGCCTACAGTGGCCACGATGCGCTTTACCGTACCGGTCGGATCATCGAGGTCGGATGCTGGGCGCATTGCCGTCGACGCTTCTTCGAGATCGCCAAAGCCCAGAAGACACCAGGGCTGGCGGCGCAGGCGCTGACGTGGATCGCCCGGCTGTATGCCATCGAGGCCGACATCAAGGACAAGTCACCGGAGCACAAGCTGGCGGCGCGCCAGGCCGAGGCTGTGCCGCTGCTGGCGCAGTTCCACCAGTGGCTGCAGGGCAATGCCCACGGCCTGCTTGCCAGGCAGCCGCTGGCACAAGCCTTCGGCTATGCGCTGCGGCACTGGCAGGCGCTGGTGCGCTACACCGAGAGCGGCATCCTCGAGCCCGATAACAACCGCCTCGAGCGCGCGATCCGCCCGATTGCCCTCGGCAGGGCGAGCTGGATGTTCGCGGGCGCGGCGGGCGCACTGCTGCCACGATGTATTCCTTGCTCGGGACCTGCCGCCTGAACGGCATCGAGCCCTACGGCTGGCTCAAGGACACGCTGGAGCGCCTGCCGGCCCACCCCACAGCCAGGTCCACGAACTGCTGCCGCTGGCGCGCTAACCGCTACACTGCGCGTCATGGACATCCTTGACGCCCTGCGCCTGGCCCCAAGTGCCGACCTGTACCGCCTGTATCTGACCATCGGGCGAATGATCAACGATCCCAAGCGTATCCTCGAGGCCCGCAGGCACCTGCATATCGGCATGACCGTGGGCTACGTCGCCGACGACCTGACCCAGCCGCTGCGCCAGGGGCGCGTCCTCGAGCTGCGTCAGACCCAGGCCCTGGTCCAGGACACCAGCAGCGGCCGCCACTGGATCCTGCCCTACGCCGCCGTGCTCGCCGAGCCCACTACCGCCGCGCAGCAACCACCGCACGCTTCACCGCCACCACCGCCCCGGGCGCAGCGCGCGGACTTCCGGGTCGGCGATACCGTCACCTTCACCGACCAGCACCTCAGCGAACGCATCGGCACCATCGTGCGCATCAACCAGAAAACCGCCTCCATCGAGTGCGACCCGAACGAAGGCCACTGGCGGGTCTCCTTCGCGCTACTGCGCAAGGTCGTCGACCTGTAGCCCCCACCGCTTACCGTCGCTCGCCAGACGGGTTCCGCTGACGGTTACATTGATCTCTTCCCAGATCTGGGTAATTTTGGCGTCGCGCAGGCGCTCAACGCGATAGTCGTGGTTGTCAATAGCCGTAGCCGCCGAACAACTGCGGCGCGTCGGTCGTGATGCGCATGGCAGGCGGATCTGAATCTCTTCGCCATAACGGAGATCCGCAGTATGGCAATGGCGCCCCCGAACCGCGATCACGGAGACAAGCTTGTATCACCCCGCTGCAGTGCCCGGGTATCCGAGGACATGCGACCACTTACCCGCGGGATGACGGGCTTCCGTCACGCGTCTGTGCGACGCGCCGCTTGCCTTACGCGTCGGCCGCGGTGGGATCCTGTCCCGCCAGTGTGCGCGGCAGGGCAAAGAGAATCAGCAACGCTGCCAGAAGGGTGAATGCGGCAACCGCATAGAGCCCGAGGGTCGTGTCGCCGGTCAGGTCTTTGACCTTACCCACCAGATAAGGGCTGATCATGCCGCCAAGATTGCCCACGGAATTGATCAACGCAATACCACCGGCTGCAGCCGTACCACGGAAGTACTTGGGAGGAAGCGTCCAGAACACCGGAAGACATCCCATGATTCCCACGGCGGACAATGTCAGGGCCGCCAGTGCGATTCCGGTGTGCGCACCAAATGCCGCAGAAATGATGTAGCCAATTCCCCCGGCTAGCACGGCAAGGCCCAGATGCAAGCGGCGCTCCCCTGTACGGTCCGACCGATGCCCAATCCACACCATCCCGATACCGGCTGCTGCATATGGGATGGCGCTCAACAATCCGACGACCTCGGTGCTGGCAATCCCCGTGTTCTTGATCAATTGCGGCATCCAGAACGTCAGCCCATACATGCCCATCAGGATGAACATATAAACGACTGCCAGAAAAATGGTGGCCGGTTGACGCAGGGCGAGACCGAACTTGTGTACCGATGTTCCGGTTGCATCGCCGGCCAAGTTGGCTTGCAGAACCCTCTTCTCCTCCTCGGACAGCCATGTCGCCAGAGCTGGCTTATCGGTTAGGCAGAACAGCACCACGAAGCCCAACAATGCGGTTGGTATTCCCTCAAGCAGGAACAGCCACTGCCACCCTGCCCAATCATTGATTCCTGCAAAATTGGTCATGATGATACCGGCAAGCGGCCCGCCCAATACGCCGGAAATCGGGATCGATGTCATGAAGTAGCCGGTGATACGCGCGCGCCGCGGGGCGGGAAACCAGTACGTGAAGTACAGGATTGCGCCCGGCAGAAAGCCGGCTTCAGTTGCACCGATCAGGAAGCGCAGGATGTAGAACCATGTTTCATTGGTGACGAACATCATGGCGGCAGAGGCGATGCCCCACGAGATCATGATGCGCGCAATCCATCTCCGCGCTCCAGTCCGGGCGAGTATCAGATTGCTAGGTACCTCAAATATGAAGTAGCCCACAAAGAAGATGCTGGCGCCCAGCCCATAGGCCGCGTCCGAGAACCCGAGATCGGCCTGCATCTGAAGCTTCGCGAAGCTGATATTGACTCGATCTAGATATGCAAAGACAAAGCAGACCGCCATCAGCGGAATGATTCGCCACATGACCTTGCGATAGGCGACGGTCTCCAGACTGACCAGCCCACTTGGGGATAGCGCTTCTATTCGTTGCATATGAGTCTCCTTGCGGACCGGCGGTCCGCGCATGATGGATGAGTAGCCGGCGGCGTGGTGACCTCACCAGACCCGGCAACAACAATCACTCCACCGCACGTGGCGGGGTGACCGGCGCTTCTGTCGGCGCCTTTTCGACGACAAGGTGAGAAACGCAGACAACGAGATCGCTCGGCCTCGGCACCAGGCGCCTACAGGTGACCGCTTCTCCAGCGTGAGAATCGCTGCAGATCAACGGATACCCATCGTTTGCGACGCCCGATCCCGGCAATGTCACGGCCTGCCTTGACCACCCGAAGTGCCAGCGAACGAAAGCAGGATAGGCGGCCAGATCGCCTGGCCGCCGACGGACCTACTGTCGTCGGCGGCGTTCGGCTTCATCCCATGCCATCAAAGCCTGATAGTCAGGAACCAGACTCAAGCCCTTCTGCATGTCTGAGGAAACCACCGATTGTGAGGTCACGACGTCGATCAAGGCCGGAGCATTGGCGAGTGCGCGCTCCAATGCGCCCACCATATCTTCTGGCTTCTCCACGCGTTCACCATGGGCGCCGAGTGATCGCGCCAATCCGGCGTAGTCGGAATGACGTAGGGTCGTCCCCACGACACGTCCGCCATAGTTCATTTCCTGATCGATTCGCTCAAGGTTCCAAGCCGCATTGTTGGAGACAATGAAGACCACCTTGGCGCCATGCCTGACCGCTGTGTCGATCTCCATCGCGTTGATGCCGAACGCGCCGTCTCCATTCACCGAGATCACTTGACGGCCGGGTTGCGCAAGCGCTGCGGCAATGGCAAACGGAACGCCCGCGCCGAGGCACCCAAATGCCCCCGAATCCATGTAAGTATTGGATTGCAGCCCGGTTCGCGCGAAGCTCAACAAGTCTCCGCCATCGGCAACGCCAATGTAGTCCTGAAATGCCACTTCGGCGATGGCATCGAAGATCACCCGCGGGTGGATCTTCCCGTCACTGCCGAGCGTTTCGCGTTGCTCCAGCGCAGCCGCTCTGGCCACCCGCGACAGATGCCGGTCGCGCACATTCGCGGCCCACGACACATCCACGGCTGCGGATCGACCGTCCGCCAGAGACAGCATCGATTCGATGGTCTCTCGTGCGGAAGCCAGAATTTCAGGACGCCCGCGCCGGTTGTCGAACAATTCACCAGGCGCGTCGGCAATGCGAATGAAGCGCGCATGCGGGAACACCGCGGGAGAACCATAGCCGAGTTGGTAGTCCAGCTTTCGACCGACCAGCAGCACCACGTCGGCGTCAGTCATCACCTGAGACCGCGCCGCGCCCACCGACGCCGGGTGGTCATAGGGCACGACGCCACGGCTCTCTTGCGTGTCGAGATACAGAGCGCCGGTGGCTTCCAGCAAACGGACGATCGCGTCCCCAGCGCCTTTCGCACCACGGCCGGTAATAACTACCGGTCGCTTTGCCGCCCAGAACACCTCCATGGCTTCGCGCGTCGCGACGGGATCCGGGTACATGGGCCGTCGCGGCGTGGGTTGCATCCAGTCATCAAGAATCAGTTGTGGCAGTATCGGGGTGCGCAGCACATCAGTAGGTACCTCAATGTATGCCGGTCCCGGTTCACGCACATAGCCAGCGGCACAGGCGAAGGCCTCATTGAATTCGCGCACGACATGGTCGGCGATGCGAGCCGTCCGCGAATAACGCGTGACGGGCTTCAGGATGTCGACGTGAGGGATGTCCTGCAACGGCCCCATATTTGACTGCTGCTGCGACGGGCAACCGCCGATTAACAGTACAGGTACACGCGATACAAAGGCGTTCGCCATAGCCGTAACGGTATTGGTGACGCCGGGACCGGCGGTGGCCAGTGCTACTCCAATCTGTCCTGTCAACTCCGCATGAGCATGCGCCATATAAACCGCGGCATCCTCGTCGCGCACATCGACAATCTGTATCCCGGTTCGACCGATATGGTCCCACAGCGGTTGCAGATAGCTGCCCTGCAGGCCGAATACACGATCGATACCCTGTGCCTTCAGAAATTTGGCGATCCAGGCAGCACAACTATTAACGTCCTGATTGACGTCCTGATGCTTATTGAGACTCATGACTACTCTCCTCGTGCGTCAATGATTGCCGTCGCGCTCGGCAAACCTTGTTCTTAATAGACGATGTTGAATTTTTCCGGTCGCGGTTCTGGGCATTTCGCCGTCACAGATGAACGAGACGGAGCGCGGCCTCTTGTAGCCCGCGATTCGGTCCTTGCACCAGGCAATCACCTCGTCAGGCGTCAGTGTTTCCCCCACGCGAGGGACCACCACCGCGTGTACCCGCTCCCCCCACTTCTCATCGCTCAAACCGATGACAGCAACGTCTCCGACTTTCGGATGGGCGGCAAGCATGGTCTCGACCTCTGAGGGATAGATGTTTTCCCCGCCAGAGATGATCATGTTGCTCTTACGGTCAACAAGATGAATGTAGCCGTCCTCATCTCTGAATCCGAAATCCCCTACGGTGCAGTATTCCCCACGGAAAGCATCTTGCGTCTTCTCTGGCAGCCCCCAATAGCCGTCGAATAAGTAGGGGTTGCTTGCATAGAGCTCGCCGGGCTGACCATCGGGAACCTCGTTGCCGTCTTGGTCAAGGAAGCGGATTCTCCGGCCTCCCACGCATTCCCTCCCAACAGAGCCGAGCTTCGAAAGCTGCTCATTCGGGTGAAGCATCGTCACCCAACCGGTTTCGGTGGATCCGTACATTTCGTACAAGCCGGAATTCTTGAAGTATTCGAGAATCTCCAGCTTGGTTTCGCGACGAGCTGGAGCTGATGAAATCATCAGCTTTCGGACTCGACTCACATCGTAGTGATTGCGAATCTGCGGCTCCAAACCGAGCATCATGGTGTAGTGCGTCGGCACCAGAGAGGTGAATGTACTCTCGCCTGTCGAGAAGGTTTGTAGCAGGTGCTCGGGATCAAAGCTCTTGCGACTGTAGACCGTACAGGTGGCGCCTGCATAGAGAAAGGCGCCGAAGAAGTACAAGGAGTTAGCGTGGCAGAGTGGCATGACGAGCAAGGCGCCGTCGTCATGGCTGAGCCCCATCTCAGCCAGCGTGGCAAGCGAAAGCGATGCGCTGCCCGCATGGCTTCGGAGCGCACCCTTAGGCTTGCCTGTAGTCCCCGACGTGTACATCAACGTCCAGGGATCATCCGCAGCGAGCAGTGATGCCGGCTCGGTGTCCGCTGCTGCAGCGATCAATGCTTCGTATTGACTAAAGCCGGCTGCTGGTTGACTGCTCCCAAAGACGATGCAGTTCCTTTCAGGCAAGGACAATTCCCTGCGCGCGTCTTCGAACGGCCCGAGCAATTCGGCTTGCACGAGAAATGCTCGCGCATCGCAGTTTTGCGCGATATAGGCAATTTCGGTACCAACTAGACGGAAATTGACCGGCACTGCGATGAGTCCCGCAATCGCCGTTGCGGCATAGATTTCTAACCACTCGATGCTGTTGTATGCGAGGACACAAACGCGATCCCCCTTCTTAAGCCCAAGCCCCAACAGCGCGTTGGCCAGCTTGCGGGACCGCTGATGCCACTGGCGAAACGTCAGACTTCGCTCGAGATCCTGCGCGCCGATCTTATTCGGCGTGCGCTGAGCGTGAAGGGACAGCATTTGGGGAAGACTTGCGATCGTTGCCATTTCATTGCTCCGCTGACGCACCCATCGTGACAAGGACTATTTGGCGTCGCGATCGCTCGGGCAGGTGATCACTTCCGTTATGTGTTTGTCGGACATGGGTCGTTAGACGCCATGCCATAGGACCTGATTGCATTGACTGGTCTCCTTTCAGGTTTCCGCATTAGTCGTTCGACGCACCTGTTAAAACTTGGCCCTACACGGTGCTGATTCCGCGCGTGCGGTCGCGGCTGTTCGCACTGGCGGGGTTCGGCTCTGGGCTGCGGCTTATTGCTGGCTCCAGAATCCGGGGTTCTGGATTCTGGGTTCTGGATCCAAAGAATAGGACAATGCATCGCCCTTGTATTTATGGGTTTACCCTTCTGCCGGAATCGAAATGGCGCTGCACTCACATTCAACGTTTGACGGTTGCTAGTGCGCGATGTACTCTGGATCCAGAGTACAAGGTACAAACTTGGAGGCCAGTGTGATCAAGCTGCAGAAGATTTCTGCCAGACCGGACTATGTGGAGGAGGTGTACAAGACGCTGTTGGATGCCATCAGCGATGGATCCCTCGAGGCCGGAACCCGCCTGAAGCAAGAGGAAATCGCGGAACAGATGCAGGTTTCCCGCTCGCCAGTGCTGAAGGCCCTCCTTCTGCTGAAGAAGGACGGCTTTGTGCAGGACGTCCCCGGTCGAGGTGTAGAGGTTGCGCCCATGGACGCCACCGCTATTTCCAACCTTTACATGATCCGCGGCGCCCTCGACGCGCTTGCCGCCCGCCTTGCCGCCGAGCGCCGCTATGAGATCGATCCCAAGCTCCTCGCGGCTGGACGACGGGTTATCAAGGGCAAGGACGTCAAGGCCATGGTCGATGCGGATATGGCCTTCCATCGGGCGATTTACGACGCATCCGGCAATCCCCTCATTGCAGAGAGCGCCGAGGTCTACTGGGCCCATCTGCGACGCGCAATGGGTGCCGGCTTGCAGTTCGCCACGCAGCGCGAACCGATTTGGGATGAACACGAGGCAATTGCCAAGGCAATTGCAGCAGGTGACAGCGCGCGCGCGGCCGAACTGAGCGAACTCCACACCACCCGCGCGCGGGAATTGGCCGTTCGGCTCAGCCAGTCTCAGGCGGAGCAGCGGTTGGCGATTGCGTAGCCGGACGCCATCGCGCATGGCCCACAGCTTGCCATTTGCTCAGCGGAAAGCGATTTGCGGCGAGCAGTGAAAGACGTTCGCGAAGCGACTCTCATCAAGGTCCCGTCTGCGAACCAGGAAGTTAGCAAGTACATGGGGGGAGCCTGAAGGCGTGATGACAAGCTTCACAGTTGCTGGCGGGCGCACACGTTTCCGCAGCGCCACACCGGGACGAGTAGGGCTTTCCAGTTGCTTAGCATATCCTTGTCATCGTGCTGTCGCGCCCCCCGCCGAAGTGAGATAGCCCTGTTGGTCAGCTTTCGGCTACCCATATTGCCTTCGCCTGTCTACTGAAGGCTCGGCCCTCGGATCTTCCACCCCAATGACACTCGGTTCCATAGTTTGTACAAATTTTCCGAGAGATTCTGCTCGAACATGGCGATGGTTTCGTCATCGCTGGACCATCTCGACGCCAACCAAGTGGTGTTGACGGGGTAATTACGATTCTTCAAGGCACTCCGTCTTGATGTCCGGACACAGTTGGACTCACAGGACCGCACAGGCGTGCGTGTCCGTTCCCGCCTTGCGGGCCATAATGTTCCAGCCGTCAGGCAGTACGATGCCATTCTTTACTGCGGTTAGTTCCGCGACGATCGAGACAGCGATTTCGTGAGGGGTCTTGCTTCCAATGTGAATCCCGATCGGTCCATGCATGCAGCGAGCCTGGTCTTC
The DNA here is from genome assembly GCF_059419025.1 of Cupriavidus sp. GW821-FHT07C08. Taxonomy (NCBI): domain Bacteria; kingdom Pseudomonadati; phylum Pseudomonadota; class Betaproteobacteria; order Burkholderiales; family Burkholderiaceae; genus Cupriavidus; species Cupriavidus sp. GW821-FHT07C08. Next base: position 85,317 of record NZ_JBWKQZ010000002.1, read on the forward strand.
TGTGACGCCGAACTCAAGCAGGCGCTCACGTCTCATCCGGTTATTTGCGCGCGAGCCGATCGCACCGACATAAAAGGCGTCCGATTGCAACGCCTCCATCAACGCAAGGTCGTCGAGCTTAGGATCATGCGTCAGGGCAATCACCGCTGTCCTACGGTCAGGCCCCATGGCGATGACCGTGTCGTCCGGCATGGTTCTCACCAGCGTCGTTCCCGCCACGTCCCAATCGCCGACGTACTCGTCGCGAGGGTCGCAAACTGTCACCTGGTACTCCAATGCAACCGCCATGCTCGCCAGGAAGCTAGACAATTGCCCTGCGCCGATCAACAAAAGCCGGTACCGTGGGCCGTACACCGTCACGAGGTGCTGCGCATCGAGACTCAGGACATCATCGGGTTGCGCCGGTCGGAAGCAAATCGCACCAGACCTTAAATCGAGCACACGAGCAAACAGTTCGCGACGCTCTACCCGTTCTAGCATTTCTCCGATGCGGGCCAAGTCGCGATGCGATTCAAGTACGAGTTGAATCGTACCGCCGCAGGGCAAACCCATTCGCCGCGCCTCTTCCGCATTAACACCGTAGGTCACGATCTCCGGCGTGTCGAAGGAGAGGAATCTCTTGGAATTCTGATAGATCAGGTCATCCTCAATGCAGCCACCTGACACCGAGCCAGACACACGACCGTCGTCGCGCAGGGCCAGCATTGCCCCGATCGGACGCGGGCTGGAACCCCAGGTCCTGGTGACGGTCGCCAACGTTACTCCATGACCAGCCTCCAACCAGGCCTTAGCGTCTTTCAGTACTTGCAGGTCAATACTGTCCATGTAGGCTCCTTGGCGCCTCGTTCCGGCCGCAGGCCCCTAACGGAGCAACGTGAATGCCGTGGCAGCAGCCGCGCTCAAGCCAATGATCCAAGGAAGCAGGCGGGCGTAGGGGATGCCGCTGCTCGTTCGTGCAATGGGCGCCGCCATGACCTCTTCTGCCGGAGTAGTGACGGCCGGCGCTGCGGCTGCCAACGTCTGCTCGAAGGCAGTAAAGAAATCGTCAGCCATCTTCCTGGCCGCGCTGTCAACCAGCCTGGAGCCAATCTGCGCGAGCTTGCCTCCGATTTGAGCCTTGGCGGTGTATTGAACCCGCGTACCCTGTTCCTCGGCGCACAGCACGACATCAGCGCCACCCTTGGCGAACCCAGCTGCGCCACCCTGCCCTTCAAAAACGAGTGAATACGAGGTCGGCGCGTGTGCGTCGACAATGGTCAACTTGCCCTTGAAGCGAGCGCTGACAGGACCGACCCTCGCTGCCACCACAACTTCAAATGCGTTATCGGAAGTTGCGGAGATACTCTCGCAGCCTGCGATGCAGGACTTGAGGATCTCCGGGTTATTCAATGCATCCCAGACGGCTTGCTGCGGGGCATTTACATGCTGATGGTTCGAAAGTTCCATGGTCAGACAACTCAAACGTTAATGCGATAGGGAGCGGGCCGTGGCTGCGCCCAATCTCCCCGGATCAAACCTCAATCCTGAGGCGCGCGTGGCTGAGCGGCGCAATCAGCCATTTTTGCACTGCGCTTCCCGTACAATCCGGCGAATACGGCTAGGGGTAAGCGGGACCTCGGTCAGTTCCACACCGTACGGTCGCAGCGCATCCTCAACGGCTTGCACCATCACCGGCGGTGCAGCCATGCGTCCGCCCTCGCCGCCACCCTTAATACCGAATTCCGTGTAGGGCGACGGCGTCTCCACGTGACCGACACGCAGATTCAAAGGCACCTCATGCGCAGTTGGCATGTGGTAGTCCGCAAAAGACGCCGTGAGCAACTGGCCATTGCTGTCGTAGTGGAATTGCTCATACAGGGCCGTGCCGATTCCTTGAGCCGCGCCGCCTCGCACATGGCCATCGAGCGTCATGGGGTTAACCACAGTGCCGCAATCGTGTACAGCGACATAGTCAAGGATGGTCACTTTCCCAGTCTGCGGATCAACCTCGACCGCAGCCGCGTGTGCCATATGCCCCATGATCGGGTAGAAGATGCCAAGATGGCTACGATCGGACGCCGGCATGGTTGTCAGCGGATGGTCGTAAACCGAGGTTGTTTCCAGGCCGCTGGAGAATTCTGGCGTATCCGGGAAGTCCAGACGGAAATAGTGGATAGCCGATGCAAGTTCCGCAATCGTCTTGCCCGATCCCGGGATGCCCTTGATGATAACGCGACCGCCGGACAGTTCCAGGTCGTCGCTACTGCATTCCAGCATATGTGCGGCAAACCGGAACATTTTGTTGCGCAGCGTCCTTGATCCCGCCACGACGGCCCCTGCAACCATCACCGTATATCGACTGCCGCCCGGCCCTGTACCGTTGAACCCCGCGTCCGTATCAGCGTAGCTGACCGAGATGTCAGACGGCTCAACGCTGAGCGCCTCCGAAACAATCTGCGTCACCACGGTCTCGGGACTGTTGCCCCAGAATGGCGCGTTCAGCTTGACAAATACCTTACCGGTGGGATCGATCCGCATCGACACCGCCTCGGGCGAACTGGTCAGCGCGAATCCAGGCTGCTCCGGAGGATTCAGCGACCAGAACTCGGTCGAACTGAACACGCTGCGCTCCTGGCAGGTCACCACGCCGATGCCGATGTACTTGCCTTCCTTGCGCGCGGCTTCCTGCCGGGCACGCCATCCCTCATAGTCGAACATCCTGAGCATCTCTTGCATGACCGCCTGGTAGTTGCCGCTGTCATACACATTGCCCGTGGGAATCACGAAGGGAAATTCCTCCGGGCGGATCAGGTTGCGCCGGCGGATCTCGACCGGGTCCAGATTTAGCTCTCGCGCGGCAGCATCCACCATCCGCTCTATCACGAAGTTGGATACTTCCGAACCAAAGCCACGATACGCGCCCTGCTGGCACTTGTTGGTCAGCACTGCGATGATTCTCGCCTGCACACTATTGATACGATAGGGCCCAACGATCTGAGAGAATGCATTGCCGTGTGTCCCATACCCATACTGCAGGTAAGCGCCATAATCATCCATGACTTCATAGCGAAGGGACAGGATAGTGCCATCGCGTTTGACCGCAAGCTCGGCTTCGTAGACACGGTCGGAGCCGTGTCCGTCAGCGTTGGTCATATTGTCGAGGCGGTCCTCGATGAACTTTACCGGCTGACCTGCAATGCGTGCCAGCCCCGCCGTCAGAACAATAACCTTGTGCAGGAACAGCTTCGAGCCGAAGCTGCCACCGGCAAGCGTCGGCACGATATTGAGCTGCGTCGAAGGGACGCCGAGAGAAGCTGCGCAGAGCCACCCGACATAGGTATACATCGACGTGTTGCAGTGGACCGTAAACTTCCCGGTGCCGGGATCGTACTCCGCAACCGCGCCGACAGTCTCCAGTGGCTGCGGCCCCGACCGGTTCCACCGCAGGCGACGCTTGATAACTAGATCGGAGCGAGCGAAGTCGTCGTCAACGGGACCGAACGCAAAGGTACGGTCCATCGCGACATTACTGTCACCCAGGTCCGGGTGGAGAACGGCTTCACCCTTGGCATGCAACGCCGCCTCGAAATCTGCAACGACCGGCAGCTCCTCGAAATCCACATCAATCAGTTCGAGTGCATCCTCCGCGATGTACCGGTCCACCGCAACGACAGCGGCAACCGCTTCGCCGACATGGCGCACCCGGTCGATGGCGATCGCGTGCTGAACGACAGGCGGGCTCGAGAATGTCACCGTCGGTCCAGTCGTTTCCGCAAACTCCTTGCCGGTGACGACGGCGATCACCCCGGGCAACTCGCGCGCACGACTGACGTCGATCGATTTGATACGGGCGTGAGCGAACGGGCTTCGCAGCAACGCAACATGAGCCATGTTCGGCAGCACGATATCGTCGACGTACTTACCGCGACCAGTGAGCAGTCGCGGATCCTCGACTCGCTTCATGCTCTTGCCGATCCAGCGCAAATTCTGACGAGGCGCTTCCGATTGCCGCGACGCCGGGATTTTTACGTCCGGGATATATCGCTCGGTCATGGCTGCACTCCTTGTTGTTGGCGCATGGTTTCGGCTGCCGACATGATGGCATCGACGATCGTCTGATAACCCGTGCATCGGCAGAGGTTGCCCGAGATGGCTTCTGCGACTTCTTCACGCGTGGGATTGGGATTGACACTCAGCAGCTCCTTGGCGGTCATGAGCATCCCCGGCGTGCAAAAGCCACATTGCAGGCCGTGCTTTTCCCAGAACGCCTGTTGCAACGGATGCAACTTCTCGATCGTGCCGAGGCTTTCGACTGTTTCTACAGCCGCCCCTTGCACCTGTACGGCGAACGTCAGGCACGAGCGTACCGTCTTGCCATCAAGCATGACGTTACAGGCGCCGCAGACCCCATGCTCACAGGCGACGTGTGTTCCGGTCAGATGGCATTCATTACGAAGAAAATCGGAAAGCAGCATACGGGTCGGTATGCTCCGCTCATAAGTTTTGCCGTTAACGTTGACGGCAACATCGATCTTGTGGACTGTCATGGCTTCAACTCCAGTGGTGCGTTGCAGTCAGGCATGCCCTTGGGCGCGCTCCGCCGCCCTGGCGAGCGCTCGGGCGGTCAGCGTACGAATCAGGTCGTGGCGGTACTGCCTGTCCGCATGGATGTCTTCGATAAGGTCGAACCCTTCACTAGCAAGCGCAGCGACGCGGTCGAACAACTCCGTTGACGGCGACTGGCCTGTCAGAGCTTGCTCGACCGCAGGCAGACGCCGCGCCCGGTCTGACACACCCGCGTAGGCGACCGACGCTTCCTCGATACGTCCACCGCGAATATCGAGCAGCGCGGCGACTAAAGTCATGGCGAAGTCGCCCTGGCGCGCCGACACTTCCTCAAACGCGTAACCGCGGCGGCTCGCCGGCACCGGGATTTGCACCTCGACCAATATTTCATTCGGTTCAAGTGCCGTGGCATAGATGCCCTGGAAAAAGTCCTCGGCCGCAATGCGGCGTTCGCCGCCAATGCCTCGAACCACCATAGTGGCCCCTACAGAGAGCATGACTGCCGGCATCTCCGAAGCCGGATCGGCGTGGCACAGATTTCCACAAAGGGTGCCGCGGTTCCGAACGGTTCCGTGCGCGACGTAGTGATAGGCTTCGCTCATCAAAGGACAGCATTCCTGGACTAGCGCTGAATCCTTCAGATCGGCGTGCCGCATTAACGCGCCGATACGGAGGATATCGCCGTCGCGACGGTGATAATCCAGTTCGCTCACGCCATTGATGTCAATCAGCACATCGGGCCGGGCCATCCGAAAGTTCATCATCGGCACAAGGCTTTGCCCGCCAGCAATTACCTTGGCGTCCGGGCCGGACTGTGCCAGCAGCCGCAGGGCGTCATCCAGCGTGCCGGGCCGGCGGTATTCAAAGGATGTGGGTTTCATATGTATTTCCAGGTCGTCGACTAGAGGCCAGTTGCAGATGTGGCCCGACGAATACATGAGGTTCCTGCTCTCGCGCCGATGACAGACGGTCACCGTTGCTGCTGCGACGCATGAGCCAACTGAAGGGGCGACCTAGGGACGCCTGACGAAATTAGAGGTGGAAGCGAGCGGCATCGAGGACGGAATGCCGTTCCACGGATGCAAAGGGCGGATGGGCAACATGTTGTCTCCTTTTGTCTTTATCGTTCGATAATTCTTGGTCGAAGCGCACACATTGTCAAGTGATAAATTACGAGAAGAAAGAAAGACAATATTTGATGCAGCTAGGTCCATGCTGGGGCGTGAAGTAAATCGGTTTCCGCCTTCCTGACAGCCCCCTCGCTCTTGCTGCGCTTCCCTAGCAGAGACATCCCTCTTCCATAATTCGAAGCGTGGGACATTTCTGTCTCCCAACCGGACACTTATGTCCGCCGGCTGTCTTCTGGGATTTGCTTAGGCTCACTTCAGAGCTGAGTTCGACAGCATTAATTACGGGATTACCCTCGAAAATTGCACCTAATCCTCCTTGGCACAGAACTTGATCATGCATCACCGCAATCGCAGCGCCGAACACACCAGCTGCGCATTGCTTGCGGCATGGCTCGCACCCCAAAGCCTGGCTCTGGGCGGCTGTGCAACAGAAATATTTACGCCCCTTCGACAAGGTCATCGCGACCGAACCGAACACATCAAAGAACTGGCGTCGCTCTGTCGCACGCCAACACAGGAGACGAAGTATGAGTCGTTGCGCAAAGCATTCTGCCGCCACGGTGTCAGCCCTGCTGGCCCTGGGCGCCACATTCAACGCCAACGCGCAATCTACTGTCACGCTGTATGGCGTGGCAGATATCAACGTCGAGTTTGCCAACCACGTCGGCAGCGTACCGTCGGCATCCAATCAATTCACTTCCGGCACCGGGGATAATGTCTACCGCATGAACTCTGGCGGCGTCGCCGGGTCGCGATGGGGCCTGCGAGGTGTTGAAGCACTGTCTGGTAGCTTGAACTCAGTCTTCGTGCTCGAAAGTGGCTTTGCCATCGATACTGGAGTCGGTGAACAAAGTGGACGGCTTTTCGGACGGCAGGCATACGTCGGACTGCAGGACCAACGCTATGGCCAGCTATCTTTTGGCCGGCAGTACACCTCTGCCTTTGATGCGCTGGCAAACTTCTCACCAATGGCATTTGCTACGCAGTATGATCCGGTTGTTGCACTCACCGGCCCAAACTTCCGGGAAGACAATTTGCTCAAGTATTCCGGCACATTCGGTCCGGTTACGGCGGTTGCGCATTGGTCCTTTGGTTCGGGCGTTGCCTTGCCACAAGTCGTAGCGCCCGGTGTCGCACTAGGCGGCAATGGCGAAGCGCCTGGGCACTTTCGGCGTGATACGGCGTATGGCGCCGGGCTGAACTATTTCGCCGGGCCGCTTGGCCTGGCGATCAGCTACGATCAGCTCAATCCGTCGATGGGTATCACTGGCGGCTCCATTAGCAGCGGTTCCTTCAAGAAAGCAGCTACTGCCGTCAGCTATAGCTTTGGCGCGGCGAAACTCATGGGGGGTTATCGCTGGGGACAAAACAAGGCACCCAATGGGGACACGCTTCAGCGCGACGATCTATACTGGATCGGTGGAACCTTTCAAGTCACACCCGCATTGAGCATTGCGCTCTCATACAACTACCAGAATCTGAAGAGACTCCTGGACAGCACGTCTTCACCGAATCCTTGGCAAGTAGGCTTTCTTTCCAGCTACTCGCTTTCCAAACGGACTGACCTCTATCTCACCAGCGCATTCTCGAAACATGCCGGGCTAATGCTTGACTCGGCCGCGACAGTGTTCGCAAACAGCCTCGCGCTCGGCAACAGCTACGCGCTTGCCACAGGGAAGGACAACATGTTCGGTGCTGCCGTGGGAGTCCGTCACACCTTCTGAGAGCCAGTTTGAAAGTTCAAGGATGGGCGGCTCTGCGCAGTAGAAGTCCGCCCATTGCAATATAGACCATGGCCTCGAATACGCCGGGACGCCGCTCATAGTCCCTGACCAGTGCATGTAGCGCAATGCGATGTTCCGTAAGCAGGGAACTGCCAGCGACCTCCTGCGCCAGGCCGTGCTTGAACGAATACTCTATCTCGGGAAAGGGGGGCAGGTCGTAGATGAACTCGCCCTCCAGGCAGGAGGGCGAGTTCATCTTCCGGCTGCCCGACAACCTGCCGGATCAGGCTCAGAGGGAACCGCTTGCCGATCACCGCAAGCGTCTGCAACAGTGCCCTCTCCGCGATGGAAAGCCGGTCGATGCGGGCGGCAAGCACCCCTTCTTTGTCGGAATATGCAAGCTGGGGAGCGTCTCCTCGATCTGGTAACTTTCGGGCACGCCCACCAGCGCGTTCTCCTCGGGACCAGAGTCCCGAACAGTGCGAGGATCCCGTCGCCCAGGGACTTGGCGACGTAGCCTTCGTAGTGATGCACGGTCTCCATCATGAGGCCACCACGGTCAATGAGATGGCGTGCTTCTTCGGGATCCAAGTCGTGGATCAACGCCGTCGATCCGGCCATGTCGGCAAATAGTGCCGTGATCGTTTTGCATTCGCCCGCGCGCTCCCCCTCGCTTCCAGCGTTGCCTGTTCGGGCAAGGTGCGCTCGGCCAGGTGGGGTGGCGTGTAATGAACCGGGGCAAACTCCGCAAGTGGAGTTGCACTTGGAGGCGCGCCACACTCACTGCAATACTTGGTTATTGGGCTCGACTCTAGTGTCCTGTCCCGTAAATAACTGGCATTAGTCTTGCATACCGTTTCGGCATTCTGGGAACGGAGATATCGAGATGATTACGGGCAGACCGAAGGCCGAATTGGTGTTGAGCGAAGACGAACGCGCGCAGTTGCAGGCGTTCGCGCGCAGCCGGTCGTTGCCTGCTGCGTTGAGCAATCGGGCGCGCATCATCCTCTGCAGCGCCGACGGTGAGCTCAATAGCGCGATCGCCGAGCGGCTGAAGATGGGCAACGCCACGGTCGGCAAATGGCGTGCGCGCTTCATTGCACGCCGAATCGCCTGTCTGTATGACGACGTTCGCCCGGGGGCCCCTCGCACGGTCGACGACGAACGGGTGGCGCAATTGATTCAGACCACCCTGCATACGAAGCCGGCCACTGGCTCGACACACTGGAGCGTGCGTGCTGTCGCGGCCGAGACCGGCATCTCCAAGAGCAGCGTGCAGCGCTACTTCCAACTCTTCGGGCTGCAACCTCATCGTACCGAAGGCTTCAAGCTGTCTACCGACCCGTTCTTTGTCGAGAAGCTGCGCGACGTGGTGGGCTTGTACCTGAGCCCACGTGACAACGCGCTGGTGCTGTGCGTGGATGAGAAAAGCCAGTGCCAGGCACTGGAGCGCACGCAGCCGATGCTGCCCATGGGATTCGGCTACGTCGAGGGCGTCACGCACGACTACAAACGTCATGGCACCACCACGCTGTTTGCGGCGCTGAACATCCTGAATGGAGCCGTGCTGGCGCGATGCAAACCGCGCCATCGCCATCAGGAGTTCCTGTCGTTCCTCCGAGAGATCGACCAGGCCGTGCCCGCCGAGCTGGACATTCACTGCATCGCCGATAACTACGCTACGCACAGCCACCCGAAGATCAAGACCTGGCTGGCAGCGCGTCCGCGTTGGCACATGCATTTCATCCCGACCTACAGTTCCTGGCTCAATCAGGTCGAACGTTTCTTCTCCCTCATTACCGATAAGGCTATCCGCCGCGGCTCGTTCACTAGCGTCAAGCAGTTGGTCCAACGCATCGATCATTTCGTGACCGCTTACAACGCGGACTGCCAGCCGTTTCGCTGGACTGCCACTGCCGACTCGATTCTCGAAAAGTTGCACCGACTTTGCTCACGTATTAGTGGGACAGGACACTAGTTGCCACAGCGTGGACAGACGCATGTCAGCTTGGCGCGGCACTCTTGAATTTTGCCGCAATTGGATTCTCGAACCGACATTTTGTGAAGCACATATCACTCTCCACCACTTCGGCCCGCCTTATAGGCCACTAGACGCCCAATTGATTCCGGTTTCAATCAGTGCTTGGGTGCCCGATCTGCTGCGGCCCGCTGACCTGCTCAAAGAACCGCCCCGCCCTGCGAGAGACAAGCCGAAAAAGCCCGTCACTTGAATACGGCAACGCTATGGCCGAGTTTCACAAGACAATGACTCCTCAACAAAGGCGCGAACTGCAGGGGAAAGCTCTCGCTTCCGGCTAGCGATTGCCAAATCAACAGCATACTCAAAGTCCTGGATGGCTCTGTAACAAACCTCCGGCTGTAGAAAATTCCGCATGGACTCGGGTACGACAGCCACGCCGTACCCAGCCGAAGCCAGGCTAATCGCAGAGATGAAATCCTGAACGCGATAGTCGAGAATCGCCGAAAATCCTCCGGCGGATCCCAACGCCGACAGTACCTCTCCGAAGCCCTCCTCCTCGTCGAACTGCGGCGAAACAAAGGACTGATCTTTCAGGTCACTGGCAACCAATCTTGGCTTCCTCGCCAGCGGATGGCTCTCCGCCATGGCAACGACCACACGTTCACTCTGTATGAGCGTTGCCGTCAAGCCCGCCGGATACTGGCGCCGCAGCCGCACAATGCCGACATCAATCTCGCCGCTATCCAGCGCTTCAAACTGCCGTGGCGTATCCATGGCCACGACCTCAACGCGCACATTTCCATGGGAAACGCGGAAATGGCGCATTAATCGCGTCAGCACACCGCTGCTCACGCCAGAAGCTACATATGCGATTCGGACAATGCCCGCAAGGCCTCGTGCCGCCAGCCGGCCGACCTGATCGGCTCGTTCCAGATGTCGCAACGCCCCCACGGCTTCCGCATGGAACAGACGCCCCGCATCCGTGAGCGTCACCGGTTGCCGTTTGTTCCGATTCAGCAGGCGAACTCCCATGTCCTGCTCCAACCGCTGAATCTGCGCACTCAGGGCGGATTGCGCCACATCGAGGCGATCTGCCGCCTTGGCGAAGTGCAGCTCCTCGACCACGGCAGTGAAGTATCGCAATTGCCGGGCATCGATCATTTGATCTCCATCTCCGAATAAAGATTATGTTCGGGCCGCTGGATGCCGACCAGGAAGCAGGCTGAAATGGAGTCCCGAACTTAGAAGGAGACCCCAATGAACGCACCGCTCGCAGACGCGATTCTCTCCACCCCCGAGCAACCCCTCTTCCATCTGTTGCCCCACGCCGATCACCATCGCCTCATGCATGTCACGGCCGACGAGGCCGCACTTTCCGGCTTTCTTGACGACGCCCGACATGTCGATGTCCAGAATCTCGAGTACGTCCCGTTCATGCGCTACCACCTCGCCAACCTGCTGGTCCAGCGCCTTGGCAACGGCTTCGCGCAAACCTTGATTGACTTGGTCAAGAACCGCCGCCACGGTGGATTCACGATGGGTCTCCAGGGCCTTTCGGATGACTCTGCAGACTTCGTCCGGCTCGGTACGGCCGTGTGCCATATCCTCGGCCCCAGCAATCACGATGCAATGTCCGGGACATACTACGCCCGCTTCATCGTGAAACACACGGACGACAGCGACTCCTACCTGCGCCAGGCCTATCGCCTGTTCACGATGCACACTGACGGGACGTTTGTCAGTGAGGCGACAGACTGGCTGCTGATGATGAAATTTTCCGAAGAAAATGCCATCGGTGGGGAATCGCGTTTCTTGCATCTTGATGATTGGGACGAGATCGAGCAATTCGTCAATCACAAACTTGGGACCAGGCCCTTCCAGTACAAGGCGCCAGGCTCCAAGAATGTCTCCGATAGAGTCGAGCGCCCCATTTTCTTCCAGAGCCAGTTCGGACTGTCGATGTCGTTCATTGATCAGTTCGTCCAGCCCGCCGACCGCGACGAAGCGGCCTTTCTCCATGCGTTGTCGGCCTCCATGGAGGCGTCCGCCGGCACGAAGGAAGTCTCCCTTCCGGTCGGCGACCTCGTCGTGCTGAACAACTATTTCTACCTCCACGGTCGGGCGCCTTTCAAGAAGAATGAGTCGCTGTTCCGTGAACTGATGCGACAACGCGGCACCCTCGCATCATGAGATGGGCTGGCGCTGTTAATCCCGTATTGCGATCGTGTCGATGCGGATGCCGCGCCACTCGAACGAGCAGAATGCAGGAAGACAAATGAAACTCCACGAAGGCACAAGAATTCCGGAGGGGCTGCCTGCCACGCAGCGCCATCTCGCCGCCTATGCGGCGAAGAAACATCTCCCTCCCAAGCTGCAGAAGATCCTTTCCCTGGCCGACTTCGAAGCCGCCGCGCGCAGCCATCTGCCACGGCCGTTGTTCGGCTACATTTCCGGCGCCGCCGAGGACGGCATATCCCTCAATGCCAATCGAAACGCATTCGAGCAGCTTAGATTTCTCCCCAAGGTCTTGATCGACGTATCCCATCGATCGCAAGACACCGCCATATTTGGCAAGACCTACGCATCTCCATTCGGCATTGCACCGGTGGGCATCAGCGCCATCTCGGCATATCGGGGCGACATCGCGCTGGCGCAGGCGGCGCAGGAGGAGAACATTCCGGCGATCATGAGTGGCTCGTCCCTGATTCCGATGGAAGCCGTCCATGCCGCTGCCCCCGGCACATGGTTTCAGGCCTATCTTCCCGGTGATACCTCGCGCATCGACGCGTTGATAGACAGAGTCGGCGCAGCAGGCTTCTCGACGCTCGTCATTACCGTCGACATCCCGGTATGGGCGAACCGCGAGAACAACGTACGGACGGGGTTCTCGTTGCCGTTGCGCCCCTCCCTCCGACTCGCAATGGACGGACTGGCCCACCCCCGCTGGCTCGCTGGAACCTTCTTGCGAACCCTCATCGCTCATGGCATGCCCCATTTCGAGAACTCCTTCGCGACCCGCGGCGCGCCCATGCTCTCGGCTTCGGCAATACGTGACACGACTGGCCGGGACCACCTGTCCTGGGCGGACATTGCGCGGATCCGCCAGCGCTGGACCGGAAACCTGGTCATCAAAGGCATTCTTCATGCTGACGATGCCAGGCACGCCGTTTCGCTTGGTGCGGATGGCATCATCGTCTCGAACCACGGTGGACGCCAACTGGATGGCGCAGTCGAACCCCTGCACGTACTGCCGCATATCTGCGATGCGGTCGGAGACCAGACGGTCGTGATGATGGACAGTGGCATCCGGCGAGGTGGCGATGTCCTCAAGGCGCTGGCGCTGGGCGCTCGCTTCGTCTTCCTGGGTCGACCATTCATGTATGCAGCGGTTGTCGGTGGCATACATGGTGTAAGACATGCTATCAGCCTGCTCAGGGAGGAAGTCGATAGGAACATGGCTATGCTCGGCACGCCAACGATTGCGCAGGTTCATCGCGACGTGCTTGCCTGAGCCTAACATGGGGTCGCGCAGACCGCGTGGCCCTTCGTACGCTACTCGATGCGTAGTGAGGCGGCCGGCTTGAACCGCCGACCGCCCCGCGCCACCATCACGACAGCGTGTAGGCCGTCTTGACCGCAGTGTAGAACTCGCGCGCATAAGTACCCTGCTCGCGTGCCCCGTAGCTGGATCCTTTGCGACCCCCGAAAGGCGAGTGGTAGTCGACCCCGGCAGTCGGAACGTTGACCATCACCATTCCTGCGACCGAGCGCCGTTTGAAGTCAGTCGCATACTTCAGGGAGTTTGTGCAGATGCCGGACGACAGCCCAAAGTCGGTGTCATTGGCCACGGCCAAAGCTTCCTCATAGTCTTTGACTCGAATCACCGTCGCAACAGGGCCAAAGATTTCCTCGCGATTGACACGCATATCATTGCGTGTCTCCGTGATCAGTGCCGGAGAAAGATAGAAGCCTGGGGTGTCGCGCTCAAGACGTTCGCCACCAGAAACCAGGCGCCCGCCCTCCGAAACTCCCAGGTCGATGTATTGGCAGTCCTGTTCAAGCTGATCCTGCGACGCCACCGGCCCGATATCGGTCCCGTCTTTCAACGCATGGCCGATGCGAAGTTCGGACATGCGCCTTGTCATCGCCGCCACGAAGGCATCGTGGATACCCTCCTGCACCACGAGGCGGCTGGACCCTGTGCAGCGCTGCCCGGTCGAGTAGAACGACCCCTGAATGGCGACGGAGACCGCAACGTCCAGGTTGGCATCATCGAGAATCACCAGCGGGTTCTTGCCGCCCATTTCCATTTGCACCTTTGCGCCACGCTGAACACACGTGACTCCGAGGTGCCGGCCCGTATCGACCGAGCCCGTGAAGCTGACGGCCCTGACCTTTCGCGAAGCTGCGATGGCCTGACCAACACTGGAACCAGGTCCCATGACCAGATTGAAAACGCCCGCGGGCAGTTTTCCTGCGCGGACGATAATTTCCGCCAACGCCCAGGCGCTTCCGGGCACCAGATCGGCGGGCTTGAATACGACGGTGTTGCCGTAGGCCAGCGCGGGAGCAATTTTCCAGGCCGGAATAGCAAGCGGGAAGTTCCAGGGTGTAATGATCCCCACAACGCCCTCGGGTTCGCGCGTCACTTCGACGTCGACACACGGGCGAATGACCGGCAGTTTTTCTCCGCTGACGCGCAACGCTTCGCCTGCAAAGAACTTGAAGATGCGACCAGCACGCACTGCTTCGGCAACGCCTTCGCCACGGGTCTTTCCCTCCTCGCGCGACAATAGTTCCCCCAACGCTTCGCACCGAGCCAGGAGCTCCGTGCCAACTCGATCGAGCGCATCGGCTCTTTGCTCTGCCGTCCACCTTTCCCAAACGCCTCGGACGTCAAAGGCGGCGTCAATGGCTTGCTCGGCTTGCTTGGCGTCGGCGCGGGTGTAGGCACCAATTACGTCGTCGGTATCAGAGGGGTTGATGTTCTGGCCGGTTCTCGGGCCTTCGACCCACTCGCCGCCGATGTAGTTTCTGTGAATGGATGTCGTCATATCAGTGATTCAGTAGGCTGCCTCGTACAGGGCCAGCGCCTGGTCGTATTCGATCTCGCGGGGATTGTGGACCAGTAGGCGCCGAATATTCATCACGTCCCGGGCCAGCATCGGGATGTCCTCCCCCCTTACCTTCACCTCGCGCAGGCTGTGCGCATACGGCATGTCGGAGACCAGTTTGCAGATGGCGTCGACAAAGTTTCTCGCAGCGTAGGTGTCGGTGGTCGATTCGAGTTCCGGCAGCAATGCGCGTCCCATCCGCGCGTAGATGGCGCTTGCCGATTCGAGATTGAATCGCAGCACATGGGGCAGCATTAGCGAGTTGGAGAGCCCGTGCGGCACGTGGTAGTGAACCCCGAGCGGATAAGCTAGTGCATGGACGGCACCGACGGAGGAATTGGCGAAGGCCATGCCGGCAAAAAGGGAGCCGAGCAACATTTGTTCCCGAACATCGAGGTTCTTGCCGTCGTGGATCGCCAGCGGAAGATTGCGGTAGAGCATCTTCAACGCCTCTATCGCCAGCGCATCCGACAACGGGTTCTTCTTCAGATGCGTGGTGAGGGTCTCGATGGCATGAACCATGGCATCCACGCCGGTCATGGCCGTCACCGCCGGTGGCAAGCCGACGGTCAATTCGCAATCGAGCAGCGCGAGATCCGGCAGGAGCAGCCCTGCGACAATCGGCTTCTTCTCATGCGTGGGTGTAGTCACCACGGAAATCGGCGTAACTTCGGAACCAGTGCCCGCCGTGGTCGGGATCTGGATCAGCGGCAGCCGGGGCCCGCGCGCCAGACCCACACCGTAGATCTCGTCCATCGCCTGAGGGGTACGGGCGAGCAAGGCCACCAGCTTGGCCGTATCGAGCGAACTGCCCCCACCGAAGCCGATCACGCCATCGGCGCCGGCCTGCCTCGCGCTGTCGGCGGCATTAATGATGGTGGCCTCTGGCGGATCGGCCAGCACATCAGCGTATACCGTGACCTCCACTGACGCGTCTCGTAGTGCCTCGATAGCCGATGTCGTCAGACCGGCCTTATGTAGTCCGCCGTCCGTGACCAGGAAGGCGTGCCGCATTCCGTGTTCGCGGGCCAATGTGCCAAGATGACGGATTGCGCCGCGCTGACACGTAATCTTTGGGGTGGTGTGGAAATCAAATTGACTCATGTTTGGGTTTCTCCTCGGCATCTCAGTGGACCCTCAACGGCTTCGGTAAGCCAACATGCGCCCGCCATGTTCTGCGTCAAGCGCCGCATGCGAAGGCGGCATTCCGACTGGCGCAATGCATGGTGAGATGCGACCGCAGGGTGATGTGCCACGTGAATGCGGTGCCGTCTGATCAAGACCAGACAGCACCGCCCGCGGGGCAAAGCGGATTGACCTGGCGCTGCTCACGCCAGGCAGACTTGCCGACTTACCTGGCCGGCTCAGCTCGACAGCACAAAGCCTTCATAGCCGTTCCGGGCGTTCTCTTCGCACTTCTCCAGATACAAAGGCAGGCCACCCGGGTAGTTGAGCATCTCGCGCTTCTTGCCAGGAATGTTGGCGCCCATGTACCACGAGTCGGTCTGGACGAACAGCGACTTGGATGCCACGTCATTCACGTGCTCGGCCCAGGATTCGTCGGCTTCCGTCGTCGACTCGATGCGCTGGTATCCGTTGTCCCGCAGGTGCTCGAGACACTGAATGACCACATCGCCCTGTATTTCGGCAGCGGTCGGCCCGTTCAGGAAGCCTGTGGGAGCATGGGGGCCATACACGAAAAGCAGGTTCGGGAAACCAGCGGTTGCCAGGCCCAGGTTAGCGCGAATGCCGTCTTTCCAGCGATCATTGAGCGTCGAACCATCGGTGCCGCGAATATCGATGCTCAGGATGCCGCCGGTGACCGCATCGAAGCCGGTGCCGAGGACAAGAATATCGAGCTCGTGCTCCGCCCCGTCGTTCATGACCACCGCCGTCGGTGTGACGTGGTGGATGGGGTTCTCGCGAATGTCCACCAGTGTGACGTTAGTCTGGTTGAAGACCTCGTAGTAGCCGTTTTCCAGGCACGGCCGCTTGGTGCCAAATGGATAGGGTGCGGTGTCGGGAGCCATCTTACTGGCGATTTCCGGGTCGTTGATGCGCGCACGCGTCTTGTCCCGCCAGAAGGCGTACGCCGTGTCGTTGGCCTCCTTGTTTGACAGCACGTCGTTGAACGTCGCCAACCATGGGTGGAATCCCGCTTTCGCCCAGACCGCCTCATAGGTTGCCTGACGCTCCTCCGGCGACACTTCCATGGCGCCTACAGGCAGGAAGTCCATATCGAATCCGGCGAATGTCCGTCGACGCAAGGCATATCGTTCGGGATAGGCTTCCTTCATCCTCGCTTGCATCTCGGAATTGGTTTGGCGAGGCCCCATCGGCAATGCCATGTTCATGGTGCGCTGGAAGACGGTCAGGTGGGATGCTGTCTTGGCCGCCTCCTGAATAACCTGCACCGCACTAGCACCGGTACCGATGACACCCACGCGCTTGCCCTTGAAGTCCAGCCCCTCCTGCGGCCAGACGCCGGTATGCGGCTTCGGACCGGAAAAGGACTCCAGACCATCGATCTTCGGAATATACGGCTTCGCGGCAAAGCCCGTGCACAGGATCACATAGCGGCCCTGGAACTGCTCGCCGCCGGTCGTCTCCAGCGTCCACTGCTTCTTTGCCTCATCAAAGTTTGCAGATGCCACGCGCGCGTTGAATTGCATGTCCTTGCGCACATGCCATTTGGAATCGACATAGTGGAAGTACTCGCGCAGCTCTTCCCAACCCGGGAAGAGTTCCTTCCAGGTCCAGTCCTTCCACAGGGTCTCATCGGAAAATTCGTAGATCGGGACCTGAGTGTCCACCCGGGCGCCCGGGTAGCAGTTCCAGTACCAGATCCCACCGATGTCCGGCGCGGCTTCAAGCAGGCGCACCTTGAAGCCGCGCTTGCGAAGGTTGTAGAGCTGGTAGACGCCCGAGAAGCCTGCGCCCACGATCAGGACGTCATAGTGGTCGCCCGCTGCATGACTGGCGGAAGGAGTCGTTGCTGAGGAAATAGCGCTGTTCATGATGAAATCTTCGTATAAGGCGATTGTCGAAAGTTCGTGGTTGGCGTTATCCATTCATGCCAATCCGATGCGGGGGCGCACCCACTGCGCCATCCTCTGGATGACGTCATCCGCTTCGGGCGCCACGCCGGCCAGGAACTGGAAGACGTGCTGCATATCGTCGTAGCAATCGAACTTCACCTCGACACCGGCCTGCTTTGCCTTCTCGACGATGCGAATGCTGTCATCGAGCAGCGTCTCCGCATTACCCACCGTCAGGTAGATCGGGGGATATCCGCTGTAGTCGGTGTAGAGCGGGTTCGCCAACGGGTCGTAGCGGTCTCCCTCCGGACCGATGAACAGCGGCCCCAGAAACTCCGTGGTGTCCTTCGACACAAAGGCATCCCGATGTGCGTTGGTCTCGTAGGTTTTCCCGGAGATATCCCAGCCCGCCCACGGCGAAATCGGCATGGTGGCCGCCGGCAGCGGAAGATCGCGCGCACGTGCTGACGCAATGGTTGTCAACGCAAGTGCGCCGCCTGCCGAATCCCCCACCAATGCAATATGCCGGGGCTTCAGGCCCTGATCCTTCAGGAGCCATTCATAAGCTGTCGTCATGTCATTGACCGGACCCGGGTGCGGATTCTCCGGAGCCCGGCCATAGTCGACAATCAGCGCCCGGCAGCCTACGGCCTTGGCAATGTGGGCGAACATCTTCCTGTGCGTGTACATCGATCCGACGACATAGCCACCTCCGTGCGAGCAGAGCAGTGCGCGGTCCGGATCGCACCCTTTGGGAATGGCCCACATTGCCGGCACGCCTGCGGCATTGACTTCGATGTAGTCGACACCACCAGGTTCGGCGGTGACATCGCCCCAATGGGAGAACAGTTGTCGCACTTCTTCCAGCGACATGTCGGGCTTCTCGCTCATTGTCTTGACCCAACCTGCATACAAGGTCTTGAGCGCTTCAGATTCAACGCTAGCCATACGTCTCCTTTCAGTCTTGTGAGTAGTAGTCAGTTCCCTTTGCATCGGGTCGGCGCGTCGCGAACCGCCGCCCCCAGATGCATTGGTGTTACCTGTAGATGCGACATCACGGGCAAACCTCATAGATCAAGTTCTGTGCCACCCGGTTTTGGCACAGAAAGCAAGGGTTTTCCCTGTGAAAATGCGCTGATTTCAAGTGGACGTGCCGCATCTGTCCGAGGCCGGTCGGACAAAAATGTCTCGCGAGTCTTGGGACAGGACACGCCGGCTTTGGAGCGAGTGGACTTGCTAGCGGCATGGCTGGCGCACGACCGCAGGTTGCAGGCCTCATCGCAGTGGATCGTGTGGACGCCCGCCTGGAAACGAGAAGTCGATGGGTGCCGATTTCGTGCTGGATCCGACGAAACGCAATGTGGTGCGCGACGTCATGGAGCCGAAGCAAGGCGCTGGCCCGGTCGTCGTGCCCGGGCGGCTAGGAGCGCATGTGCCGAATGCGCAATGTCGTTTTCAGCCAGCGCATCTGGCTTCCTTGCCTCGTCACGCACAAGTACTCGCTGGACGATGTGGTGGTGCACACGAGTTTGCCCGCAGCTTCACCCGGCTGCGACAAAGCCTGGCGAATCGTCCCCCTTTCTTCCCAAACGGAGTTGTGTAATGATCTAAAGATAAAGAAAAGGCTGCCTGGAAAGGCCCGGTAACTGGTCTCGCACTTCAGACTGTGCAGCCAGAAGGAGACAAGCGGTGACTTCAAACCAAAGCCCCTACTTCGGCTTCGACAAAGATGCCCGTGGCGTGCGAAGCCTGTGGGAACGCTTCAATGCAGGGCTGATCGATATCAGCGACCGGCGGCCGCCCTACCAGCAGTTTCTGCTCAACGAATGGCAACGCTGCACCACGCTCGGCGTCGACGTTGCGTTAACGGTAGCCCAGCGACTCAACGAGGAAGAGTTCCGGCAGCGTCTCCAGTCGGGCCAGCGCCTGCTGAACGCCTCTGTGCCAGTCATCCAGGATGTAGGGCATTTTCTCGATGAGATTCCCGGCCTGATCATCCTTACTGAAGCCACGGGATGTGTCCTGCATATCACGGGCGCTCCCAGGATCCGCGAACAGGCTGCCACTCGCTCGGGCATTGTGGAGGGCTCCAAATGGAACGAGGCTTCCGCAGGCACGAACGGAATGGGCACCGCGCTTGCCACGGGGCAGCCAGTCCATGTCTTTGCCACGGAACATTTTTGCGAAGGCTGGCATTCGTGGTCGTGCGCCGCGGCGCCGATATTCGACATTGACGGGCGCACCGTCCTTGGTGTCGTTGACTTCACTATTGAAGAATCCGCCTTCCGCGACCAGGCATTGGCATTGACTGTGTCGATGGCCAACTCGATTCAAGCGCGCATGGTCATGTACAGGGAACTGGAGCGTAGCCGGCTGATCTCAGCGTTCGGCGAAACGGCGCGCCGCTACCCTCACGACGAAATGTTAGCGCTGGATCACGTCGGACGCGTGGTTGCTCACTCGCCAACCGATCGCTGCAGCAAGATCGTCGCAGCCTGGGGGGCGGGATCGCTGCAGGTCACGCCGGTCAGGCAAACGATCGACGTTTCTTCGCCTGAATCCGGCGAGAGAATTGGCGCGATTATCCTGCTGGCCAGCGAGCCGCAAATCCGCTTGCCTACTTCCGAACGCGCGCCCTTTCCGCAAAGCGATGCGGATCCCGTCAGGCGGTTCGGCCAGTTCCTGACCCGCGACCCGGAAACCCGGCGCATGCTGGACGAACTCCAGCGCGTGGCAACGACGGACGTCAATGTGCTGATCATTGGCGAAACCGGCACCGGCAAGGAATTGCTGGCGAGACATCTGCACGCGTGCAGTCACCGCTCCAATGAGCCCTATCTGCCAGTCAATTGCGGCGCCATCAGCGCGGAGTTGATGGAAAGTACGTTTTTTGGCTACGTGAGAGGCGCGTTTTCCGGCGCCGATCCACGCGGCCGCGCCGGATACTTCGAATCAGCGAGGGGTGGCACCCTGTTTCTTGATGAGGTCGGCGAACTGCCGCTGGCAATGCAGGCCGGCCTGCTTCGGGTATTGGAAGATGGCTCGTACCAACGGGTCGGTTCGTGCGAATCGCAGCGCGCACAGTGTCGGATCATCGCGGCTACCCACCGGAATCTGGAGCAGTTGGTCGCCGAGGGACAATTCCGCCAGGACCTCTACTTTCGCCTGAAGATCGTGCAGAAGACCGTCAAGCCACTGAGGGCGCGCCCTTGCGATATCCCCCCTTTGATCGAACAGTTTGTCGGCGCCATGCGCGAGAAGCACAGGATCGCTGCCGTCGACATCACGCCAGAAGCCCGCGCGGCACTCGAACGCTACACTTGGCCAGGCAACGCCCGCGAGGTGCGCAATGTCATCGAGGCGGCGCTGCTGTGTTCTGAAGGGCCCATCGATATTTCCTGCCTGCCGCCTGAAGTCACGCAACCACCTCAGCAAACCGAGAGGCTAGAAGCCGGCCCGAAACCGCCACCAACGGACAACCTGTCTTCCATGCAGGATTATGAGCGTCAACTGATCATCGGGATGCTGCGCAAGTACCGGAAGGCCAACTACGCTGCCAAGGCGCTCGGCATCGCACGTTCCACGCTCTACCGAAAATTCGCCGAGCTCAATATCGATCCGGGTCAGTACACGTCGGGCCAGGACGATTAATTCGTACTGCATGCGTCCATATCACCCCAAGGTCAGGCTTGCAGACCGTTGAGACGCATCTTCCTTTCCCCTCGCCAAGCCAACTCGCGCGGCACATCTTCGCGTGATTGCGGCGTGCACCCCTTTCCCTTAAAGCTGTTCGGCTCTCTCACGCAGGCTCGCCTGTCACGGAAGACATTCGAAGGACAGCGGGGTCTCATCGATCGGTCGGATTTGTCCGGCGCATCTCGCCCGGACAGGGTGCAAGCCTGCTTCAACACAGCAATTAGACCCAATTTCCCCGGGAATACCTGCAAGCACCGTCTCAAGCGACGACGGCACGGAACTTGATCATGAATGCCGGCAATCAAGGCGCTGGTGCATCACCACCATGGATTGCACAGGGCTCGATCTGAAACACCAGCCTCACGTTCGGATCCGCTGACCACCATGTCAAGCCGCTTGCAACCCGGGAGGCGTCCACATACGCACTTCCGTAATGCGTGCGTATGACAAACTGGCTTAATCGGCAGACTATCGCACGGATGTCCTCTGGCTTGCCAAGCCAATGCCGGTGACCATGCCCTGGTTAGCTTTTCGGTGAAGAGGAACCGCCCGAAGTCCGGTGTACACGAACCGCCTCGGCAAGACTTTTAACGTAGTCGTCGGAAATGTCGTGCTCAACTAGGGATTCGTCGAGCTGCAGCAAATAGTCGCGATTGCTTCCAAGATGCCCATTTGCGGTCGCAATCATCGGAGCGGTTGTCGCGATCGACGAATCATCCTCGTACAAGGCGTGCGCCGTATCGGCGACAAACGTGATAGCGCTCACGGTCTTGCCATCGGCCAGCTTGACCTCCCCCCACGTCGGCTGATAAACACCGCCCACCATTTCTCGCACCCACACCATCATGAGTTCGTGAACCAATTCATCCTCTCTCAGCCTGAACGCCACACCAACCGACTCTCCGGCCAGCTCGAGCCCCAGCATGCGACCAGGGTGCGTGCTGGTTCCGCGTGCCGTGACGAGGCGAATGCAGAAGCTACGGTGCCAGCCATGCAGCGTCGCCCGTTGCTTCTCGGCAAAGTGGAATAGTGGATTCCAGATCAGCGAGCCGTATGCGAACACCCAGACCGGTTCCTCAGGTTGCGGACGTCGCGCCAGGGTTTCGCGCATTGAGGTTTCGATGCGCTCCCGGGACCAGCGGAATTGCTCCGGCAGATCCTGAAACGATTCCAGGTAAGCACCTGTGCTAATCAGCTCTCTTGTCAGCATGATTGGATTCCTGCCCAAGTCTGCACTGAATCACGCCATTCAATGCAGACGAAGGAGGCAAGTATTAACCGTTACGCCACTCGATTGCGCTCGTGTTCGCCTGTTCTCTTTGGCGGCTCCGAAGGCCCTGTTCGGTCCATTCCGGCAATCATTGTCGTTGAATTCATGGATGGCAGACTGCCGACGGCGGCCACTTCAATGCGCTCTAAAACCACAACACTAAAATTGGCAATTGCGAGTGCGCCAACTACAGCGAGAACAGCGGTCTTTGAAAATTTCTTCAGGTTGCTAAAATTCATGATCATTAATCTCGATTGCTCCCGGTACCAGGTCGATGAGGTGTTCCTCCTTTCCTGTTGAACGGAGGATCATTGCATCAGGCAGCATGCGCCGGGTAGTCGGTGTAGCCTTTGGCGGAACCGCCATACCAGTCTTCCGGGCTGGATTGTGCAAGCGGAATGTCGTGCTTCAGTCGCGACACCAGGTCCGGGTTGGCGATGAACGCACGGCCGAATGCAACCAGGTCTGTCGTGCCTTCGCTCACCAGTTGCTTTGCCTTTTCCGGACTGATACCGCCGTTGACAATCAGCGAGCCGGAGTACGCTGGCCGCACGATCTCGAGGATATTGGGCAAGTCTGGACGGTCGAACCAGCCATTGGTATCCGCGATGTGAACGTAAGCCACGCCAAGATCCTGAAGCATGGCTGCGACATATTGGTACGTGCCCACTGGATCGAGGTCACGCACATTGTTGTATGCCGCGAATGGGGAGATTCTCACCCCGATCCGATCTATCGGCATCACTCGCGAAACCTGCTCGATAATCTCGCGCAAGAAGCGGGCACGATTTTCGACGGAGCCTCCGTATTCGTCGTCCCGTTGGTTGGTCGTTGCGGACAAGAACTGATGTGGCAGATAGCCGTTGGCCGCATGGACTTCGACACCATCGAAGCCGGCAGTGCGCGCATTGGCGGCAGCATACCGATATTCCTGAATGGCGGCCTTCACCTCCTGCGTACTCATTGCGCGCGATGGGGTGGCATGGATCCTGGTGTATACGCCGTTCTGCAGTTTTCCCCAGACATGAAGCTGGTGCAGGTCATCGTTGACAGCCGAGGGAGAAACCGGCGCATTCCCGTTCAGGATCGCGAAAGAGCTCGCTCGACCGGTGTGCCAAAGTTGCGCTACGATGCGCCCGCCCGCCAGATGCAGGCTTTCCACGATGCGCCGCCACGCTTCGGTCTGCTCCGGGCTGTACAGGCCAGGCGATCCCTCGAAGGACTGGGAGTTGCGGGTCACATTGATCGCTTCGGAGATCAACAGCCCTGCACCGGCGCGCTGAACGTAGTACTGCTCCATCAATGCGGAAGGGACATCGTTTGCATCCGCTCTGGAGCGGGTCAGCGGCGCCATCACGACACGGTTGGCGAGCGGGATCGCGCCGAGTTGGTAGGAATCAAATAGGTTTGGCATGTGCGCTTTCTCCTGAAAAGACACGGGGTGTTCGGCGCGAAAGGAATACCCTGTTCGCTGCCTGAAAACGAAACGCCTCGATAAAGGCGAGCGTGGTGCAACGGGTAGCCATACTCGGCTGGCTTCCGCTCCTTATGCCGCCTTGCCTGGGCCGGACGACATCTCGGTGCGTCGGTTGATGGTGCGGTAGTCAGCTATTCAATGCTGCCCACCAACCCCGCTGTTGAATGACTGCAGTGTCAGGGATCTGATGTTGGTGATATAGAGGGATGGTGTCCCGGAATACGGGACAATGGATCCCTAATCGGCAGCTGGTTTGCGTTCCGGAACTATGACCCTTCCACACCGTTTAGCGCGCACCAGGTTCCACTTGGCAGGCGCGTCCAAGCATTCGTGTTTGAACTTGGTGGGGTGTTTAGACCTGATCGAGGCGCCGCTGTGAATCGTTGCCGATACGCTGAAGCGAAGAGCGAAACCGCAAGGCTGCCTGACGAAAGGCACGCACATGACCGACTGGGGAATCCTCATCGGCAATCGAGTGATGAGGATCGCCTGGTGTGAAGAAGGCCTGGTAAAGTCGGACCGGCAGAAACAATTCACTGGCGCAAAGCCGGAAGAACAGCCATACCAAGTTCTTCCACAACGCCCAAAAGAGGCCGCGGACCGGGGGCGAGATGCAGCATGGCGTGGGCGACACCATTGGCCTCCAGTCGCTTCAGATAATCGATCAATGCCCAGCGGCCAGTTCGCAGGCCCAGTTCGATAGGTACTGCCTCGGTCGAAGGGTCGTCGACCAGGTCCAGGTGTATGGACTGAACGAACGGCTTTGGCATACCAGGGGACCGTTCTCGTAGCGCGGATTGCCAGAGGCCAATGCGCCCCTGCTGGCGAACTTCCTCTCTGTGGTACGTGGCCCATGCGTCTGCATGGGCTGCGATCCATTGCAAGGTTTGCCGGGCTGAACCCACCGCCATCATCGGCACGCGAGCAGCCGGCGGCACAGCAAGATCGTAGCCATCGGTGGCGCTCAGCAAGGCGGCACGATCGGCCTGCGAAGGCGACAGCGCCGCCCTGACGATCGCCCATCGCGTCCGGAACGCTTCTGCCCTTTGTTCAGGGTCGAGGCCAAACGCCGCAAATTCGGCCTCCCTGTCACCGGAGCCTAAGCCCAGGATAAAGCGGCCCTGCGACAGCCGGTCCAGCGACAGGGCGGACTTCGCCAGGTGGATCGGGTGTCGCAGTGGAAGCACCGCTGCGGCCGTACCGAGTGCAATCGAACGGGTTACCCCGGCAAGGAATGACAACCACACGAACGGGTCATCCAGCGCCGCGGCTTCCATGGTGGATCCTTGCGGGATCATCAGAGGTACGTCGCGGGCCCAAAGCGCAGCGAACTGGAGGGCGTCGGCGCGTGCGGCCAGGCGCAGCTCAGACTCGATGTCGGCCATCTCACCGGGCTTGCGCCCGAGCGGGGTCATCAAGCCTACGGTCAATTGCCCGGCGGCAAGGGTGCGCTCATAAGCGTGATTGAGTAGGTCCATGGCTCGTTCCCGATCGTGACGTGGCTTTCGGTGCCCCCGATTTTGGCGCTACGCTCGACAACCGGAGACTCGGTGAAGCATAGGTGTGATTCGCGCACCTGGACAATATCTGTACGCGAGGCGCTCCCGCCGTTGCACGTGTCCAAATCAGACGCTGAACCAGCCCGGCACGTATGCCATCTGGCCAATCCGCCATGTCTCGCCATCGTCCTTGATCAGCTGTATGCGATAGTGCGCGCCGTAGAGCGGTTTGTTCTCCGGCGTTGTCGTCCGCCCGGGCATAACGCGTCCCAACAGGAGCGCCGCGCTGCTCCCGTCGGACTGGATCTCGACCTGCAGCGGCTCACCATAATGCTGCATCCACGGCCACGGCAGGCGGAACGCCTTGAGCGTTGCCATCAACTCGCGGCGCCCTTTCAGATGTCCCATGGGCGTCAGTTCAGCCTCGGCATCCTCGCTGAAGCATTGACCGAACAACACGAAATCGGCTTGATCCAGGGCCCAGGCATAGCGGAACCAAGCCTCGGCGGCCGCCTCCTCGTTGCTGGTGGCCAATTCCGACACCGGGATTCGATGCCACGGTGCATCCAGCTCGCTGACGACGACGGCAGGCGGATCGCCGGGCTGCCATGCCCTGTCGGTCGGCGGCAGCTGCCAGCCCGTCAGCCTGGCCGACTCGCCATGGACCCAATGGAGCTGGATCCTGATTTCGCGTATGCGCGCACGGCTTCCCTGGCTCTCGAAAGACAGGATCACCACGCCGCCGAACGCTACCGCTTCAGCGTTGCCGGCAGATTGCCGCGCCTCGCCATGAAAATAGGCGCTGACCATGCTCTCGCTCCCATATGCCCGAGGAACACGATTGGTCGCGGCGATATGCACGGCCTCCAGGCCTGGGAAGTCGCTGGCCAGCGCCCCAAGGACATCATGGGCTCCCCGGAAATGGCCACGGTGGCTGCTGAACAGCTCGACTGCATCGGCCAGCAGATCTTCCGCAGGCATCGACGGTCTTCCGGCCCACGTATCGCAGAAGGCAGCAAGCAGATCCAGAAGTTGATGACGTGTAACAGTGGACGACATTGATTTCTCCATTCAGTCGGCCCGGAAGTGGGGCAGGACAAATTCCGCCAGTTCCTCCAGCACCTCTGCCGCGGGCCGGCGCAAGGGCTTGAGGTTAAGCGCGACGTGGCTGACGCCCTGAGCCTGCTGCCTTCGCCACAGGGCGATCAAAGCGTTGCGGCCGGCGCGGATGCCGTTGCCGACGTACTGCAACGGGGCGTTGGGGTTCTCGGACAGGTCGAAGAACGCGGCATAGCCGTATGGCCGCAGCCACCCCTCCTCATGGCTGGCCCGCCAGCTTTCCAATAGCTGCGGCATCCGGTCGAGGTCGCTCAGGTGCCAGATCCAGCCATCGCTGTGCCTGGCGATCCAGCCGAGATCCTGGCGGGCCCGGCCGATCACCAGCATGGGCATGCGCCCACCCACCGGCTTCGGAATCAGATCGATCTCGCCGCGGAAGGTGCCGTAGTAGCTAGTGGCCGCGCGCGGAAAGGACTGCTCCGTAACCGTCTTGATCAGACCGAAGGCTTCGCGGAAGCGGTCCCCGCGGCTCTCGTAGTCCGCCCCGAACGCCGGATATTCGATGGCGCGGTCACCAGTTGAAAGCCCCAGCAGCAAGCGGCCTTGCAGCAGCTGATCAGCGGATGCGGCTTGTTTGGCGACGATGAGCGGGTCGCGCAGCGTCAGGATGATGCCGGCTGTGCCCAGCGCGATCTTTTTGGTGTGAGCAGCGAGAAAGCCCAGATACACCATCGGGTCCAGCATCTGCCCGGTATCCCCGAAGTTGGGGTCGTAGAAGGGAACATCGCGCATCCATAGCGCAGAAAATCCCGCCTCGTCAGCCATCGTGGCCAGGCGCTGATGGTCTTGCAGAGTGGGGAACGGCGACGATGGATAGCCCTCCAGGGGCATGATGAAGCCAAACGTCAGCCGGCCAGGCTGGAAGACCCGGCGGTATCCGGGGTGGGCCTGCAATTCCGCAGGCACTGGACCGATTGAAGGGTTATTCATAGTGATGACTCCGCTAAACGGCGAGCGGCACGCTCCGAGGTCTGCGTTGACCCAATGCCTTGGTAGCAACTCGGCCCGCCGCATTAGCCCGCATTGCTCTGCCTTGTGGACAGGTAGCAAGGATAAGGCGATGATTGGGGATTTGGATTCCCGTGTCAGGGAACGCTGATGCCCCGCTGTGGGTGTGAGGACACAACACCATGGAGCCCAACCGATTCGGCGACATCGCCGCGTTCGTGGCGGCAGTAAAGGCTGGCAGCTTTACCGCCGCCGCCGATTCGCTCAGCCTCACCCGTTCAGCCATTGGCAAGAGCATCGTGCGCCTGGAGGGGCGACTGGGCGTGCGCCTGCTCAACCGCACCACGCGCAAGCTGAGCCTGACTGACGAGGGCCTGGTGGTATATGAACGCTGGCGCCAGATCCTGGAAGACCTCGAGGAGGTGGATGCCACCATGGCACTGCGCCGCGGCAGGCCAACCGGCACCCTCAAGCTGACGGCACCCTTGTCCTTCGGACAGCGCCACATCCTGCCGGTCCTTGATGCCTACCTGAAGCAGTGGCCCGAGCTGCGTGCGGATATCTCGTTCACCGACCGCTTCGTGGACCTCATCGAAGAAGGCTTCGACATTGCCATCCGTATCGGCATCCCGAAGGATGACTCGCAGATCCTCACTCGCACGATTGCCGAGCAGCAGTTCCTCACGTGCGCCTCACCGGAGTATCTAGCCCGGCGTGGGGTGCCACAAGTTCCGCAGGACCTGGCCGGTCACGACACCATTGTCTTCCAGAGCGCGGAGCGGCCACGTCCGTGGCGCTTTGACACGCCTGAAGGCCACTATCTGTTTGATGGCCCGGGACGCCTGAGCATCGACAGTTCGGAGGCGATGCGCGAAGCGGCGCTGGCTGGCTTCGGCCTGGTCTGCCTGCCGTCCTATCTCACGGGCGCCGACGTTCGCGCGGGCACGCTGGTGGAAGTGCTTGGCGCGTATCGCACAACGCCTGACCCCATCCGGGTCGTTTATCCCAGCAAGCGCCACCTGTCGCCGCGCATCCGGGCGTTCATCGACCTGCTGGTGGCACGGTGGGAAGCTGGTGTGCCATGGGAGCCTGGTACACAGGCCAATACCTGACTCGCGCCACTTTGCTGAACAGCGGGCTGCAGGAGAGTGTTGGGGGGTGGGATTGGGGCCCATGAGGACCGAGTGCCGGTCTCGCAAAGCGGTTTATCTCCACACGGGATTCAATGAGACTTACGACATCCCAATCCCCAGTGGTCCTCTGCCATGACTGTCCCAGCCTCTGCCACCCCAAAGGCGTTGCCTGCCGAGCTGCCGAGCCCGCACCCGGCCCTGCAACAGCATCCGGGCTTCCAGCGCCTGTTCCAGCCAGGTGCCCTGACCATCGGGCTGATCCTCCCGCTCGAAACCCATCCGGGACGGCCCGCGCCGACCATGCGCGGCCACGTGCAGATGGCCCAGCGCGCCGAGCAGCTGGGTTTCGGCGCACTTTGGATGCGCGACGTACCCTTCTTCGATCCGAATTACGGCGATGTGGCACAGATTTTCGAGCCAATGGTCTACATCTCGTACCTGGCTGCTGCGACCGAACGAATTGCCCTGGGTACCACTGGCATCGTGCTTCCAACGCGCGAGCCGATGAACCTGGCCAAGCAGGCGACGTCGCTGGACCAACTCAGTGGTGGCAGGCTGGTGCTCGGGCTGTCCTCAGGCGACCGCTATAGCGATTACCCGATGTTCGGCATCGACTACGAGAGCCGCGGCGAGCGCTATCGCGACGCCTATGGCGTCTTCCGGACGCTGTCTGAAGAAAGCTTTCCGAGCTTTCAGTCTGCACGCTTCGGAGGATCGCCTGGCGCCCTCGACCTGGTTCCCAAGGCGCCGTTCGGGCGAGTTCCCGCCATCGCCGTGGGCCAGGCACAGCAAAGCATGGAATGGCTGGCGCATAACCTGGACGGATTCCTGGGAGGAGCGCCCGCTCCGTACGGGCTGGCACAGCTCGGCGAAGAGTGGCGCAAGCACGTGCACGCTGCGGCGGGTGAGCAAGCCTTCAAGCCTTTGGGGCTGGGAGGCTACCTCGACCTGGCCGAAGACCCGGATGTGCCGTTCCAGCGCTTCCCTGGCGGTTTCCGCGCCGGACGCAACGGGCTGCGTGACTATCTGGAACTGGCTCAGGCAGCCGGCATTTCCCACGTTGCCCTCAATCCGAAGGTCAGCCGCCAGCCCTATGGCGAGATCCTGGACGAACTGGCGGAGTACGTGTTGCCACACTTCCCTTCGCATCCGTGAACCGGCAGCACGCACGCCAATACTCGCACCTGCTACCCGGAGCCCTTGCCATGACATCCCTCTTCGATCCTTATGACCTTGCCGGCCTGCAGTTGCCAAATCGCGTCGTCATGGCGCCGATGACACGCGCCCGGGCAGTCGACACCGTCCCGCCGACGGATATGGCCACGTATTACGCCCAGCGTGCCAGCGCCGGCCTGATCATCACCGAAAGCGCCCAGGTCTCGGCTCAGGGCCGCGGCTACCTGTACACGCCAGGGATCCACACGCCCCAGCAAATCGCAGGATGGCAGCGCACCACCGACGCAGTGCATCGCGCCGGCGGCCGGATCTTCATCCAGCTCTGGCATGTCGGGCGGGTCTCGCATGTTTCGCTACAAGCGGACGGCAATGCACCGGTCTCTTCGGTGGCGGTAACGGCAGCCGATACCCAGGTACTCGCCTACGACACCAACGGTCAGCCGGCCCAGGTGCAGGTCAGCGCGCCGGCGGCCCTGGACCTGGCCGGCATCCGCGGCGTGATCGAGGACTTTCGCAACGCCGCACGCAACGCCATGGCCGCTGGCTTTGACGGCGTCGAAATCCATGCGGGTAACGGGTTCCTGTTCGAGCAGTTCATCAATGCCGGCCTGAACACCCGCACCGACCAATATGGGGGCGCGTCCATCGACAACCGGCTGCGCCTCCTGCTGGAGACCGTCGATGCGGTCGCCGGTGAGATTGGCAATGCGCGCGTGGGCGTGCGCGTGTCGCCGCAGGCCCGGCTTAACGACCTGCATGCGTTCGAAGAAGAGGAAGCGACCTGGCTCGCTTTGGCCGAGGCATTGTCCCGCCGCAGCCTGGCTTACATGCACGCGAGTCACCTCGAATCGCCCGCATTCCAGCAGGCTTTCCGCAAGGCCTACCAGGGCACGCTAATGCTGGCAGGCGGTTTCAATTCGGAAAGCGCCCGAGAGGCCCTGGACGCAGGGCAGGCCGATGTGATTGTGTTCGGCCGGCCGTTTATCTCGAATCCGGACCTGGTGGAGCGCTTGCGCAACGATTGGCCATTGGCGGAAGCCGGGCGTGAGGCCTTCTATGGTGGCGGCGCCCGTGGGTACATCGACTACCCGGCTTACGATCCGGCCAGAGCACCGGCAAACGAGCCGACCCATGAAAGACAGGCCAGCCACCGCCAGGCATGACAGGCGGACAAGGCATAGCGCCGCCTCAGACTTGCTCACCAAAACCAGGGGCGTGGGCCGCTGCCCTGCCCCTTGCAACCTCTCAATGGAGTTCCTATGACCGCCCTGTCCGTCCTGGATCTGGTAATGATCGGACAAGACAAGAGTCTTGCCGAGGCCGTGGATGAGTCGCGCCAGCTGGCCCGGCATGTCGAGCAGCATGGCTTCCGTCGCTACTGGGTCGCGGAGCATCACAATATGCCAGGCATTGGCTCGGCCGCCACCTCGCTGATCATCAGCGATATCGCCTCGGCCACGTCGTCCATCCGTGTCGGGTCCGGTGGCGTCATGCTGCCCAACCATGCACCGCTGGTTGTCGCCGAGCAGTTCGGCACCCTGGAAGCGCTATATCCAGGTCGAATCGATCTTGGCCTCGGACGCGCGCCAGGCAGCGGCGGCCCGACGGTTCAGGCGTTGCGACGCGGCGCCAGGGAACGCGACTTTGCGCAGGATGTCGTCGAGTTGATGGACTATCTGGCCGACAACGGCAAGCAGCCGGTGCGCGCGGTTCCGGAACGGCATGACGTACCGCTCTGGATTCTCGGCTCCAGCATGTACGGTGCCGATCTTGCGGCAAAGCTCGGCCTGCCCTATGCATTTGCTTCGCACTTCGCGCCGCGTTACCTGCACCAGGCGATCACCCACTACCGCAACAACTTCCGGCCCTCGCAGCAACTCGCCACGCCGTACGTCATGGTCGGCGTGAATATATTCGCGGCTGAGACAAACGAGGAAGCGGAGTACCTGGCGAGTTCGCACCAACAATGGATGCTGAACCTGCACATGGGGCGCCTTGGCCTGTTGCCCAAGCCCGTGGAGGACTACGTGCGGCGCTTGCCCGATCACGAGCGCGAAGTCCTGGACCAGGTCATGGCCTGCACCGTGGCCGGCGACAAGCCGACCGTCGGCGCGTGGATTGAGAAGATCGTTGACCAGACCGGTGCCGACGAGCTGATGATCGACTGCCGCATCTACGACCCGCAGGCGCGGATGCGCTCGCACCAGTATGCCGCGGAGTCCATGGGCGACCTCCTCAGCCGCTAGTCCATGGGCGACCTCCTCAGCCGCGTAGGACCTGACGCTTTGCAACTTGCCAAGCTGCAAAGAGCGGATGCCAGTAGCGGAGAGGGAACAGCGCAAACCCATCGGATTGGATCGTCCCGCACTTCCTTCGCAGAGACTGCACAATGCACACAAGGCGTCAGAGGGTGACTTGTAAAGGGAACCTGTAGCGTGGCTACCCGCCATTGTCCCCCTGTAGACCTCGGTGGGTGGCATGACGGTAAATTTTCCGATCTCCTGAATCAGAGACTGCTCGAACTCTCGAATCGTCAATACCACTTTAGCGTCGGTATTGGGGTAAATTGGCTCACGTTCAGCGGCATCGCTAAGAGGCGACGCGGCCAGCGTATCAATGACCGCGGTGCCGGCCTCCCATGAAGGCGGCTGCATCGGCGGCGGTCATGCCCCAATTGTCGCGCGCGCCGAGGTTGGCGCCGCTTGAGACTAGTAGATCTACGATTTCAGTCCTGTCGAACATCGCGGCGACCATTAGCGCAGTGCGGCCGTCTGGCGACGCGCCTTCGACGTCGGCGCCATACGCCAGCAGTACTTCAATTACGTCCTTGAAGCCCTTGTAGGCCGCTCCGGCAATTGGTGTCTGGCCAGCCGCGTTACACATGTCAGGCGAGGCTCCGGCATCAAGCAAAGTGCGCAGGGTGTCCACCTGTCCGTGGTAGGCGGCCAGCATCACAAGGCTGTCGCCCTTCTCGTTGCGCAGGTCCGGCGACAAGCCGCGCGCAATCAGGGCAGCAAGCGAACCCGCATCCCCTTGGCGCACCAGGTTGAAAACCTCGGCCAGCGCGGCGACCACGCGAGCCTCTTCCTCAGGCGTCATGTTCCGTTTCCAGTCTGATATAGCTTGGGTCATTATCCTTGTTCTCTCCCCCGCAAGGCGGGAGAGAGCTGTACAGGTCAGACGCAGGGCCGTTCTTACCTTTGGCTTTCGATACGTTCAATCGCCGCAGCTACGCCGGCACCGTAGGCCGGGTCGGCGGCCGTGCAGTGGTCGATGTGGCGTTGCTGAATGTGCTTCGATACACCCTTGATCGAACGAGACGTGTTGTCGAACAGTGACTGCTGCTGCGCTGGCGACATCAGGCGGAACAGCGCCCCCGGCTGAGAGAAGTAGTCGTCGTCCGCGCGATGGTTCCAGTGGTCGGCCGCGCCTTCCAGCGTCAGCG
This sequence comes from Cupriavidus sp. GW821-FHT07C08, assembly GCF_059419025.1. Taxonomy (NCBI): domain Bacteria; kingdom Pseudomonadati; phylum Pseudomonadota; class Betaproteobacteria; order Burkholderiales; family Burkholderiaceae; genus Cupriavidus; species Cupriavidus sp. GW821-FHT07C08. The sequence goes on from NZ_JBWKQZ010000002.1 coordinate 118,612, forward strand.
GCGGCTCGAGGAAGTCGGGCTGGTCAGCCCACTCGCCCTTCGTATTTGGCTCATACGCGATGGTGCCACCCTGGTTGTTGTCCGTGCGCATCCGGCCATCCCGGTGATAGCTGTTGACATACTTCGCGGCCTTCGGCGAATTCACCGGGATCAGATGGTGGTTGACACCCAGACGATAGCGCGCGGCGTCGCCATACGAGAACAGACGGCCCTGCAGCATCTTGTCCGGAGAGAAGCCGATGCCAGGAACAATTGTCGACGGTGCAAACGATGCTTGCTCGACTTCGGCGAAGTGGTTGTCCGGATTGCGATTGAGCTCCAGCATGCCAACTTCGATCAGCGGATAGTCCTTCTTCGGCCAGATCTTGGTCAAGTCGAATGGGTTGTACGGCACCTTGCTGGCATCGGCCTCGGGCATGATCTGCACGCAGAGCTTCCAGCGCGGGAAATCGCCACGGTCGATGGCTTCGTACAGGTCACGCTGGTGATACTCGCGATCCTGCCCCGTGACTTCGGCAGCCTCGGCGTCGGTCAGGTTCTGGATGCCCTGCTGGGTCACGAAGTGAAACTTTACCCAGTAGCGCTGCATGTCCTGACTAATGAAGCTGTACGTGTGGCTGCCGAAGACGTGCATATGACGCCAACTGCGCGGGATGCCGCGGTCGCTCATGACAATGGTGATCTGGTGCAGCGCTTCGGGCAGGCTGGTCCAGAAGTCCCAGTTGTTCTCGGCGCTTCGCAAGCCGGTACGCGGGTCGCGCTTCACGGCGTGGTTCAGATCGGGGAACTTGAGCGGATCGCGGAGGAAGAACACTGGCGTGTTGTTGCCCACCAGGTCCCAGTTGCCTTCTTCCGTGTAGAACTTGATCGCAAAGCCGCGGATGTCCCGCTCGGCATCGGCCGCACCACGCTCGCCGGCCACTGACGAGAAGCGCACAAACACTTCCGTCTTCTTGCCGATTTCCGAGAACAGGTCGGCACGCGTGTACTTGGCGATGTCTTTCGTAACCGTGAATGTGCCGTAGGCGCCGGAGCCTTTTGCGTGCATGCGGCGCTCGGGGATGACCTCGCGGTCGAAGTGCGCCAGTTTCTCCAAGAGCCAGACATCCTGTAGCAGTGCAGGTCCGCGCGCACCGGCAGTCTGGATATTTTGATTGTCGGCGACAGGAGCGCCAAATGCGGTCGTGAGCTTCTTCATGTTGGGGTTCCTTTGGTGCATGGCGCGACCTCATTGGCTCGCGCCGGATGTTTGTGGGCGTGCTGAATGCGGGCAGAGTGCTCCCTATTTAGTCGAACCGCAGCCACAAGAACTCCTCCGCCTGAAAATCAGTACGTTAGACGCTAACGGTACAGTGATACCGCCCGAAGCGCTGATAGCAATGTATGAGCGGCCGTGACTAGAATAGTCCAACTCCATCGAGCGCGGTATCAATGTTGATGGCACGAGATAAAAGATGCGATACGGACGAGGAGCGTCCGCGCATAGCTTTTGAGCTCTCCGTGTTGTCACGATCTCGGTGTATTCGTTGTGGACAAACTGTAGTAGCCGACGACATGTATTGCACGGCTCCAGTTTTCAATCCTGGAGTGCATCCGCATGATCGGTGGCACGGTGCAGCCCCCTAAGATCGTCGAAGTACTGTAGGTACCAACGCCATGATTACGCCGACCCAAAGGGGTAAACCACTAGCCCACAGAGCTACCCTGCCTCGAAAGCGCATTCTACAATTTATCCATCGATCACCATCTTGCATTGGCGAGAGCCGCTGAACGGGACCTGCCCGGACAGCACCATGATCATTCCCCACCTGAAACCATTGCTGGCAAGAACGAACCAGGAACCAGGATGGTTGGCGCTCGCTCGATAAGTGGTCGATCGATAACTATCAAGCGTCATTGACTCAGAGGCATGCTGATTGCCGCTGGAGACGCCGATCGTACGACGGGCTGCCCTGGCCCGTAGTGCGATCAGAATGCCCCGCCAACAGGAGACCCGCATGGCAACCATGAAAGCAACTGTGTTCGTAGAGCCTGGCCGTATCGCACTGGAGGACAAACCCATTCCCGACGTCGGTCCGACCGATGCGCTGATCCGCATTACCACTACAACCATTTGTGGTACCGACATCCATATCCTGAAAGGCGAGTATCCCGTCGAGAAGGGCCTGACGCTGGGGCACGAGCCGATCGGAATCATCGAGAAACTCGGCTCGCAAGTGAAGGGCTATCATGAGGGCCAGCGCGTGCTGTGCGCGGCGGTCACCCCGTGTGGCCAGTGCTCGTCATGCCTGATGGGGTTCCATTCCCAGTGCGGCAGCAATTCCGCCAGCGGCTGGAAAGTCGCGGGGGGCTGGAAGATCGGCAACTACCTCGATGGCTGCCAGGCGGAATACTTTGTTGTACCGGACGCGCAAGCCAACCTGACCGTGATCCCCGACAACCTCACCGACGAGGACGTGCTACTGGTGCCGGATATCGTCAGTACCGGCTTTTCCGCTGCCGAATCTGCCGGTGTCAAGATCGGCGACGTTGTGGTCGTGGTGGCGCAAGGGCCTATCGGACTGTGCGCGACAAGCGGTGCGCGGCTGATGGGCGCCGGCCTGATCATCGCAGTCGATCCGGTCGAGGACCGCCTGCAGAAGGCCAAGACAATGGGTGCAGATGTCCTGCTCAATCCAACGAAGTGCGATGTCGTCGAGGAAGTGATGAAGCTTACGCAAGGCGTGGGCGCGGATGTCGCGCTCGAATGCCTGGGCAGGGATGAGACGATCGCTACCTGCGTCAACGTGACACGCCCGGGCGGAACGATCTCAAGCGTCGGCATCTATTCCAAGAGCATCCCCATCCCGCTCGACGGGTTCGGGGCCGGCCTTGCGAACAAACGCATTGTGACTTCCACCTGCCCAGGCGGCAAGGAACGCATGCGGCGGCTGCTGAATGTGGTATCGAGTCAGCGTATCAAGCTCGATCATCTCGTCACGCACACCTACTCGCTCGATGACGTCGTTGCGGCATACGAACTATTCGGTCATCAGCGCGATGGAGTCGTGAAACTAGCACTGAAGCCCTGACGGGCAAGGCCCCTTCCAGCAAGTGCCACGCAAGAATGAGAAACCCGCCGGCTGGCGGGTTTCTCATTGGCGAGAAGCACTACTATGCTGAACTACCCGGCTCTGGCGCCTTCGATATGTTCGTAGTGGATATCGAAAGCCTTGTTGGTAATGAACAGGAACGTCACGTCATTGTCCTCGGTCGCTCCATGGAACATGGTGGTGCCCTCCTGGAACCACACAAAGCTCCCCGGGCCGAACTCTCCGGCATGCGTCTTCAGGATCCCGTCCAGAACGTAGATACCATGAGAGCAATTGTGCCAGTGAGACCGATTAATGAAGCCTGCCTTGTAGCAGATCTTGGAAATGGAGACGCCGGTTTCATCGTCGACATGGCAGGTCTTGACCGGCAGCTTTGCGCCTAACTCAGGAATTTCAAGGAACTCCCAGGGCACTCTGTTGGTGTCCACTGATTTGATTGGCATGTTCATATGTCAGCTATTTATTGGGTCGTGTACCGGAAAGGCAGGGGTATTCACGCCGCCTGACTTTGGTCCAGTTCGGGATAATCCACGTAGCCCTCCGCGCCGCCACCGAAGAAAGCGGCAGGGTCGGGCGTATTCAGCGGATGGTCGCCACGCAGCCGTTCAGGCAGGTCGGGGTTGCCGATGAACGGACGACCGAACGCAATGATGTCGGCACGGCCATCCGCGACGGCTCGTTCGGCGCTCTCACCGTCATAGCCGCCCGCCAGCATCAACACCCCCTGATAGGTCTTGCGCAACTGTCGGATGATGGCGTCCCAGCGAGGATCAACCTGCTCATCCCGCACAGTGCCGACGATGGCGGGCTCCACGAGGTGCAGGTAGGCGAGCGGCCAGTCGTTGAGGCGCCCGACGATGTAGCCGAAGGTGTCCTCCGGCGTCGCATCGCCCATGCCCATGAAGCGACCCATTGGCGTCAGGCGTACGGCCACGCGCTCGGCACCAATCTCCGCACTGACCGCGTCAACCACCTCGAGCAGGAAGCGCGCGCGGTTCTCGATGCTGCCGCCATAGTTGTCCTGCCGATGGTTACTGGCGGAATTGATGAACTGGTCGAGCAAGTAGCCGTTGCCTGCATGGATTTCCACGCCGTCCATCCCCGCAGATATGGCATTGCGTGCAGCCTGGCGGTAGTCCGCCACGATGTCTGCAATCCCCGCCGCCGTCAGGGCTTGCGGCACCGGTATTTCGGCCCAGATGCCATTGCCGTCCGCATCGGTTACGAAGGTCTTGCCAGGAACAGGCAAGGCGCTGGGGGCGACCGGCAACGCGTTGCCGGGCTGGAACATGGGGTGCGAAACCCGGCCCACGTGCCACAGCTGCAGGAACATCCTGCCCCCTTCAGCGTGAACGGCATCGGCCACGGCCCGCCAGCCATCGATCTGCGCCTCGGTATGGATACCGGGTGTCCAGGCGTAGCCCTGACCTTGCGGCGAAATCTGGGTCGCTTCCGAGATGATCAACGCCGCCGATGCACGCTGCCGGTAGTACGTCGTGTTCATGTCGGTCGGTATGTTGCCGGGCTGGCCCGCACGCGAACGGGTAAGTGGCGCCATCGCCACGCGATGCGGCAGGGACAGCGGACCGACCGAGATCGGACGGAAGAGATGAGTAGTCATGGATGGACTTCCTGATGCGTGGAGAAGTGCTTTCGATCCTGTTGCGCCGCGAGCTCCCGGTGATGGTGAGGCGGCGAACGATACGCGCGGAGCTTCGATGTCCTGCGAGCAATTGGCCCGACAGGGCTCCGGTGCCTTGAAGCGTAGGCAAGCCGCCCTTCGCTGAGAATGGGTTCGTAGCGCAAGTCTGCGTTGCGCGCGGCGCAACGTCTGGCTCAAGTCAGCCCGGGCGGCACACATGCCCCACCCTGTTCTCCCGCAAAGACGTGCCGCCAGGCTCAGAAAACCCTGTCCGCGGCACGCCTGGAGAATGGGCAGCGCGCGCAAGATGGGCTGGTGGCCGCTGCTTCCTTACGCGTAGCGCCGCGGAGCGCGCCCCGATGGATCATGAAGCAGCATGTGAATCCGCTTCCCCTCTTTCCTTTACATGCGTCGACGAACGGCCCCTGCCGAAGGAGGAGGCGGGCCCGCCATAGGCTGCGCTAGCGCGGCTTCCTGTGGTTACGAAGTCCGTATGACTCCCGCAACCTGTCGGTTGTCGCTGTGGTGTCAGGGAGAGACTGTTCCCCGGTCGGCCAGACAGCTTCCGGGTCAATACCATCAACACGATGAAGCCACAGGCACCGACCACCGAGATGAGAATCAGGCCATATGTGTAGCTTCCCGTCTTATCCCTGATGACTCCCATAAGCAGCGAGTGCGCGAAGCCGGAGATGTTGCCAAGCGAATTGATCATCGCAATGCCTCCCGCCCCGATCGAGGCGCCGAACAGCAGTGGCGGCAACGTCCAGAACACCGGCAGTGCCGCCATGACCCCGAAGGCCGAAACGCTGATGAGGACGATCTTGAGCCAGGGAGACGGCGCCATCGTGGACGCAGCAAGACCCACCACGGCAATCATCAACGGGATGAGGACATGCTGCCGGCGTTCCCCCAACCGATCGGAGCGCCTGCCCCAGACCACCATGCCAATGGCTCCGACGGCAAACGGCAACGCCGTAGCCACGCCGGTCTGCATCACGGACAGATTTGCATCTTTCAAGATCAGGGGCAGGAAGAAGGCCATGCCATAAGAAAATCCCGTGATGCCGAAGTAGACAAAGGCGAGCAACCAGACCCGTGGATTCTTCAGGATATCGACCAGCGTCTCCTTCTGCCCTCCACTCGCCTGCTGCCGTTCTGCGGCCAGTGCCTGCTGCAACCACCGCTTCTCTTCGGGATCCAGCCATTCAGCTTGGTCCGGCGTGTCACGCAACACCCTTAGCACAACGAAGGCGAGGAAGATCGCGGGCACGGCTTCGATCAGGAACATCGTCTGCCAGCTTTTCAGCCCCCAGAGTCCAGGGCTGTTGATCAGAAAGGCGGAGACCGGCGCACCGACCACGCTTGCCAGCGGAATCGCCACCATAAAGCTGCCGACGAAGGTTGCCCGCCATTTGCCCGGCACCCATAGCGTCAGAAAAATGAGGATGCCTGGGAAAAACCCGGCTTCCGCCGCACCAAGCAGCAGGCGGACCACGTAGAAGCCCGTCTCGCCCTGCACGAATGCCGTGGCACCGGACAGCAGTCCCCAGGTGAGCATGATGCGGGCAATCCAGCGTCTCGCGCCGAACCGCTCCAGGGCCAGGTTGGACGGAATCTCGAAAGCAAAGTACGTAATGAAGAACAGGCCCGCACCCAGCCCGAAGGCCGCCGTCGTCAAGCCGATATCGTGGTTCATCGTCAATGCCGCGTAGCCGACATTGACGCGATCCAGGTGCGCAACCACATAGCAGATCAGCAACAAGGGGAGGAACCGGATGAGGATCTTGCGCATACAGCGCTGATCGACTGGGGTCATGTCTCTTCCATCCTTATATAGTTATGCGTTGTACCAGGCGAGCAGGCGTGCGCGGTTGACCGCCTGCCTTGCTCGCTTTCGCAATTCGGGGCGATACACCTTTCGTACAGACTTTCGGAAGCCGGAGAGGCCCGGCGCTGCGCGACGCCAGGCGTCAGCTGTCGTATCTCGGAGCGTCGTCCTTGATCAATCTGATCGCTGCGTCAAAGCCGACCTGATGGTAGCTTTGCAGGCCACCGGTATCGATGGCGAGGTTGTCGGCAATATCGAGTTCTGCAAACTGCTGCGCGGTGTGCTGCCTCACCGCGACAGGCGGATATGTCAGCCTGGAGCCGCCGGCAAGTGCCGCCACTTGCGCCTGACATGCACGCTCCAGATAGTAGATGACAATAAACGCCTCCGCGACCGTGGTTCCCGCCGCCAGCAGTCCATGGTTGCGCAGGACCATTGCCTTGTTGTTTCCAAGGTCAGCTACCAGCCTGGCCCGCTCCGCTTCGTCTGACGCGATTCCTTCATACTCATGGTAAGAGATTCGCTCGTAGAACTTGAGCGCGTGCTGACTAATGGGCAACAACCCCTGTTCCTGTGCGGATACTGCGATACCTGCGGCGGTATGGGTATGCACGACACAGGAAATATCATGGCGGGCCATGTGGACTGCGGAATGAATCATGAAGCCCGCGGTATTCACCCGCTGCGGTCCCTTGCTTCCGCTCTCCAGGATCCGGCCATGCATATCGATCTTGACCAGACTGGAAGCCGTGATTTCATGGAACATCAGGCCATACGGATTGATCAGGAAATGATGTTCATCCGTGCCGGGCACCCGCGCGCTGATGTGCGTATAGATGTGATCCGTCATTCTGTGATGGGCTAGGATTCGATAGAGCGCTGCGAGTTCGCAGCGCGTCTTCCACTCGGCATCGCTGTAGTTCGAACGCATGGGTATCTCCTGTCTGTTGTTGTTGGCCTATCGGGCCCGAGCCAATCAGCAAGGCCTATGCCAGCAGCAGAACAACGGACCCCGATGCCACGGCGCAATTAAGCGTTTGCATAAGACCAACTGGAACAGCCGTTGGCAGCGCGCAGCGAAATGCCCGCGCGAGAGACACTTTGTCTTCGACATGTTCGTCGCGACGACACGGCATACGCCCGCAGCACCCTCGGCCTCATTCACTTATCAGAAGCGAATCGGATACGCCGTGTAGGAAATCTCGAGTTGCAGGAATGTTGTCGTAAAGCACAGCGCGGACTTGGCCACGCCTCTGGGGGACATCCTCCTGGAGGAGGAGGCATCAGGATCGCAAGCCTGGAGAATCAGCTTGAATGTAACCCGCAATGCGAGGTACACAACGGGCAATTAAGCCGCGGCCCTGTCCCTGTGAGTCGGGCCAGGTATCTCGCCCAGAAAGTCGAGGAAGGCCGCAATACGGCGGGAGCCGCGCTGGTTAGGCAGATACAGCGCTGTAATTGCCGAGCTGGCACGATTGGGATTGACCGTCCAGTCATCGAACAATGACGTCAGCTTGCCAGCCTGCACGTCCTCATCGACCATCCAATCCGGCAAAAGGCCGACGCCGCCGTCGGCGAGCGCCAGCTCGCGCAGCACCTCGGCATTGTTGCTGCGGAATCGCCCTGAGACAGGCACCTGAACCTCCTCGCCCTCGCGATGGAATGTCCAGACTTGAGGATGGGCCCCGTAGTTGAAGCGCAGACACGAATGGTTTGCCAGTTCGATCGGCGATGCCGGGATTTCACGCTCAAGCAGGTATGCCGGGCTGGCAACGACCCTTCGCCGGAATACGCCAACCTGGCGCGCCACGACATCGTCGTACGATGCCGCGCTGCCGAGCCGGATCGACACGTCGATGCGCTCGCCGATCAGATCGACGATCTCGTCGGTCATTGTCACCTCAAGTTCCAGCTGGGGATACTTGGCCATCAGGCCGCCGAGGAACGGGGCAATGCAGCGACGTCCAAATGCGACGGGCAAAGATACGCGCAACTGACCGACCGGCGTATCGCCCCGGTCAGCAATCAGTGAATCCGCCTCAGCCACGGCTTCAAGGATCTTGCGCGCCCGCTGGTAGTAGGCTGCACCGGCTTCGGAGACTGTTACCTGCCGCGTCGAACGGTTCAGGAGCACGGCGCCGAGCTCCTCCTCAAGTCCATCGATGGTGCGCGTGACCGACGAGGTGGCCAGGTTCAGCCGCCTGGCCGCTGCCGAAAATCCCTTGGCATCCACGGCCTCGACAAACATCTTCAGTGCCAGCAGCTTATCCATGCCATGCGTCTCCGAGCTTGCGCCTGCTCAGGTGCGCGCCTGCCGCAGCTTGCGCATGGCTGCCGGCGCGCCGTTAAGGAACATATCAACCTGCTGCCGCACGGCCGCATCAATATCCACCGGTACCTTCAGACCATACACCCACCTGCGCAACCCGAGATAGAAGATCGACGCATGCAGACTCCAGATCATCTCGATTTCCGCCTCCAGCTCCGCCGCATTGCGCGGCTCGCCGATGCCGAACTCGGCCCGCACCTCGGCCAGCACCGGGAGGAAGACTCGGTTGCGCAATTTGCTGAGATACTTGTTGTTGATCCCTTCCCGCGTCAGGCCGGCGAAAATAAAGATCCGGATCCACTCCTCGCGCAAGATCACCGACGCGTAGTCGACATAAAAGGCAGGCAGGCGCTCGACGAGCGGCACGGACCGATCGGCAATCTGCCGCTCCCACTCCCGGCGCCACTGGAATACCTCGTTGTAGACGCGGTCGATCAGCGCTTCCTTGTTTTCGAAGTAGCGGTACAGCAGCGGCTGGGTCACACCGATCTGCTTGGCCAGTTCACGCGTGCTGCCGGAGAAGCCATTGCGCGTGAAGTGCTCGATGGCCATGCGGACAATCTGCTCTTCCCGCTCCTCTGGTGGAAGCCGTCTACCGGTCTTCTCGGGCGCTTCCCCCCTCGCCCCTGTTTCCCCTCGCTCCATGCATCCCCCTGGCACCAGACAATGGCGTGTTACGCCTCCATTCTACCAATCAGGCGATAAATTGTAAGGCAAAGGCAGGGGCGAACCATTGGCCCTCCGATTGCGAAGAAGATCTCACGTTCCACTTCTGACGAGGCCCCGCGAAACCTATCAAGTCCCCGGCGAATGTATCACGCGGCACCAAGAAACCTACCTGGCATTGACTGCCAACGTTTCTGACATTTCTGGCATCAGACACCAAGCAACCAATCAATTTACCACAACAAAACAAGCAAATTGCTACCAAAAGCGCATACAATGCTTTCTTTGAATTGTGGCCTGACAAATCCGGCCAACGAAGGACTGTAGTGAGATGGAAGCAGTAGAGGGCCAGAACGTTGGAAGACGCCCGGCACAGGTTCAGCAACTTGCGGAGTTGAAGCGGGGAGCTAGGGACAGCGTGCCCATGCTGGTTGGCTTTGTTCCCTTTGGCCTCGTACTCGGCGCACAGGCGGCTCGCCACGGCCTGAACCCTGCGGAAGTCTCCCTGATGACCGGCCTGAACTTTGCCGGCGGCTCGGAATTTGCCGCAATCGCCTTGTGGGCGTCCCCGCCCAGCGTTCTTCTGATTGTTGCGATCACCTTGCTGGTCAATAGCCGCCATCTCCTGATGGGCGCAGTGCTCGCACCATTGCTTCACCACCTGCCTCGGCGCAAGGCACTAGCTGCGCTGTTCGTGATGTGCGACGAAAGCTGGGCGTTCGGGCTGGCAGATGCAAAACAACGCGCCCAACGCCAGCGAACGCCCGTGTTGCCCGTGTTGAGCCTGCCGTATTACTGGGGCGTCGCAGCCCCGTTCTATCTGACATGGGTCGGGTGCACTGCCATCGGCGCGGCAGTTGGACCGATACTTGGTGATGTTGAGGCCTACGGCTTCCACATGGCTTTCCCTGCCGTGTTTCTGGTGCTGATGCGTGGCATGTGGAAAGACCTTCGCACAGCCAGGCCATGGCTTGTCAGCCTGGCCGTCGCGGCGATTACACATCTTCTGGTGCCTGGCGCCTGGTATGTGTTGGCCGGTGCCTTGTCCGGCGTCACCGCCGCATACTGGATGGCTGATCGCAAGGAGGCGAAGCAGTGACATTCCTTACACTTGCCACGATCTTCGCTATGGCCTCGGTCACTTATCTGACGCGTATCGGAGGGTACCTCCTGCTGCACAACAGGAAACTGAGTCCGCGCGCTGCCGCCACGCTGGAAGTCGCACCGGGATGCGTACTGATTTCAGTCATTGCGCCATATTTTGTATCGGATCGCCCCGCCGACCTCGCAGCCCTCGCACTGACTTTAGCGGCCGCCACGCGGCTCTCGATCCTTCCTACCGTCGTGATCGGCATCGCTTCTGCGGGGACACTGCGATATTTGCTCGGCTAATTGACGCACGACGCAAGTAACGGCGCCTCACCCCTGATGGGCCAGGTGCTGATGAACGAACGACACCGCCATGGCGCCCTCGCCCACAGCCGACGCAACCCGCTTGATCGAGTTGTGCCGAACGTCGCCTGCTGCAAACGAGCCTGGCACGCTCGTCTCGAGATAAAACGGCGCTCTTTGCAGCGGCCACGACTCGGGGGCACGTCCATCCCGCAACAAATCAGGCCCCGTGACCAGATACCCGGCGGCGTCCCGCACGATGTCGGTATTGCGAGCCCATTCGGTATGTGGTGCCCCGCCGATACACACGAAGATGCGCGTGGCGGCAAGTGTTTCCGTCCCGCCGTTCACGCGATCGCGAACCGTTACCTCTCGCAAGCGATGGTCCCCGTCGACAGCAACCACTTCGCAGTTGCTGACGACACGCACGACACTCGATCGCTCGATCTTCTTCACGAGATAGTCCGAGAGCGTTGCGGCCAGCGACGGGCCTCGCACAAGCATCACAACCTCGTCGGCGTACTCGGACAGGTGCATGGCCGCCTGACCGGCGGAGTTACCTCCGCCTACCACATAAACCGTTTCACCTTTGCATATGGGTGCTTCGCTTGCGCCCGCCCCGTAGAACAACCCCGCGTGCAAAAAGCGGCTCTCGTTCGGCAGGTTCAACCTTCGCCATTCGATGCCCGTCGCGCAGATGTTGGTCTTTGCCCTGAGCTTCGAGCCATCGGCCATGTCGACGATGATTTGACCATTCTCGAACGTAGCATTGACACCCTCGCGCATCTGGAGAATCTCGGCACCAAATCGAACGGCTTGCTGGCGGGCGCGTTCCGCCAGCTCGGCACCACTGATGCCTTGCGGAAAACCCATGTAGTTCTCGATCAGCGATGAGCAGCCCGCCTGTCCACCTACCGCGTGACGTTCGATAAGAACGGTCTTGAGCCCCTCGCTTGCAGCGTAAACGGCCGCACTCAATCCGGCTGGGCCCGCACCGTAGATGGAAACGTCGTATTCTCGCAGCCGCGGTACCTGCACCCATCCCAGTCGCGCGGCGACCTCCTTGACGCTCGGATCAAACAAGCGCGTTCCGTCCGGAAACTCACAAACGGGCAAACGTGTATCGTCCAATCCACGGATGCCGGGTATCGTCCTGGCGTCCTCATCCGACTGCAAAGGCCTCCAGTCGAACGCGACAACACTACGGTTCAGGAAGTCCCTCAACTCGAAGGCCTTCTTGCTGTCCGTCGCGCCGGTAAGGACAACTCTCGCACGCCGTTCGGTGTCATCAGTCTTCATGGCTTCTGGCCCTCCGTCACTCGTCTGATCAGACCGAGCAATACCGCTCCTGGATTTCCTCGTCGCCCAGCATTGCTTGCGCCGTACCGCTGTAGACTACCTCGCCCTGATCCAGAATATAGGCGCGGTCGGCAATTCTCAAGGCCAGGCCCACGTTCTGTTCGATGAGGAGAATCGTGACTCCGGCGCGCTTCAATGCCGCGAAATACTCGAACATTTCATCCACGAGAACTGGCATGATCCCTTCGGACGGCTCGTCGAGCAGCACCATCTTCGGCTTCGATGCCACTGCCCGCGCAATGGCAAGCATTTGCTGCTCACCGCCAGACATTGTCACTGCCTGCTGGTCGAGCCGCTCCTTCAGTCGAGGAAAAGTCTCGGCAATTTCATCAATGACATCCGACTCTCGTGTACGGTGCGGCGACGCGAGCAGTCCGAGTCGAATGTTTTCCCGAACAGTGAGACCAGGTACGATGCGACGCTCCTCCGGGACGTAGGCGAGTTGCCGCAAGTATCTCTTATGCGCAGGCTGCCCCAGGAGTTCAACGCCTTCAAACTTTACCGACCCGGTGACCTTGGACATGAGACCAGCGATGGACTTCACGGTAGTGGTCTTACCTGCCCCATTGCGGCCGATAAGACAGACCAGCTCGCCCTCACCAACCTTGAGGTCGACACCTTGCAATACGTGACTCGACCCGTACCAGGCGTTGAGATTCGCAACTTCCAGCATGATGTGCCCTCAATGGTTGCCTTGTCCAAGGTACACGCGCTTCACCAAATCATTGGCCCGGATATCATCCGGCGTACCTTCCGCGATCAGTTCACCGTGATGCAGGACTACGACACGCTCGCTGATCCCCATGACAAGCTTCATCTTGTGCTCGACAAGCACGACCGTCCGCTGTTCCACGAGTCGGCGGATAAGTCCCATCATCACCTTTGTTTCCTCCGGGCTCATTCCCGCGGTCGGCTCATCCATCAGTAGCAACTTCGGTTGAGCAGCAAGAGCGACGGCGATCTCGAGGCACCGTTGCTGCCCATGCGCGAGTTCCCTGGCGAAGCTCTTTGCGCGGCCAGAAAGTCCCACTGTCTCCAGCAGGACGCTGGCTTGCTCCGTCAGCCCCGACAAGGCTGAGCGTCGGCGCCACATACCGTAGCGCGAAACGTGCGCTTGCAAAGCAATCCGTACGTTTTCGAGCACGGTGAAGTTCGGAAAAAGGCTGGTGATCTGAAACGACTTGGCGATCCCGATATGCGCGAACTCGTGTTGCCGCATGCCGGTGATATCCCTGCCCATGAACAGAATCCGACCTTCACTAGGCGCGAACGCACCGGACAGCAGGTTGAAGTAGGTACTCTTTCCAGCGCCGTTAGGGCCGATGATAGACGTCAGCATTCCGGGGCGAATGCTCACGCTCACATCAGTGAGCGCCTTGAAGTCACCGAAGCGCTTGCTGACCCCTCTGGTTTCAATAATGGCGTCAGCGCTCATGGTGCACCTTCTCCAGAAACGTGCCCCAGACGCCCTTTGGGAAGAAGAGCACGAAGACCACGAAGACCGCCCCGACAATCAGCTGCCAGTGCTCAGTCCAGCCTGAAGCAAAATCCTGAATAAGCAGGAACAGCGCCGCGCCGACGAACGGACCGAAATAAGTGCCCATGCCTCCGAGCAGGCACAACATTACAACCATCCCGGACGTCGAGTAATGGAGTGTTTCAATGGGAACACTTCCGAGATGGATAGCGTTGAGCGCTCCGGCAAGGGCGCAGAAGGCGGCGGAAAGGACGAATGCCAACAGCTTCGTGCGTTCAATATCGAAACCACAGGCACGGGCGCGAGCTTCGTTCTCGCGGACGGCTTCGATAACGCCACCCAGAGGAGATGCGAGGATGCGAGAGAGCACCCAAAGAGAGACCGAGACGAGCGCGAAGATGAAGTAGTACTTCTGCAACGGATCGAGCAGGTCCAGACGGAATCCAAAGAGATCCAGCTCGGCAATGTTCACGCCTCGCAATCCGTTCTCCCCCCCGGAGCTTGGCATCTGATAAACCAGGAAGTAAACACATTGGGACAGCGCCAGCGTCACCATCGCAAAGTAGATGCCCCTGGTCCGAATGGCCAGGAGTCCCATCACGAGGGCTACCATGCAGCCAGCGACCATGGCCGCGGGAATCGCCGCCCACCATGCCAATTGGTACTGTGCGATAAGAATGCCCGCCGAATATGCACCGACCCCGAGGAATGCGGCATGGCCAAACGAAAGGAGACCGGTGTATCCGAACAGCAGGTTGAAGCCGACTGCAAACAGTCCATAGATCAGAACGTTGATGGCCAATGAGTGGTAGGGCACCAGCCATGGAAATGCCGCGAAGAAGACGACAGTCGCCAGGACGCGGTGCATCGCGACAACCCTGCACATCTGGCTTGCAAGTCCGGTAGCTTCATTCCTTAGGCGAATGGCGCCATGAACATGGAAGTTCTTCATGTCATCAATCCTGTTCGGCCGAAGAGTCCTTGCGGCCGGATGAGAAGCACTGCGGCCATGATCACGAACATGGACACCTTCGCTGCCTCAGGGAAGAAGAGTACGGCCATGCTCTCCACAACGCCGACAAGCAAGCCCGCCACGACGGCACCCATCAAGGACCCCATCCCGCCCACAACGGTAACAACGAAAGCTACAGTGAGAACGGACGTCCCCATTTCCGGCGATACGCCTTGCAACGGCGCCGACAGGACGCCAGCCAGCGCCGCAATGCCAGTACCCATCCCGAACACGATCAGCCAGACACGTGAGACGTCGATGCCAAGTACGCGAACAATGACCGGGTCACGGGCTCCTGCCCGGACAATCAGGCCGAATGGCGTCCGCTCGATCAGCAACCACAAGGCGAGCAGCAGAAGCGAAACGACGCCGATCACAAACAATCGGTAGGTAGGAAAATCGGCAAAGCCAAGATTAGTAGCCCCTTGCAGGACTTCCGGGGTGTCGAACGGCAGCCCGGCCTTTCCGAACCAGATACGTATGGCCTCGACCATGATGTATGACAAGCCGAAGGTGAGCAGAAGCGGGTAGTCGATACCGCGACCATACAAGGGGCGAATCAGCCATCGCTCGCATAGCATGCCAATGGCCGCAACGGTCAACGGAGCAACTACGAGCGCAGCCCAGAAGCTTCCTGTCTTTTCGACAGCCAGCAGCCCAACATAGGCGCCTATCATGTAGAAGGCGCCGTGCGCAAAATTGACAACTGTCAGCATCCCGAAGATAAGGGACAGGCCGACCGCCAGCAGCACGTAAATTGCACCTAGCGCCAGCCCTGTAAAGAGCTGCAGTGCCAGTAGATCTAATGAGATTTCCATCGCTTTCCCGCCTCTCGCCGTGCGCCCGCTACGACAGCCCTAAAACTTCCTCTGGCGACGCTGCAGGTGCAAGGCGCTAGCCACGATCAGTGACATCATGCTCCGTAGGGACGACCAGCGTTGTAACGGATCGCCCCATACCGACCTGCCGATAGCTCAGCCCTTGAAGCCGAGTTCGGTGCACGGACGCAACAGCTTCTCGCTGGCTGGTTCGACGTGCAAAACCTTGAACACGTCGTCGGGATTGGCCGCTTCCTTGGAGTTCGACTGGATCACAAGTACCGACTGAACGGATTGCTGGTCACAGGGTCTGTAGTACTGCTGCCCCTTGTAGGTGTCATATTTCAGGTTGCGCAGCGCCGTCGCGACCTTTTCCGTCTCGCTGCTACCGGCGGACTTGACCGCCAGGAGCAATGACTTGACGGCCGAGTATGCCATCGCGCCATAGTCAGACGGGTAGCGTCCCTCGTTCTTGGCCCGGAAAGCCGCATTGAAGGCTTTCGCGGATGACGTTGTCGCTTCCATCTCCCAGAAGTACTGCGTCCCGCCAATGACACCTTCATATGTGTTAGCCCCGCCTGCGACGCGAGAGGTGTAAGTCATCACGGGGGTGACGAACTTTATGGACTTCTTCATGCCGTAGTCCGAGGCCTGCTTGATGGAGATCTGGTTATCGCGGCCGAAGTTGTTGAATATCAGCACATCCGGCTTGAGTGCCATCAGCCGTGGCAGAAAGGTGGAGTAGTCCTGTTGCCCAAGCGGATGCCGCACTTCGCCAACCACCTCGGCGCCAAGGTCTTTGGCCACTCGCGTGAAGCCGCGCGTCATCTCGTGGCCATAGGCGTAGTCAGCGGTCAGGAAGGCAATACGCATCCCCTTCTTGAAGACATAGCGGCCCACGGCCTGCGTCGTCATGTGGGGATTCATTGCCTCATGAAACGTGTAAGGGCTCGCATCGGTCGCCTCATTAATGACGTCGGACTGACTGATCGAGATATAGATGACCTTGCGCTGCTTGGTAACGTTGTTGATGGATAGCTGCGTCGCGGCAGAAAGACCACCTACGATGAACTGCGCACCGTCCTTCTCGAGCAATTCCAGGGTCCGCGTGGCTGCCTCACCGGGATTGAGCTTGTCGTCACGCACCAGCAACTCGGCCTTGCGGCCGTTCAGACCGCCGGCATCATTGAATTCCTTGACGGCCAGCTCGGCATTTCGCACCTGGTCCTTTGCCTCCGCGCCGTAGGGACCGGTAAGCGGTACAGGAAGCCCAATCTTGATCGTCTGTGCTTGCGCACCCACGGCGAGCAAGCCAGCGAACACCCCAATACAGAAGCGACGAGCGGTGCGCTGCGCACCCATGACTGCATGTCCCATGAAGGTCTCCTGTTAGGCCGCAGCTATTCGATGCAGCCCGGTTCTTTGTTTAGCTATCGATAACTTTGATATACGTCAAATTGCTTGTCAAATGATAAATACGAAGGGAAAACCCGGAGAAGTACACCTGGTCTGAGGACGCCTTGGGCAAGGCTGCCGCTGTGATTGTGACCTCCCGTCTACCCTGCCAACGGATCGCTTTTCAGTTTGCGCAGCAGCAATCAGACTGACGAACTCGCCGGCTTCCACGCTTCGGCGTCTAAAGGTGCACCCCAGGTCATTTATCGGCCGAAAATAATCAGGAAGTTAGGGTATGTCCCACCCTAGAGGTTCTTGGCCTCCAACAGCTTCCGCCCTACTATTTATCCATCGATCACTGATCGGTTGATAATTTACAGGAGGCTTCGATGGCACTGGCCAAACTAGCACACTATTCGATACGCACCACGGACCTGGAGCGGTCCTGCGCGTTCTACGAACGCGTCCTGGGGTTCCGGCGCGGCTATCGACCACCCTTCGACTTTCCCGGCGCATGGCTCTATATGGGTGACGACGAGAGCGACTACGGGACGGTTCACATCATTGGCGTGGATCCGGACAACCCTTCCGGCCTGTCCGCCTATCTGGGCGACAAATCCCTGCCCGCGTCTGGCACCGGCACGCTGGACCACATCGCCTTCCTGGCCACGGGCGTCGAGCAGATGTGGGCGACCCTGCGTGCTGAAGGCATCTCCTGGCGTGATCGCACGGTACCAAGCCTCGGCCTGCATCAGGTTTTCCTCGAGGATCCTTCCGGCGTCACGATCGAACTCAACTACCCCGCTGCCGAAGTGGCAGGACTGGCACTGCCCGACAGTGCACAAGCAAAGACTGGAGCACTGGCATGAATACCGTATTGCACAACAAGCCGAAGGCGATTGTCGTAGGTGGATCGCTGGGCGGGCTGTTTGCGGCCAACATGCTCAGCCGCAATGGCTGGAATGTAGAGATCTTCGAGCGCACGCCCGAAGCGCTGACTGGGCGCGGCGCCGGCATCGTCACGCACCCGGAATTGTTCGACGCGCTGGCATCGGCGGGCGTGGTGGTCGATGAAAGCATTGGCGTGCACGTCAATACCCGAATCACGCTCTCCCGGGAGGGTGTGTCGCTTGCCGATCGGGACATGCCTCAGACGCTGACCGCCTGGGGCAAGATGTATGACGTGCTCGGCAAGGCTTTCACGGGCACCTATCGGACGGGCGCGTTCGTGACGTCCGTCGATACGTACCGGGACCACGCTACGGTGACGCTGCAGGACGGTTCGACCCACCGGGCCGATCTGGTTATCGCCGCCGACGGCTTCCGTTCCAGCGTGCGCGAACAGCTCTTGCCTTCGGCCGGCCTGGAATACGCCGGATACATTGCGTGGCGCGGCCTGGTCGACGAGTCACAGCTTTCGCCCGACACTCACGCGGCGATCTTTGACAAGTTCGCCTTCTGCCTGCCTCCGCGCGAGCAAATCCTCGGGTATCCGGTGGCGGGTGAAGCCAACAGCACCGAACCTGGGCAGCGTCGCTACAACTTCGTCTGGTATCGCGCGACGCGCGAGGACGACGAATTGCCCGATCTGCTGACTGACGCCAGCGGCAAGCGCTGGCCCAACGGCATCCCGCCGGGCCTGATTCGCCCCGACGTGATCGCCGACATGGAAGATGCGGCGACATCCTTGCTCGCCCCGCAGTTTGCCGAGGTCGTCACCAAGACAGCCCAACCACTGTTCCAGCCGATCTTCGATCTGACGGTGCCGCGCATGGCTTTCGGCAGGATTGCCTTGCTCGGTGACGCCGCTTTTGTCGCCCGCCCTCACTGCGGCATGGGCGTCACCAAGGCTGCGGGAGATGCGATGGCAATCGTGCGCGCCCTCAGCGAACATTCGACCGTCGAGACGGCCCTCGACGCGTACAGTACCGAGCGCGTCCAGTTCGGACATGCGATTGTCGAGCACGCGCGCCACCTCGGCGCCTACATGCAGGCCCAGCTCAAGAGCGATCAGGACCGCGAAATGGCCGAACGTTATCGCACACCGGAGGCGGTCATGCGCGAGACAGCAGTATCCCGTCAGTTCTGACGCAGATCCAGACAACAGGCATATGGAGACAATGTCATGACCCACACCGCCCCCTTTCCTTCGGCGCCAGGACTAGCCCGCATCGACGGCTCGGTGGACCCGCACCCGATGCTGAGGCAACCGCGCTTCGAGCGCTTGCACCGCGCGCGTCGCGCCTTCTCCTGGACGCTCACCGCTGTCATGCTGCTGGTCTACTTCGGTTTCATTCTCACGCTGGCCTTCCGCCCGGACTTGCTTGCCGTGCCGCTGACGCCGGGACAGCCGATGACGGTGGGCATTCCCATCGGCTTTGGCATGTTTGCCTTCACGTTCGCGATGGTGGCAGTCTACGTGTACCGCAGCAACACCGTCTACGACAAGATGATCGACGAGATCCGCCAGGGAGAGCCGTCATGAAACGCGTACTGACTGCAGCCGCTGCCCTCACGGCTGCCACTCCCGTGCTGGCAGCCACCCCGCCGGTTGGCCAGGGCCTGAACCTGATCGCCATTGCCATGTTCCTGGTGTTCGTAGCCGCGACGCTTGTCGTGACGCGGTGGGCGGCAAAGCGCAATAACAGCGTCGCCGACCACTACGCCGCGGGCGGCAAGATCACCGCCATGCAGAACGGCTGGGCCATTGCCGGCGACTATATGTCCGCCGCATCGCTCCTCGGCATTTCGGCGCTCGTCTTCACCAGCGGCTATGACGGCCTGATCTATTCGATCGGCTTCCTGGCAAGCTGGCCGATCATCCTGTTCCTGATCGCGGAGCCGTTGCGCAACCTGGGCCGCTATACGCTCGCCGATGTGCTCTCGTACCGGCTCAAGCAGCGACCCATCCGGGCGTTCTCGGCGTCGAGCTCGATCGTGATCGTCCTGCTCTATCTGGTGTCGCAGATGGTGGGCGCGGGCAAGCTGGTGGAGTTGCTGTTTGGTTTCAGCTACACCTCGGCCGTGGTGCTGGTCGGCGTGCTGATGGTCGTGTACGTGTTCTTTGGCGGCATGCTGGCCACCACCTGGATCCAGATCATCAAGGCCGTCCTGCTGCTTGCCGGTTGCGCCTTCATGGCCTTCATGGTGATGAGCCGCTTTGGCTTCAACCTGAACAGCCTGTTCGAGCATGCCGTCACCACGCATGGCAAGCATGACGCCATCATGCGTCCAGGCGGTCTGGTGTCCGACCCGGTGTCGGCCGTGTCGCTCGGCCTGGCGCTGATCTTCGGCACCGCAGGCCTGCCGCACATCCTGATGCGCTTCTTCACCGTCAGCAATGTCAAGGCCGCGCGCAAGAGCGTGCTCTATGCCACCGGCATCGTCGGCACTGGCTACGCCATGATCATCGTGATCGGCTTCGGCACGATCGCACTGGTCGCCGGCGATCCGCTGTACCACAATGGCACAGGTGCCGTGATCGGTGGCGTCAACATGGTGGCCGTGCACCTGGCCCATGCGGTCGGCGGCAACGTGTTCCTCGGCTTCATCTGCGCCGTGGCGTTCTCGACTATCCTTGCCGTCGTTGCCGGGCTCGCCCTGGCTGGCTCTTCCGCCATCTCGCATGACCTCTATGCAACGGTCATTCGCCAAGGCAAGGCATCTGAGAAGGATGAGATGCGGGTCTCGCGTACCACTACGCTGGTGCTGGGTGTGCTGTCGATCCTGCTCGGCATCCTGTTCGAGAAGCAGACCATCGCCTTCATCGTCAGCCTGACGTTCTCGATTGCCGCCAGCTCCAACTTCCCGGTGCTGCTGCTGTCGATCTACTGGCGGGGACTGACTACGCGTGGCGCCGTAATCGGCGGGACGCTGGGACTCGTCACGGCTGTGGTTCTCACGATCCTGAGCCCAACGGTCTGGGTGCAGGTACTGGGCCATGCCTCGGCAATCTACCCGTACGAGTATCCGGCACTGTTCTCCATGCTGGTCGCGTTCGCCGGCATCTACGCCTTCTCGGTGACGGACCGTTCGGCAAGAGGCGCGTGGGAGCGTGCGGCGTATCAGAATCAGCGCGTGGCTTGTGAATTGGGGATGGGGACCAAGGGGACGGCCGAGGCGTAAGGGCATGACTTCTACCCTCTCCCACCTGGGAGAGGGGCCCTTAACCGGAGCATCCGCGGCATGGTCGGGTTCCCACGGGCGCGATCCGCGGCAAAGTCGGGCCATACATCATGGAAACAAGCAAAGTAGCGGATTGGGATAGCGCCTCCGACAAAGTTGCCCGTCGGCTCCTGCCCGCGGAACGGCAACAGCAGATTGTCGAAAAGGCGATCGAACACTTTACCCGGAGCGGCTTCGGAGGCAGTACGCGCGATCTCGCCAGGCAGATCGGGATCACCCAGCCGCTGCTCTATCGGTACTTCGAGAACAAGGAGGCCCTCATCGAGCGCGTGTACAACGAGG
This sequence comes from Cupriavidus sp. GW821-FHT07C08, assembly GCF_059419025.1. Classification (NCBI taxonomy): domain Bacteria; kingdom Pseudomonadati; phylum Pseudomonadota; class Betaproteobacteria; order Burkholderiales; family Burkholderiaceae; genus Cupriavidus; species Cupriavidus sp. GW821-FHT07C08. The sequence goes on from NZ_JBWKQZ010000002.1 coordinate 140,092, forward strand.
TCTTCCAGTGGCGTCCCGAATGGGAACAGCAGATCGCCGACTGTTCGCTCCCACTGATCGAGCGGCTCTATGCCTTCTATATCGACTACTCGTCAGTGATCCTGCGCGAAGAATGGATCCGGCTGTTCATCTTTTCCGGCCTGACCCACGAGGGCATCAACGACAGGTACATGGACATGCTGCGCAGCAAGGTCTTCCTGCCGGTCCTGGCTGAGATACGCGAAGCGTTCGGCATTGCCGCGCCGCGCAATGCCGCGGAAAACGATGCCGCGATCGAGATGGTCTGGAGCCTGCACGCGGCAATCTTCTATCTGGGCGTGCGCAAGTGGGTGTATGGACTCAGTGTGCCGGACGACATGGAAGCGGTCATCCGACAAAAGGTCGACATATTCTTGTGCGGTGCCCCGGCTACCTTGCGCAAAATCCAAGGCGCCACGATTTAGCGCAACGCTGGAACTTCCCTGCCGCGGGCTGACTCGAGCATGTGGCCACCTCGGCGGTCACATGCAGCCTCGACGGCTTTGATACGGCGAGATCTGCATCGCGCCACGCAATGCAGCTTCAAAGGAGGATCGTGGACGTCTGCTTGATCCGCTGCATCGGGATTTCGCTCTTGACGTTCTGGACGGCCTTCAACCGGGCAAGATGGGTCATCTGAAACTGCCGGTACGCGTCCAGATCCTGGCTCACGACGCGCAAGAGAAAGTCGCAGTCGCCCGCCATCAGGTGACACTCCGTCACCTCGGGCATGTCCTTGATGGCTGCCACGAAGCTGTTGACCGTCTCCTCGTCCTGCCCCTTGAGCCAAACTCGCACGAAGACCGTCAGGCCCACGCCCACCTTCGCCGGGTTCACAACCGCAACGTAGCGCTCGATAACTCCCGCCTCCTCCAGCAATCTGACGCGCCGCAAACAGGGCGAAGGAGACAGCCCCACCCGCTTGGCCAGATCCACGTTCTGCAAACGTCCATCCTCCTGCAAGGCGTTCAGAATCCGGCGATCGATGTTGTCGAGCTTCATGTTCTCACGGCGGGCAGGATGGGCCTGCTTGAGTGTTCGTGTGGCACGCCATGCTAGCACATCGATTCGTTGCACTTAGTCGCCGTGAATGACTGGTCTCGCAGGCTAAGGCGCCCAACTGTCTTCCGCGTGCACAACCGCGGACAGTCATTGTCCTCTGCGCGTACATGCCAACGCCACAAAAGCGCCTCTGCACACGCCGCCTGAACGTAGAGAGGACGATCCCAGGCTGGCATGCATAGTGCTCAGCCAATCGCTCGACCCGACAGACGGTGCGGAAGCAATGCCTTCCGCTCCGATCCTCGGAGCGTCATGCATACAACCTGGAGACATACGCATGGAATACGTCCGCCTCGGCACGACCGGCCTGAAGGTTTCGCGAATCTGCCTCGGCATGCTGACATTCGGGAGCCCTGAGTGGCGTCCCTGGGTCATGGATGAAGACGCATCCCGGCCGCTGGTCAAACGCGCGGTCGACCTTGGCATCAATTTCTTCGACACCGGCGACACCTATTCGGGCGGCATGTCGGAGGTCCTGACCGGCAAGTTCCTCAAAGAGATGTTTCCGGGGAGCCGACGCGAAGAAGCCGTGGTCGCTACCAAGGTCTACGAGCCGGTCGATATTGCCTACGAGGGCGTCAAGATGGCCTCGTTCGTGCGCCGGCCGAACAGGGATGGCTTGAGCCGTAAACGCATTTTCCATGCGGTCGACGCTTCGTTGCAGCGCCTGGGTACCGACTACATAGACCTGTACCAGATCCACCGTTACGACACGCAGACGCCGATCGAGGAAACGATGGAGGCCTTGCATGATGTGGTCAAGGCCGGCAAGGTCCGCTATCTCGGCGCCAGCAGCATGTGGGCGTGGCAATTTGCGAAGGCCCAGCAGGTGGCGAAGGAAAATGGCTGGACCCGGTTCGTCAGCATGCAGAACCACTACAACCTCTTGTACCGGGAAGAAGAGCGCGAAATGAATCCCTTGTGCAAGGACTCCGGTGTAGCCCTGCTGCCGTGGAGCCCGCTCGCCCGCGGCTTCCTCGCGGGCAACCGCAAGCGTGAGGGGTTCGGAGACACCGAGCGCGCAAAGACCGATCATCTGGCCAAGAAATTCTATTTTCGGGAATCGGATTTCAATGTCGTCGACAACCTCACCCGGATGGCCGGCCAGAAGGGCATCAGCAACGCGGAACTGGCCTATGCCTGGCTACTGCACAAGGGCGTGACGGCTCCCGTCATCGGCATCAGCAAGGCGGCCCAACTGGACCAGGCGGTGGCCGCGCTGGAAGTGAGGCTCACACCCGAAGAAGTTCGGCACCTCGAGGAAGGATATGAACCGCATCCGGTGCTGGGACACGTTTAGGACCTGGCACTGACAGCCCGACGCCGCCGCGACCGGCCGGCCTGATGCCGGCCGTTCTTTCCAGCCTTTTTTGAGTGGCGCGCGCCGCGCGCCAGGACCGATGTCCTCGCGGCAAACATGTACGTGGACACAATTGTCATCCTGACAACGCTCCGACCCCAGAAGGCACGCCTGTTTGCCCTTCAGTTGCGTCGTCGCGGACATGGCATCGATGTTGCGAGGCTTCCCCGGCGGAGGGATTTCCGGTGAGCTTCTTCCGTCCTAACTATCCAACATCCACTCCAACAATGGAGGAGACATGACGACATCGCTTCAGTCCATTCCCGGGGCACTTAGTCCCGATGCGGTTGATGAGAGCATCGCAGAACAGCAGCGCATCGTATCGAAAGTCATCCGAAAGATCATGCCTCTGGCATTGATCGGGATCTTCGTGTCCTATGTCGACCGCACCAACCTCTCCGTTGCCGGCCCCGACATGCAAGCCGCGCTCGGCCTGACGCCGGCAATGTTCGGTCTGGCCTCGGGACTCTTCTTTATCGGTTATGTGCTGTTCGAGATCCCATCGAACATTGCTCTGCAACGTTACGGCGCCAAGCTTTGGATCGCCCGGATCATGGTCACGTGGGGCCTGATCTGCATGGGCACATCCCTGGTCACCGGTGCCACGTCGCTCTATATCTTCCGCCTGTTGCTTGGGGTCGGCGAAGCCGGCTTTTACCCCGGCATTCTCTTCTATCTCAGTCTGTTCGTGCCGATCCGCTATCTGACCAGGGCATTTGCGGTATTCCAGATCGGCATTCCCATTTCACTGGCGCTGGGCAGCGCCATGACCGCCGCCCTATTGACCATGGACGGGATCCTTGGCGTTTCCGGCTGGCAGTGGGTCCTGATCATCGAGGGCGCCCTGGCCGTGGTGGTGGGCATCATCACCTGTTTCGCCATGGCCAGCACCCCTGAGAAGGCGCGATGGCTGACGGCCCGCGAGAAGCAGACGCTCATCGCGGCGATCCGCAGCGACCGGAACAGCGGGGCCGATGACAGTCACGGCCTGAGCGCCATCGCCTCGGTCATGAAGACCCGCGCGGCGTGGTACTACTGCTTCCAGTACACGTCCATGCTCATCGGCTTCTACGCCGTCACCTACTGGCTGCCGCAGATCATCAAGCTGCGCTTCTCGGTCAGCGCGGTCCAGGCCGGACTGCTCTCGGCGGTGCCCTGGGTGTTCTGCGCCATGGCGCTCTTCACGCTGTCGCGCATTCCGCCGCGCGAAAAGAATCGCGCCGGCGTGCTCAGCGCCATCCTGATGCTGGCGGCGATCGGATTGACCATGTCCGCATTCGCGCAGAGCGCTATCCTGGCGTTCGCCGGGCTATGCATGGCTGCCTGCATGCAGGCAGCCGTGCCCCTGTTCTACAGCTTTCCGTCACAGCACTTTGCCGGCGCACGGGCGGCCGTTGCTCTGGCGCTCGTGAATTCCGTCGGCAATATCGGCGGCTTCTTCGGCCCATACATCCTCGGCGTGTTCCGCCAGACCTTCCACACCGACACCGTTGGCCTGGTGTTCCTGGCAGGAACGTTCGTGATCGCCGCGTGCATGGCATTGGGGCTGCCCCGGCAACTCAGGTCGGCCGAAGCGCAAGCCGGAGCACGCGCATGAGCGGGATCCTGGCTATCTGGAATGACTGCAATGCGTCGCGCGCAGCAGCCTACGAATCCTGGTATCAGGAGGAACACCTGCCGGAGCGGCTTGGCATCGCCGGCTTCCTGACGGGTCGCCGGTTCGAAGCCATCTGCGCTTCGCGGCAGTTCCTGACCACCTACGAGGTGGTCCATCCCGAGGTGCTGAGGTCGGCGGCATATCGCGAACGGCTCGCCCACCCCACCGCGCGCACCATCTCCATGATGCAGGACGGCTTCACCAACATGTCCCGCACGGTCTGCGAGCGGCGCGATCTCCGCGGGGCGAGTCGCGGCAGCGTGGTGCTGACCGTTGCGCTGAATGCAGCCGATGCCTACCCGCGGCTGCGCGACGCCGTTGGCATGCTGGAGGTCGACGCGGCGCACACGCATTCCGAGATGTGGATCTCGGCGGAGCCCGACACGAAGGAGATCTCCGCAGAAGAAGCACTGCGCGGCGGTGACGTGAAGATCAACGCCTGCCTGGTGTTGGAATACCTGCGGCCCGAAGTGGCAAATCGCGTGGCGAACACGCTGCGCCGGCAGTTCCCGGACGCCTACGTCGGCACCTATCGTCTGCTGTGCTCACTGAACCAGGAGGACTTGTAATGCGAATTCTGCTGATCCAGGGTGCCAACATGGAGTATCTGGGTTTTCGCCAGCCGGAAATCTATGGCACCACCACCGCCGCCGAACTGGACGACATCCTGCGCGCGGACGCCGTGGGGCTCGGCATGCAACTCGACATCCTCTACACCAACGTCGAAGGTGAAGCCATCAGCGCCATTTATCGCGCCACACGCGAGCAAGTAGACGGTCTTGTCATGAATCCCGCGGGCTTTCTCTATGCGGGTCATGCCTTGCGCGATTGCCTGAAAGCGGTGCCGCTGCCCTACATCGAAGTGCATATGAGCAATATCGACGCCCGCGGCATGCATTCTGTTACCGCTTCCGAGAGCGCAGGCATGGTGACAGGGCTTGGTGTCGACTCCTACCGGCTTGCGCTGGTTGCCATCCAGAAGGTCATTCACAAGAGGAACAAACATGCCTGAAGCGAAACCAAGAACGGCGCTGGTTACCGGGGCGGCCGTTGGCATTGGCCTTGCCATTGCCGAACGCTTCGAACGGGACGGCTGGACCGTATACCGATTTGACCGCATGCCGCAGGATCGCGAGCGCGCCGTAAGCGGTGATGTCCGCTCCGAAGCGGACTGGCAAAGGCTGGCAGATCGTATCGGTACCGAAGTCGGGCAACTCGACGTGCTGGTGAACAATGCCGGCATCCTGCGCGAGGCGCCATTGGAGGACACCAGCCTGGCGGACTGGAACGAAGTCATCGGCGTCAACCTGACCGGCGCCTTCCTTGGCTGCCGGACCATGCTGACGCTGCTGAAGCGCAGCGACTCGCCGTGCATCCTCAATGTGGCCTCCATCGACGCGCTGCGCGGCAGCCTGCGTCACAGCGCTTACGCCGCCAGCAAGGGCGGCGTGGATTCCCTGACCCGCGCCCTGGCACTGGAACTGGCCAACGACGGCATTCGCGTCAACGCGATCTGCCCCGGCACCGTCGATACCCCGATGTTCCGCAACATTCATGGCAACACCGCGGATCGGGCCCAGGAGCGGCTGGCGTTGCATCCCCTGAAGCGAATCTCGACCGCGGAAGACCAGGCAGCGGCGGCGGCCTTCCTGTGCAGCGCGGAAGCCGCCTTCATCACCGGAGCGTCCCTGAGCGTCGACGGCGGCCGGGCCATTCGATAACCAGCAAAAGACACCATGACACAACCAAGGAAGACCGCACTGATTGCCGGCGCCACCGGCGTGGTAGGACGGAACCTGCTGCGGCTGCTTGCCGCCGACCCGGAATGGGATGTGATCGCCGTTTCGCGTCGCGAGCCAGATATCACCGGCGAGTACCGCCACATCCCGGCCGACCTGCTTGACGCCGGCGATACGAAGGCCAAGCTCGGCGGGCTGCGGGAGGTCACCCATATCTTCTTCTCTGCCTACATCGAGAAGGCCGGCTGGGCCGAAATGGTGGCGCCGAACATGGCATTGCTCGCGAACCTGATGGATGCCATCGAGCCGGTGGCGGACCGGCTCCAGCACGTCAACCTGATGCACGGCACCAAGTGGTATGGCAATCATCTCGGACCGTTCAAGACGCCCGCAAAGGAAACCGACCCGGGTCACATGCCGCCCAACTTCTACTATGACCAGCAGGCATTCATCGCCCAGCGCCAGAAAGGCAAGGCGTGGACGTGGTCTGCCGCGCGCCCCCACGGCATCTGCGGCTTTGCCATCGGCAACCCGATGAATCTCGTCATGGTCCTCGCCGTGTACGCCACTATCTCCAAGGCACTGGGGCTGCCGTTGCGCCATCCGGGCTCCGAGGCCAACGCGCGCGCGCTGTACAACGTGACCGACAGCGGCTTGCTGGCACGCGCCTGCAAGTGGATGGCAACCGATCCGGCCGCTGCCAACGAGCCGTTCAACATCACCAACGGCGACATTTTCCGGTGGCAGGACTTGTGGCCCGCCATCGCGCGCTACTTCGACATGGAAACCGCTGCGGCCCAGAAGATCGATCTGGTCCACATGATGGCCGACAAGGGACCGCTCTGGGAGCGACTGGTCAGGGAGCACGACCTGCGGCCGATCCCGTACGAGCAACTGGTGGGCTGGAAGTACGGAAACTTCGTCTTCACCCCGGAGTTCGACGTCATTTCGTCCACCACCAAGGCTCGCCAGCATGGCTTCAGCGAAGCCGTGGATTCGGAGCAAATGTTCCTGCGCCAGTTCGACGAACTGCGCGCAAACCGGATCATTCCGTAGGCGGGCACTAGCGACGCTTGCACCGCCGGCCCGCGCAACCGCCTAGCGCGGCGCCGGCACCTCGCTCTTTTCTTCCTCCATCATGCTCAGGCGCTTGTAGAGGTACGAACGCGAGATCCCAAGTTCTTCGGCGACGCGCTTCTTGTTACCACCGGTACGGCGCATGGCTTCCAAAATCAACGCCGATTCCAGCCGTTCCTTCGCTTCACGGATATCGGGCTGCCGCGACTTTTCCGCGGCGCCCGCCGGGGCTCCGCTCTGGCGCCACGCCAGCGTCTGCTCAGCGCCTTCCATACTGCCGAACTCTGCGACCGACAAGACCGGTCCGTCGCAGAAGATTGCCGCGCGCTCGATCGCATGTTGCAGTTGCCGGATATTTCCCGGCCAGGCGCGCGACTGGAGGAAGCGGATCGCGGATTCGGCAATCGACTTCTTCGGCGCGCCGTGCCGGATCGCAAACGCCTCCAGGAAGGTATCGGCCAGCTCCGGAATGTCCTCCAGACGGTCGCGCAATGCCGGCAGCCGCAGCGTCACCGCGCTGATCCGATAGAACAGGTCCAGCCGGAAGCTCGAGTTGGCGATCATCGCCTTGAAGTCCCGATTGCTGGCCGATATCAGGCGGAAATCCGAATGCCGGGCGCGATCGCCCCCGACACGCTCGAACTGGCCATCCTGCAGCACGCGAAGCAGCTTGACCTGCATGTCGATCGGCATGTCGCCGATTTCATCGAGAAACAGCGTGCCGGTATCGGCGGCCTCGAACTTGCCCTTGCGGCCTTTTCGGTCCGCGCCGGTGAAAGCGCCGGGCTCATAGCCAAACAGTTCGCTCTCGACCAGGTTGGGCGGCATCGCCGCCGAGTTCACCAGCACTAACGGCTTGTCGCTGCGCGGGCTTAGCATATGGATCGCGTGCGCCACCATCTCCTTGCCGGTCCCGCTCTCGCCCGCCAGCAATACCGGCACATCCAATGGCGCCACGCGCAGGATGTCCTCCTTCAGCCGTCGCACGGCATCGCTGCTGCCCACGATCTGATCCAGGCCGTAGCTCCGGTTGCGGATCCCGGACAACTCCCGGCGATAGAAATCGAGTTCCTGCTTGACCTTGGCAAGCTCCACGGTGAGTTCGCGCATGGCCTCGGGCCCCTTGAACATCACCTGCCCGATGGCTGCCACGACGCGCTTGTTGCGATCGAAGATCGGCAGCCGCGACACCACGCGCGTCACGCCGTTCATCTCCTGCAACTGGGCCACCTGCCCCTTGCCGGTCGCTACCACCTCCTGCAGCTTCGTGTTCTCGATCACCGATGTCACATCCCGCCCGATCGCCTCGCCATGCTTGAGGCCGAAAAAGCGCTCATGGACCGGGCTCATGTAAGTGATGCGCGCCGACGTATCCACCACGACCATCGCCTTGTAGGGATCGGTAATGAAATGCCTGAGGATGTCCGGCGCCGCATCCACGCTTGCCAGGAACTCGCTCAGCTCATCGCCTTCCTGCACGGCAAAGATCAGGAAGCACACTGAATCGCGCGTCGGGATCGCCGCGACCGTCAGTGGGCGCTCCAGGTCGGCCATGGCCGACATCCGCCTGAGCGGCACGCGGTCGCGGTTCTGCCAGAGCCGGCCCAGCGACTTGGCGACCAGCGAATCCCTGCCGAGTCCGCTGGCGAATGTTGTGTTGCCCTCGGCATCGAGTACGAGGACGCCCTCTGATTCTCGTTTCATGTCTCCACCACGGTTCGTCTGTTTTACGGAACGCTGTGTATTCGGCGACTACACAATTGCCTTCTCGATGGCAGGCAAGGACACTGCAAAGACAGTCTCATTCTAAGCAGTTTCCCCCCGGTTCGTCGGCCTTCCGATCCGCCCGCAAGGCCGCTAACGCAGGCAGTGCCTAAGCCCCCAGGCAATCACTCGCGTAGCCGCAAATTTCGCGCCATGTGTTGGCACACGCTTTGCAGTATGTCGGTCACTTGCGTAGATCCGACCTGAAATGGACACACTGAAGACACTCCCGTTCCAGACACCCGGCGCAGGCCTTTCCTGCCTGCGGGGTATTCGCGTGCTCGACTTCACCACCTCGGTGGCTGGCCCTTATGGCACGCTCCTGCTCGCCGACCTGGGGGCCGAGGTCGTCAAGGTGGAAAAGCGCCATGGCGGCGACGATACACGCAGCTGGGGGCCGCCGTTCCTGGACGGTGAGTCCCTGTGGTTCCTGAGCATGAACCGCAACAAGCAGAGCATGACCATCGACCTCACACGCCCGGAGGGCCAGCGGGTGGCGCATGAACTGGTGCGCCATGCCGACGTCGTCGTCCTCAACACCGCCCAGCGTGTGCAGGAAAAGCTCGGCCTCGATTACACGACGCTCAAGGCCATCAACGGCAGGCTGATCCATGTGTCCGTGACCGGGTTCGGGCTCGAGGGCGAACGCGCCGACCTGCCATGCTACGACCTCATCGCAGAGGGCTACTCAGGAGTCATGCACCTGACCGGCGAGGCGGATCGCCCGCCCCAGAAGGTCGGCACCCCTGCCGCCGATCTGCTGTCCGGCCAGGACATTGCCATGGCCACGCTGGCCGCGCTGTTCGAACGGGAACGCACGGGGGCCGGAAAGCAGATCGATGTGTCGATGGTGGCGACGATGGCGCGGTTCATGGCGCCGCGGATCGTGCCCTATCTGGGTTCCGGCGAGGCGCCGAACCGCTCGGGCGGGACTGATTCCGTGATCGCGATCTATCAGGTCTTCGATACCGCGGATTCCCCCATCACGCTGGGACTCGGCAACGACGCCATCTGGCAGCGCTTCTGGACGGCGGTCGGGCGTCCGGACTACGCGCGGCAACCGGGATTCGAGACCAACGCCCGCCGGCGCGAGGCGCGCCAGGCGATCGTGCAGGCCATTGCCGAACTCCTTGCGACGCAACCACGCCAGCACTGGCTTGCGCTGTTTGCGCAACACCGCATCCCGTCCGGCCCCATCAACAGCATTGACCAACTGGCCGACGACATCCCGCTGCGCGAGAGCGGCATGTTCTTCGCCACCCAGGGCATTACCGGCCTGGTGCCGCAGGTTGGCCTGGGCATCCGCTTCGACGGCGCCAGTGCCGTGCTCCGCAACCCGCCGCCGGCGCTGGGCGAGCACACCGAACGCATTCTCAGGGAAGAACTTTCCATGTCCGCGACATGCATCGCGGGCCTCATCGACTCAGAAATCGTCTAAACAGGAGACACGATGTCCTATACCGAAATTCTCTACAAGGAAGACGGCCCCATCGGCACGATCACGCTGAACCGTCCCCACGACGGCAACATGTTCACCGAGACCATGTGCCACGAGATCCGTGACTGCATCAACGCGATCCGCCGCGAAACCCGCACCCGCGTCATCGTGATCACCGGCGCGGGCGACAAGTTCTTCTGCACTGGCGGGCGCAAGGACGGCATGCAGGACACCACGCTCTACGCGGGCGTGCTGCCGACGCTGGAGATGTACGAAAGCATCGACCGCCTGCAGAAGCCGGTCATCGCCTCGGTGAACGGCTTTGCCGTCGGCGGCGGCAACGTGCTGCAGGTGGTCTGCGACCTGACCATTGCCAAGGAGTCGGCCATCTTTCGCCAGGTCGGTCCGATGGTCGGCAGCTTCGATGCGGGCTATGGCACCTGGTATCTGGAAGACCTGGTGGGAAAGAAGCGCGCCAAGGACATCTGGTATCGCAATCCCAAGATGACGGCACGCGAAGCCATGGAAATCGGGCTGATCAATCGCGTCGTCCCGGATGAGCAACTGGCCGAAGCCACGCGCGAATATGCGCTGGAGGTGGCCGAGCGCGGCGCGTTTGCGCTCGCCTCGCTGAAGAGCGCGTTCAACGCGCGTCATGGCGGTGTCAGCGGGCTGTCCCGCATGGCGCATGACCTGCTGCTGCGCGGTTATCTCGACACCAGCGAACACGACGAACTGGCGGCGGCGTTTGCCGAACGCCGCAAGCCGGATGCTTCCAAATTTGGCCATTGATGCCCGGGTGAAGATCATGCAAAACATCCTGACGCTGCACAATCCGCAGAATGCACGGGACTACTACCTGTCGGGGATCTGGCAGCAGGAGACCCTTTACACGCTCGCCCGTCGCCATTCGCGGGAACGCCCCACGTCGGCCGCCCTGCGCGACGCGGATGTCCGGTTGACCTGGCGCGAAGTGGTCGACTGGGTCGATAGCGTAGCCGAGGCGCTGCACAGGCAGGGCCTGAAACCTGGTGACCGGGTCGGCATCTGGCTGCCCAACGTGGTACAGGCAACCATCGTGTTCCTGGCCTGCTCGCGCAATGGCTACGTCTGTTGCCCGTCACTGCACCAGAACTACACCGTCGACGAGATCTGCACGCTGCTGAACCGCATCCAGTGCCGGGCCCTGTTCGCAATGCCCGGCTACGGCGCCGATTCGGACCACAACTCGATCTTCGGCCGCGCCGCCGACATTCCGACGCTCGCCGCCATGTTTGCCATGCCCGGCCAGGCCAATGGCGACTTCACCCTGCCCGCCGACGCCCATCCATTCCCGGATCAGCTGCCGCCCTCCGCACTGTCGACGCCGGACCTGAACCCGGACAAGATCGTGTATCTGGCCTTCACGTCTGGCACCACAGGCCTCCCCAAGGGTGTGATGCACAGCGACAACACGCTGCTGGCCAACGGACGCGCACTGGTCAACGACTGGGGTCACTCGGCCGATACCACGGTTCTGACGCTGAGCCCGATGAGCCACCACATTGCCACCGTGGCCCTGGAACAAGTGCTGGTGGCAGGCGCGGAGCTGGTCATGACCAACCTGCGTGCCGGCAAGCATGCTCTCGATTGGATCCTGGAAACCGGCGCCACGTATGTGATGGGGGTGCCGACCCACGCCATGGACATTCTGCAGGCCGTGCGCGACCGCAAGCTGACGTCCCTCGGCGAAGTCCGCACCTTCTACATGGCGGGCGCGGCAATCCCGCGTGATGTGGCGCAGAAGTTCCTGACGCTCGGCGTGACGCCGCAGAACGTCTACGGCATGACCGAGAACGGTTCGCACAACTACACCATCCCGTCCGATACCGCGGACACCATTGTGTCGACATGCGGGCGCGCGTGCCGCGGATATGAGGTCCGCCTGTGGAAGCAGGACAACTGGGACGTCGAGGCCGAAGTGGGCGAGATCGGTGAGATCGGCGGGCGCGGCGGCTTGCTGATGCTGGGCTACTTCAGCAACCAGGTCGCCACGGAAACGTCGTTCAACATCCATGGCTGGTTCATGAGCGGCGACCTCGGGATCATCGACGAGAACGGCTGCATCGTGATCGTCGGGCGCAAGAAGGACCTGATCATCCGCGGCGGCCACAATATCCACCCCGCCCGTATCGAGGAACTGGCCATGCGGCATCCCCTGGTGGAGCGCGCAGCGGCCTATCCCGTGCAGGACGAACGACTCGGCGAGAAGGTCTGCCTGTCGGTTGTGCTCCGCGCGGGTCAAACGCTGGAACCGGCTGACATGCTCGCCCACCTGGCGAGCTGCGGCCTGTCGAAGTACGACATGCCGGAGTACTTCCTGGGCCTGGACCAGTTCCCGCTGACACCCAGCGGCAAGATCCTGAAACGCGATCTGGTCGAGATGACCATGCGTGGCGAACTCAAGCCGCAGGCGGTGCGCTACAAGGCCAGCGCTACAGCAGGAGCATGACCATGTCCATCGATATCAAGTTTGACGGCCCGTACGCGATCCTCACGCTCAACCGGCCCGAAGCCCGCAACGCCTTGCAGTTCACGATGATCGAAGCACTGTCGTACACGCTCGATCAGGTGGCAGCCTCCGGCGCTCGCGCGCTCATTGTGACTGGGGCCGGGCCGAAGGCGTTCTGCGCCGGCGCCGACATCAAGGAACTGATGGACCGCAGCCTGATGGCACAACGCCAGGGCGCACAGCTGGGTCAACGTATCTTCGACAAGCTGGCCAGCCTGCCGATTCCGTCGGTCGCCGTATTGCATGGCTATGCCTTTGGCGGCGGGCTGGAGCTGGCCATGGCCTGTACCTTCCGTATCGCGACGGTACATGGCCGAATGGGTCTGCCGGAGATCAAGCTCGGTCTGATCCCTGGCTACGGTGGCACGCAACGTTTGCCACGCCTCGTTGGCGAAGGCCGTGCGCTGGAGATGGTGATGTCCGGACGAACAGTCGACGCGATCGAAGCCGAGCGCATCGGATTGGTGAACCGTGTGGTGGCCGCCGGCGACCCGGCCGAACTTGGCAAGGCTTTCATGTCCGAGTTCATCGGCTATAGCCGTTGCGCCTCTCAGTTCGCAAGAGAGGCAGTGGTACGCGGCATGGAGACCACGCTCGACGCCGGACTCGAGATCGAGGCCGACCTGTCCACGCTGGCCTACCAGACGGATGACTCCGTCGAAGGCATGCGCGCCTTTATCGAGAAACGCACACCGGAGTTCAAGGATGCCTGATCTCACCCAGGGCGCCGTCATCGTGACCGGCGGGAGCCGCGGCATCGGTGCCTCCATTTCCGTGGAGCTGGCACGCGCCGGCCTGCACGTTGCCTGCCTTTCGCGTTCGGGCGAACTTCCTGACGCCGGCTCGCTCGATGCCGATGCACAGAAGCGGCTGGCGGCAATACACTGCGATATCACCGATGCCGCTTCTGTCGACGCGGCATTCGCCGAGGTGCCCACTCTGTTCGGCAAGCCGATCGTCGGCCTGGTCAACAACGCGGGCATCCACCTGCAGGGGCCGTCCGCATCGTTCCCGATCGCCGACTTCGAGCGCGTGATGCAAACCAACGCCTCGTCGGTCCTGCTCGCCAGCCAGGTGGCCTACCCCTACCTGCGCGAGGCCGGCTCGGCGCTGATCGTCAACATTGGCTCGTTCTACGACAAGCTCGGCGTGCGCGGCAATGCCGCCTATTGCGCATCCAAGGCTGCCGTCGGCGCGATCTCGCGCTGCCTGGCCGTCGAATGGGCGCGCGATGGCATACAGGTCGTCAATATCGCGCCTGGCTATATCGAGACCGATCTGAACCGCGACGAGTTGAACGAAGGTGCGCTCCAGGCATTCCTCAAGAAGCGCATTCCCGTCGGAGGCCCCGGGCAGTCCGACGATATCGGACGGCTTGCCGCCATGCTGTTCCGGCTGCCCGGCCGCTTCCTGACCGGCGAGACGCTCTATGTCGATGGCGGCCAGGGCATGGCGCTGTAGCACTAGTCCACTGAATCATTGAAATGGGAGGCGAAGGACATGTCAGGCGGGATGCAGCGCAGGCGCAAAGCGCAGCAATAGCACGGCTATTGCGAGCATTTGCAACGACGCGATGCGCCCGCATGACATGGCAGGCGCCGACCAATTTCAGTGATTCAGTGGACTGATCCGGGCGGTTCACAGCCCACCAACGGAGGAAGACATGAACATGCTGGACCGGATGGACGCGCGGCTGCCGCTATCGTCCGAGGAACGCATGCTCCTCGACAGCGTCAAGGAGCTTTGCAACACCCAGATCGCGCCACGGGCGGCCGAGTACGACCGCACCGGGGTGTTTCCCTGGGAGAACGTGAAAGCCATCAATGAACTGGGCCTGAACGCCATGTTCATCCCTGACAACTATGGCGGCGCGCAACTGTCCTTCCTGAGCTATCTCGCTTGCGTGCGGGAGATTTCGAAGGCTTGTGCCTCCACCGGTATTGTCTGGGCCACGAACTTCCACGCCATTAAGCCGCTGATCCAGTACGGGAGCGAAGAACAGAAGAGTCGTCTGCTGCCGCGCATTGCCGAAGGCGGCCTGGCGTCGCTGGCAATCACCGAGCCCTCTGCGGGATCGGATGCCACTGGCATGCGCACCACCTTTACCCCCGACGGTGACGACATCGTCATCAATGGCGGCAAGACCTTCATTACCAACGGCGACGTGGCCGACCTGTATCTGGTGTTCGGCAAATGGTCCGAGATCAGCGATCCGAAGGCCGCCATCTCCGTGCTGATTCTGGAAAAGGGCACGGAGGGTCTGCGCGTGCTCGGCACCGAGCACAAGATGGGCACCCGTGCGTCCAGCACGGCCAGCCTGGCCTTCGACGGCTGCCGCGTGCCACGCGCCAACCTTATCGGCGCTCCCGGCGAGGGCCTGCAGATCCTGTTCGGCTCGCTGAACCGCTCGCGCCCCAGCGTTGCCGCGCATGCCCTGGGCATTGCGCGCGCGGCGTTCGAGGATGCGGTCGACTACATCAACGAGCGGCGCCAGTCCGGCAAGCGGATCCTCGAGTTCCAGGGCATCCAGTTCATGCTGGCAGACCTGGCCACGGAGCTGGCCTTGTGTGAATCGTGGCTCTGGCGCGTGGCCGAGATGGTCGATGCCGGCGACCAGGATTTCGGCATCGAAGCCTCGATGCTCAAGCAACGCGCCACCGACGCGGCCATGCGCATCACGACCGATGCCGTGCAACTGTTCGGCGGCTATGGCTACTGCAACGACTACCGGGTCGAGCGGCTGATGCGCGACGCCAAGATTACCCAGATCTGGGAAGGAACCAACCAGGTGCACCGGCAGCTGATCGGGCGCAGCTTCCTGAAGAAATAGGAGACGAACGTGACAACCATTCAAACCGTCGGCGTCGCGGGCGCCGGCACCATGGGCGCGGGCATCGCCATCGTTGCGGCCCGCGCGGGCTTCAAGACCATCGTATTCGATGCCCGGCAGGATGCGCTGGACCGCGCCCGCGGCCAGACCGAAGCGTTCCTGAAGAAATCCGAGGAGCGCGGCAAGCTGCCGGCCGGCGCCGCCGCTGAGGCGTTGTCCCGCTGGGAGGGCACTACCTCACTGAGCGACCTGGCCAAATGCGACATCATCATTGAAGCCATCTTCGAGGATCTTGCAGTCAAGCATCAGTTGTTCGGCCAGCTCAATGAGGTCTGCCCGCCGGCTACCCTCTTCGCATCCAATACGTCCACGATCTCTATCACCGAAATCGCCGGCGGTTCCGGCCGGCCGGACCGCTTCGTCGGCATGCATTTCTGCCTGCCTGCGCAGCTGATGAAGCTGATCGAGATGTCGCCAGGCCTGGCCACTTCGGATGAGACCTTCCAGAAAGCGTGGGCCTTTGCCGAGGCAATGGGACAGAAGCCGGTGGCCACACAGGATACGCCGGGCTTCATCCTCAACTACTTCCTGATCCCGTTCAATAACGATGCGATCCGGCTGGTGGAACAAGGCGTCGCCGAGCCGGCCGACATCGACACCGCCATCAAGACTGCGCTGGGCTATCCGATGGGCCCGCTCGAGCTGCTGGACCTGGTCGGCATGGACACCCAGAAGCTGCTGTGCGAAGCCATGCATGGCCTGACCCACGAGCCGCGCGCCGCCTGCCCGCCGCTGGTGCGCCGCATGATCGCCGCCAGGCGCCTGGGCAAGAAGACCGGCAAAGGCTTCCATACCTACGGCGACACCAAGATGTTTGGAGCCTGATATGCGCTACGAAATCATACAAGCTGGCGAGAGCCGTTCCTTTCCCGAATCCCATCCCTTCCTCGAACAGGCAGCGGCGCAAGGCGACGGGCTGGTCTACCTCGGTTCGCAAGCCGGTCGCGCCTACAGCGTAGGCAAAGGACACGAAGCGCGCACCTTTGTCGCCATCGAGCTGGGCACCGAATGCCTGGGCATCCACACAGGCGAGAGCCGCGGCGTCGAAGGCTCCAATGTGGTTGGATTCGCCCGCTTTCGTCTCGGCGACGCCGACCCGAGCCCGCTGGTGGAACTCGTCAGGCAACCGGGCACGACCCCTGGCGCGATCGAAGCCGCCAAGGTGGTGTTCCAGGCTGCGGGGCTGGTTGTCGCGGTATGTCATGACTTTCCGGGTCGCATCGTCGACCGGCTGATCCGCCCGTACTTCAATGCGGCGCTGCGCCGCCTGGACGAGAAACTGGCCAGCGCCGATGACCTGGACAAGACCTTGTGCCTGGGCCTCGGCTACCCGGAGGGTCCGATCTCGCTGCTGGAACGGACTGGCCTGGCGCACCATTTCCGTGTCACTCAAGCCTTGCATGAAGCTCTCGGGCAGGAGCCTTATGCCCCGGCGCGGCGCGCGCGCGTCGCAGCGGAGCGCGAGGAACGCGAAGAGCGGGTAAAGCGATGATTGCCATGAGCCAACCCCTGACCGGTGTGAAGGTGCTGGATTTCAGCACCCTCCTGCCCGGACCGCTGTGCTCGCTGCTGCTGGCCGAGGCGGGAGCCGAAGTCATCAAGTTCGAGCGCCCCGGCCGTGGCGACGAAATGCGCGCGTATGAGCCGAAGGTCGATGACGACAGCGCGAATTTCGTGCTGCTCAACCGCGGCAAGCAATCTGTCGCGATCGACCTGAAGGCGCCTGAGACGCTGAGCCAGTTGACGCCGTTGATCCGCGATGCCGATGTCCTGATCGAGCAGTTCCGTCCCGGCGTCATGGATCGTCTGGGCCTCGGCTATGCAGCGCTTTCGGAAATCAACCCACGGCTGGTCTACTGCTCGATCACCGGCTTCGGACAGTACGGCCCGCGCGCATCAGAAGCCGCGCATGACCTGAACTATGTGGCGGCATCCGGCACGCTGTCGCTGACTGCCGGCAACGATGGTGCGCCGGTCCTGCCGCCTGCCCTCATTGCCGACATTGCTGGCGGCACCTATCCGGCCATGATCAATATCCTGCTCGCCTTGCGTCAGCGCGACCAGACCGGCAGGGGCGTTCACCTGGATGTGGCCATGGCCGACAACCTCTTTACGTTCCAGTACTGGGGGCTTGGCAACGGCGCGCTGGGATCGTGGCCCGCACCGGCGTCGGAGCTGGTCACGGGAGGCACGCCGCGCTACCAGATCTACCGTACCGCCGATGGTGCCTTCCTGGCGGCCGCGCCACTGGAAGACAAGTTCTGGGACAACTTCGTCGCACTGGTCGGGCTGGATGCGGACGCGCTGGCGCGGATGTCACCGGACCAGGCCATCGGTGCCGTTGCGGCGGCCATTTCCCGGCACCCGGTTGCCTATTGGGAAGACCGCTTCGCCGGGCAAGACGTCTGCACCAGCCGTGTGGTCAGTCTGGAAGAAGCCCGGCACGATCCGCATTTCCGGGAACGCGGCCTGTTTGACCGCACCGCTACCACTGCGGCGAACGGGAGCATGCCGGCATTGCCGGTGCCCATCGATGCCGCCTTTCGCAGCCAGGATCGCTCCGCCGCGTCCCCGGCCCTGGGAGCACACAACCAACTTCTGAATCGCTGAGGTCCAGCCGACATGAAAGCCATCGTCATCCAGGAATTCAATGCACCAGACGCCGTCACCATCGGCGACCTTCCCGACCCGCAGGTTGGCGACGGCGACGTGCTCGTCGAAGTCCGAGCCGCCGCGGTCAACTATCCCGACGTGCTGGTGGTGCAGGGCAAGTATCAGATCCTGCCGCAACGCCCGTTCGCACCGGGCAAGGATGCCGCCGGCGTGGTACGCGCCGTCGGTGCCAATGTCACCCATGTCCAACCTGGCGATCGCGTGGTGGCGCAACTGGAATATGGCGCGTTCGCCGAGCTCGTCAGCGTGCCTGCCGATTCATGCTTCCGCATCCCCGATGCCATGCCGTTCGAAGACGCTGCCGCGATGGGGCTGGCATATCAGACCGCCTACTTCGCCCTGGTGGAACGTGGCGGATTCCGTGCCGGCGAGACTGTGCTTGTCACCGGGGCTGCCGGCGGCGTCGGCTCGGCGGCCATCCAGATCGTCAAGGGTCTCGGCGGCATCGCGCTGGCCGGCGTCAGCGGTGCCGAGCACGCGCAGGCGGCACGGGAACTGGGAGCCGACGCAGTGATCGATCTTTCCGCCCCTGACCTGCGCGAATCGCTGCGCGAGCAGGTGCGCAATGCCACCTCGGGCCATGGCGCCGATGTGGTGCTTGACACCCTGGGCGGCGATGTCTTCGATGCCGCACTGCGTGCGATCGCATGGTGCGGCCGCGCGGTGGTCATTGGCTTCGCGGCCGGCCGCATCCCCGAGATCAAGGCCAACTATCTGCTGCTCAAGAACATTGGCGTCAGTGGCCTGCAGTGGAGCGACTATCGCGATCGCCAGCCGGAAAAGGTGCTGGCCGTACAGCAAGAGATCTTCAAGCTGTATCAGCAAGGTGCGCTCAGGCCGAAGATCGCCGGTGCCCTGCCCCTTTCCCGTGCCGGTGAAGCGCTGGCGCAGCTCGCCTCCGGGCAGGTGTCCGGCAAGTACGTGCTGACGCTGAACTGAGGCTTACCGAACAACCCTGGGCGAATGCCATGCCCGTCTGCAGCCGTGGGTTCCTCCTCACGGCTGCAGTGCTTTGCGGCGTCGCCCACCATCTCCTGCGATCCGGACATCATGAACACAACCTCTCCTTCGATCACCGCTATCCAGACACTGGGCATCGTCGGCACCGGCGCCATGGGCCGCGGCATCGCCCAGATCGCCGCGCAGGCAGGCCTGACCGTCAACCTGTACGACGCCAACCCGCAAGCGGTGGAAGCGGCACGCAAGTACCTGCAGGATACGCTCGGCAAGCTGGCCGAAAAGGGCAAGATCTCGGCGGCTGACGCCCAGGCCACGCTGGGCCGCGTGAAGCCGTGCGGCGCGCTGGAAGACCTGGCCGGCTGCGACATGGTGGTGGAAGCCATCGTCGAGAAGCTCGAAGTGAAGCGAGATCTCGTGGCGAAGCTGGAAGCCGTGCTGCGTCCTGACGTGGTCATCGCCTCGAACACCTCGTCGCTGTCGATCACCGCGATCGCCGTGGGCGCAAAGGAACCGGGCCGCGTGGTCGGCTACCACTTCTTCAACCCGGTGCCGCTGATGAAGGTGGTCGAGGTCATCGACGGCCTGTCCGGCAACCCGGCCGTGGGCGATGCGCTGATGGCGCTGTCGCGCCGCATGGGCCATACGCCGGTGCGCTGCAAGGACATGCCGGGCTTTATCGTCAACCATGCCGGCCGCGGCATGAATATCGAAGGCATCAAGGTCGCGCAGGAAGGCGTGGCGGAGTTCGCCGACATCGACAACATCATGCGCGAGCAGGCCGGCTTCCGCATGGGGCCGTTCGAGCTGATGGACCTGACCGGGCTGGACGTGTCGCACCCGGTGATGGAATCGATCTACAACCAGTTCTACCAGGAGCCGCGCTACCGCCCGTCGCCGATCACGGCGATCCGCTCGGTTGGCGGGCTGGTCGGCCGAAAGGCCGGCGCCGGCTTCTACCGCTACGTGGATGGCCAGAAGCAGGTCCCGGCCACGGCCGCGGCCGCGGTCCCGTCGGCCCGTCCGGCCAGCGTGTGGGTCAGCCGCGCCAGCGAACGCGGCCATGCCATGGTGACGAAGCTGCTCGGCGCGCTCGGTATCACGCCTGAAAGTGGCGACCAGCCTTCCGCCGAGGCACTGATCGTCGTCACGCCGCTGGGCCTGGACGCGACCACCACCGCGCTCCAGCAGGGCCTGGACGCCTCGCGCACGGTGGCCATCGACACCCTCCTGCCGTTCGAGGCCACCAAGCGCCGCACGCTGATGACCACGCCGGCCACTGGCGCCGCCGCGCGCGACGCCGCGCACGGCCTGTTCGCGAGCGACGGCGTGCCGGTCACGGTGATCCGCGACTCGGCCGGCTTCGTGGCCCAGCGCGTGCTCTGCTGCATCATCAACATCGCCAGCGATATCGCGCAGCAGCGCATTGCCTCGCCCGCGGACATCGACCTGGCCGTGAACCTGGGCCTGGGCTACCCGAAGGGCCCGCTGGCCCTGGGCGACGCCGTCGGCCCGCAACTGGTGCTGGAGACGCTGCGCAACATGGAAGCCCTGACCGGCGACATGCGCTACCGCCCGAGCCCGTGGCTGTGGCGCCGCGCCGGCCTGGGCCTGTCGCTGCTGACGGACGAGGCTTGATCGCCCCCCGACCATCAAAGACCGCAGTGCAGCCAGAGGTCGCTCCCCTTTCGCTCATTCTCCAATCGCCAGCGTATGCGCGTGTCCATCTGCGCGGGCTGCGTTTCCCGTTCCCCGTGATTGCAGAGGTCATCGAAGGTGATTGTGAGCTCAACGTGCCGGGTCAGATGCGTGCAACCCACGACGGTGGATGGCACGCGATCCGCCCGCTCGAGTCGCCACACCTTGTGCTGGCAGAGCGCGCCCGCGTAGCGTTCCGGCAGCTGCCGTGGTCCGGTCAGCGGATACGGGTAGAAGAGCGATCGCACAAGCCAATTGCGAGTAGCCTGGCTATGGCGGTGTTCCAGGCACCGCAAAAGCCGTGGCGGCTCGCATCGGCGTCGCGAGAGCTCCGCATCGATCAGGCGGGTCAATTGTCCCGAACCTTGTTGAGTGAAGGCGAGAGCTTTGTCGATCTGGTGGCGACGCAGCGCCTGATGCGCGCGCTGTTTGACCTCGCCGGCGCCGACCGGGAAGCTGCAAGGGTCGGATCCTATGGCTTCCCGGATCGCGCTCGCTTCGAAGATGCGATCTTCGATCGATTCGGGGTGAACGCTTCACTGCTGCATCGTCTGCTGAATGGCCGCTAGCAAGGGCGAACAACCTGCCCGCGGCGCCCCGTAGCGATGACTTAGCCGGCCGACCGCGTGCTGCCGGCCGTCTTTCTAGCAATCATCGTCCGGACGGAAGCCGGCCAAGGACCGCCCCAACCAGTCCTTTCCGGAACAACAGAACGCACAGAATGAAAATGACACCGGTCACGAGCGTCACTGACTCGCCAAGGGATGCGAACCAGTCGATCCCGGTGACATTGGCAAGTCCGGCACCTATCTCGCCCAGCTTGTTCTCCAGGATCACAATGACGAGCGCACCGGCGACTGGCCCGCTCAACGTCCCCATCCCGCCCACCAGCGTCATCAGGATGACTGCCCCCGACATGGTCCAATGGACGTCGGCCAGCGTCGCAAAGCCAAGCACCAGCGCTTTCATCGCTCCCGCCAGTCCCGCCAGCGCGGCCGACAGCACGAAGGCCATCAGCTTGAAGCGGTCTGTACTGTAGCCCAGCGAGATGGCGCGACTCTCGTTCTCCTTGACCGCCTGGAGGAGCTGGCCAAACGGGGAACTGACTATGCGGGCAATCAGCACCATCGCTGCGACAAAGACGGCGACAACGACATAGTAGAAGCTGACATCCGATGACAGGTCGATCACCCCGAACAACGCGCCGCGCGGAACGCCTTGCAAGCCGTCCTCGCCGCCCGTTTGCGGTGTCTGCAGGCAAATGAAAAAGAACATCTGTGCCAGCGCGAGCGTGATCATGGCGAAGTAGATGCCCTGGCGGCGGATTGCCAGCACGCCCATCAGAAATCCAATCGCTACGGCGGTTGCCACGCCGATCAGCAGGCTGACCTCCGTCGTGACATGCCAGTTCTTGATCGCATACCCGGCTATGTAGCCCGCGCCGCCGAACAAGGCGGCATGGCCGAACGACAGCAAGCCGGTGTAGCCGAGCAGCAGGTTGAATGCCGCGGCAAACAGCGCAAAGCACAGGATCTTCATCACGAAGACCGGATAGAAGCCAAGATGGGGCGCCAGCAACAGCAGTGCAACCAGCACGATGGAGATGTATGCCGGCGCCCGGCTTCGCACCAACGCGTCCCCACCGGCCGCCGAGGTCACCGTTGAAGGGAGAGAGAATTCGGTCATCACTTTTCCTTGCCAAACAGCCCCGCCGGACGAAGCAGCAGGACAATCACCATTACAACAAAGACCACCGTTGACGACGCTTCCGGGTAGACCACCTTGGTCAGCCCCTCGATCACGCCCAGGCCCAGACCGGTGACGATGGCGCCGAGGATCGAGCCCATTCCACCGATCACTACAACTGCAAACACCACGATGATCAGGTTCTGTCCCATCAGCGGCGACACCTGGATCACCGGCGCGGCCAGCACCCCGGCGAACGCAGCCAGTGCCACGCCGAAGCCGTAGGTCAGGGTGACCATCAGCGGCACATTGACGCCGAACGCCTCGACGACCTTGGGGTTCTCGGTGCCCGCACGCAGGTAGGCGCCCAGCTTGGTCTTCTCGATCACGAACCACGTGCCCAGGCAGACCGTGATGGAAGCCACCACGACCCAGGCGCGATAGTTCGGCAGGTGCATAAAGCCAACGTCGGTAGCGCCCTGCAGCAGCTCGGGCGCGGAGTAAGGCTGGCCCGAGACGCCGTAGATTGACCGGAACACGCCTTCGATCACCAGCGTAATACCCAGCGTGAGCAGCAGACCGTAAATATGGTCTAGCTTGTAGATCCAGCGCAGCATCGTCTTTTCGATCAGCACGCCCAACAAGCCGATGACCAGGGGCGACAGCAGCAGCATTGCCCAGTAGCTCAGCCCGACGTACTCCATGCCGGCCCACGCCAGCAGAGCGCCCAGCATGAACAGCGCACCGTGCGCGAAGTTGATCACGTTGAGCAATCCAAAGATCACCGCCAACCCCAAGCTTAGCATTGCGTAGAACGCGCCATTCGCCAGGCCGAGCAGCAACTGCGACATCAAAGCCGGCAGGGGAATTCCAAAATCAAGGTTCATTGCACTTCCCCTCGTTACACGCCGAGCAGCTCATTGAGCACCGGCATCTTGTCCTGCAGCTCGTCGGCGGCAAAGCGCTCGACGATCGCGCCGTGCTCCATCAGGTAGAAGCGGTCGGCCAGCGGCGCGGCGAATCGGAAATTCTGCTCCACCATTACCACCGTGTAGCCCTTCTTCTTGAGCATCAAGATCATGCGCGCCAGGGCCTGCACAATCACAGGCGCCAGCCCTTCCGAGATCTCGTCAAGCAGGAGCAGGTTCGCCCCGGTACGCAAGATCCGGCCCACGGCAAGCATCTGCTGTTCACCGCCGGAGAGGCGCGTGCCCTGGCTCTGCTTGCGCTCCATCAGGTTCGGGAACATGTCGTAGATCTCGGCCTTGCTCATGCCTTTTCCCGCATTGGCGCTCTTGAGTTCCGGCGGCAGCAGCAGGTTCTCTTCGCAGGACAGGCTTGAGAAGATCGCCCGCTCTTCGGGACAGTAGCCAATGCCGTAGTGCGCGATCTTGTGTGTCGGCAGGCCGATGGTTTCGTGGCCGTTGACCTTGATCGATCCCTTGCGCGTACCGGTGAGTCCCATGATCGCGCGCAGCGTTGTCGTGCGCCCGGCACCATTGCGCCCAAGCAGCGTGACCACTTCGCCACGATTGACGGTCAGGTCCACACCATGCAGGATGTGCGACTCGCCGTACCAGGCATGCAGGTCCCTGATCTCGAGGGCCGGGGTGTTGTCGTTTGCCATTACTTTTTCCCCCTCAATGCGCGCCTTGCAGCTCGGCGTCGGCCGTACCCATGTAGGCTTCCATGACGCGCGAATCCTTCGAGACTTCGGCGTAAGGGCCCTCGGCCAGAATCGCACCGCGTTGCAGTACGGTGATCTTGTCGGCAATCGACGACACGACATTCATGTTGTGCTCGACCATCAGGATCGTGCGGCCGGCAGAAACCTGCTTGATCAGCTGGGTCACGCGATCCACGTCCTCATGGCCCATGCCCTGCGTCGGCTCATCGAGCAGCATCAGTTCCGGCTCCATCGCGAGGGTGGTCGCGATCTCGAGCGCACGCTTGCGGCCGTAAGGCAGGTTGACAGTGATGGTCTCGGCGAACTCGGTCAGCCCGACTTGTTCGAGCAAATCCATCGCGCGGGCATTTAGCACGTCGAGCGAACGCTTGCTGCGCCAGAACTGGTAGGCAGTACCCAGTTGACGCTGCAGGCCGATGCGTACGTTCTCGCGTACGGTCAGGTGCGGGAACACCGCGGAAATCTGAAACGAGCGGATCACGCCCCGCCGCGCAATCTGCGCTGGCTTTTCGCGCGTGATGTCGATGCCGTTGAACAGAATGGTGCCGGCGGTCGGCTCCAGGAACTTGGTCAGCAGGTTGAAGCAGGTGGTCTTGCCCGCGCCGTTCGGCCCGATCAAGGCGTGGATCGAGCCGCGGCGTACATTCAGGTCGACTTCACTGACGGCAGTAAAGCCTCTGAATGACTTGGACAACCGCTGCGTCTGCAGAATGAAATCCGGCATAACAGGAGCAAAGCCAATCTGGAGAAAAAGGAAGCGTCTTCCGCGCGGCCGGGGCGACGCAGCGGCCGTGGAAAGACGCCCGGAGAGTGCGTAGAAGCGTGGCCAGCTGCCTGGCCACCTCAAGTTCCCTAGTGCGTCAGCCCTTGAGCGGACAGGCGCTCTTTTCCAGTGGCTCGAAGGCCTTGTCCTTGGGGATGATCTTGCGGATCTTCAGCAGGTCCCATTCGCCCTTGGACTCAGACGGCTTCTTGGCTTCAGCCAGGTACATGTCATGCGCCATCAGCCCGTTTGCCAGAATGCGGCCGTCCTTGGCAAAGAAGTCATTGACCGGCGTCGCGCGCATCTTCGCCATGACCTTGTCGGGGTCCGCGCTACCTGCCGCCTGTACCGCCTTCAGGTAGTGCGTCACCGCGGAGTACATACCGGCCTGAACCATGGTCGGCATCATCTTGGTCTGTGCGAAGAACTTCTTGCCAAAAGCGCGGGTCTCGTCGTTGTAGTCCCAGTAGAATGCCGTGGTGAACTGCAGTCCCTGCGCCGCCTTCAGGCCCATGCCTTTCAGGTCGCTATCGAAAATCAGCAGCGGCGCCACCACCTGCTTGCCAGTCCCGAGTCCGAACTCCGAAGCCTGGCGAACCGCATTCTGTGTATCGCGTCCCGCGTTGGCCAATGCAATCACCTGCGCATTTGACGCCTGTGCCTGCAGCAGGAACGATGCGAAGTCCGATGCCGCAAGCGGATGGCGGACCTTGCCGGCAACCTTCCCGCCCAGCTGCTCCACCACATTGATGGCATTCGACTCGAGCGAATGGCCGAATGCATAGTCGGCGGTGATGAAGAACCAGTCCTTCTTGCCTTCTTCCAGGATTGCGCGTGCCGTGCCGTTTGCCAGCGCGTAGGTGTTGTACACGTAGTGAATACCGTAAGGCGAGCACTGCTTGCCCGTCAGTTCCGTAGTGGCGGAACCCGCGAAGATCGTGATCTTCTTTTTGCTCTCGCCAAGTTTCTGCAGCGCCAGCGCCGAGGCCGAGTCGGTGGACTCGATGATCATTTCGACGTTGTTCCGGTCATACCACTCCCGGGCACGGGTGGAAGCAATATCGACCTTGTTCTGGTAGTCGGCACCCAACACCTCGATGGGCCGGTCCAGAACCTTACCGCCGAAGTCCTGAACCGCCATCTTGACGGCTGCGATACCGCCAGGACCGCCGATGCCGGAATAGACCCCGGACATATCTACCAAGGCGCCGATGCGGAATGGCTCCGCGGCGGAAGCCAACTGGCAAATCGCCGTCAGTGCGGCGAGTGCGCCGAAGCGCAGTGCGGGTGCATTCATGGATGTCTCCAATCGTTCGTTATCATGACGGACAGCGTTTTCCTCGAACACATTCACCGTCCATACCCGCTATCTGCAACTTCGGTGCCAGGTCCAATTACGTCCGTTTTAGCCATAAATATGCCCTTGGAGGTGTATTCGCCCCCCGCTGAGTACACTCGTGCCTGCGAACATGTATTTACCGAAGACAGTCCCAAGGCAGGCCATCGGCTACAAGTCCGGCATGCAAACCTTCTGCAAGCGCACAGCAGCGAACTCTCCTTGAAGCAGTTCTTGAAATTTTGATAGATCCGTGCAGCCAGGTTCCCTCGAAGCTCTCTGAGAAGCCTGTGAGTTCATCGTACTGGCAGCCGGCGGCGATCGCGTCGGAAGCCGCCTCGGCGCACAGCATGCCGCTCTTGATGGCGGCGTGACTGCCCTTGAGGCGCGCCGCATTCAGAAAGCCGGCGTCGCAACCGACGAGTGCGCCGTACGATCCTTTCAAGGACTTCGCCTACCTCACCGTTGCCGTGCAGGCGCCCAACGTCCTTTCGGTGCCAGCAAACTCCCGCTTCAAGACCATTCAGGACAACATCGTTTCCTACGAGAAGGCCAATCCCTGAGACGAAGACGTCCGCATCTGCCGGAAACGGGACAAGCGACCATCTCACCGCGGATCTGTTCTGGCAGAAAGGATCTGTTCTGGCAGAAAACCGGCACAACCGGGATCCACATACGTACATGGGCGGCGCCCCGGCGAAGAACGACCTGCCTGGCGGACAGGTCGACGCCACCTTCATGAATCTCAATACAGCGGTCCCGCACATCAAGGCAGGCAAGCTGCGCGCTCGCCTATCCTGCCCGACGTGCCGACCATGGAAGAGTCCGTCGTCAAGGGCGTGACGGTCTACTCCTGGCAAGCGGTTGCTATGTTCCGTTGACTAACTCGAGCATGAAGATGCTCGGCACTACATCGCAGTTGCATCGCCTGACGGCCGGAAAAGGCTGTATCGCTCAGTGAATCGCTCTGCTCAGCTAGTATCTACATCTGAGCTTCTTTGTGATGCGCCGCCCACTTGCCGGCGGCCGATGGGTTCCCGGCGCGCAGGGGCACCGTCGGAGGCTGCAGCCCGCCCGACGCGGAAAACGAACGCGCAGACCTGCCGCCACAGGAAGAAGGTCCGGCGGCGTGGCGCCGACCTATTTGTCATCGAAGAGCCAACCCACGGGAATCGCCCCGTTGATCTTGACGTCGAGGAGCACAGGCCCCTCGGGGTTCCTGAGCATCGGCGCTGCCTGTTCCAGGTCCTGCATGCTGCGAATGGTGGCCGTCTGGAAGCCCAAGGCCTCGGCAATCGGCGCAAAGTCGATATCCAGGAAAACCGTCTTTGCGGTCGGCATGTTCTGCAGCTTGAGGAAGTGGACTTCCGCGCCATAGGCACAGTCGTTCATCAGGATCACGACGAGCGGAATATCTTCCCGAACCACGGTCTCCAGCTCACCGAGCGTCATCAGCAGGCCACCGTCACCGATCACTAGTACAGTGGTGGCATCGGGTTCGCCGCGCGCGTAACCCAGTGCCGCGCCGATGCCCAGGCCGATCGAGGCGAAGTCTGTGGCCTGGCGGATGCTGCGTGGATCGGGAACGCTCAAGTAGGGCAACGCCTGCAGGAAATTGCCGGCGTCGTACACGACGTTACGGTTGCGCGGCAGGATGTTGTCCAGCGCGAGCGCGGCCGCGCGTGCATCGACGGTTCGGGGGGTGTGCTGCGGCGTGAAGTCCTTGTCCAGCGTGAAGCTGTCGAGCCAGCTCCGGTAGGACTCGCCGTGGAATTCCTTGATCTCCGGGCGGCGAGCGGGAACCGACTCAAGCAGCGCCTGGGCCGCGAGCTTTGCATCGGCCACCATGGCCACGTCGGCATCCAGCCAGCGTCCGATGTTGGCGCGGGTGCTGTCGACGTGAATCACGGGCACCTCGGTCGGTATAGCCGTTCCCATGGAGGTGGTCCGGCCGTTCAGACCGGCGCCGAACGCAAGAATGCAGTCCGCCTGCTCGATCAGCCGGCGTCCGCCGGCATGGGAATAGGAGCCCACCAGCCCGCAGTCCATCGGGTGGCCTTGGAATAGATCCTTGGCCTTGAGCGTCGTGCTGAGTGCCGCCCCCAGGTGTTCGGCCAGGGCGATCAGGTCTTCTCGCGCTCCGGCCTCGTAGGCCCCCCAGCCAGCGATGATCAGGGGGCGCTTGCTCGCGGCCAGCAGTGTGGACGCGGCCGCGAGCGCCGTCTTGCGCGGAGGACGCCTGATTATGGTCGGGGGCGGCGCGAGCGTCGGGGTGGTGGCCGAGAGGTCGACGCTGGCCCGCTGTACGTCGGTTGGCAGCAGCAGTGCCGCCGCGCCGGCATGGGCGGCACTGACCGCCTGCGCGAGCACCTGGCGGGCGCTATGGGCGTCCCTCGCGACGAAGGGCTCGAGTCCGGCTGAACGCAGCGCGCCCACGGCGTCGAAGGCCTTCAGGTCGGGGCCACAGCTGTGAGCGGGCGGCCGAAGCGCCGCGTCACCGAAGATCATCAACACCCCCGAACGGCTGCGTTGCGCATAGGTGGCCGCGTGCATGGAGTTCGCGGCGGCGGGGCCCCGTCCCAGCACCGCGACGCCCAGCTTGCCGGTGGCAGCCGCATAACCGTCGGCCATGGCGATCGCGGTGTTCTCATGTCGGCTGCCATGGAACTGAATGCCTATGGAGTCCAGGGTTGCGACGAAGAGTGCCGTATCGTCGCTAATCAAGCCGAACGCGACCTCCACGCCCATCGTCTTGATGTCCTGAGCCAATGCCTCATACACGGGCACGAGTTTCTGAGTCAATTTATCTACCTCCAACGATTGCCACACACTGCTGCCTGGGCCAGAAGGCCGTGGGTTTCAGTATCGAATGCTTGGTACAGCAACTTGCGTGTGCCACGCGATGACCACGGTGAATCTGTTGGACACTCTTTGCATCCCAGCCTATGGCGTGCGAGGCAGTGTATTCCGTGAACACAACCTGTCCATGTCGCGGACATGAAGTCGCCATGCGTGTCGCTGCCGCTTCAGGTCATCAGCACACGGCCCGAGCTGATCGATGCTCGCGCTTCCGGTGCGAGCGCGTGCGCCCGATCCATGAGGCTCTTGATCAAGCCCCCATCCCGCATGCTCGATACCAAACGCCCCGCTCGCCGAATGAGTAGCGGGGCGTTTCGGCAAAGGCGCTGGCTCAGTTGACAGCTGTCTTCGTGGCATCCTTATGCCAGGTGAAGACCACGAACTGGAACGACTTCAGGTCGCCCTGGGCATCGTATTCGACCTTGCCGATCGGGGTCTGGAAGGTCTTCTGGTGCATGAAGGCCGCAACCTTGGCGGGATCGGTGCTCTTGGTTTCACTGATCGCATCGGCGATGATCTTCACGCCCGCGTATGCGGACATCTGGAACGGACCATTGACGTCACGCTTCTTGTCGGCAAAGGCCTTGACAAGCGCAGCATTGGCCGGATCGGCCGAGAAATTGGCCGGCAGCGTCACCAGCATACCCTCGGAGGCCGCTCCGCCAATCGATGTCACATCCTTGTTGCCCACGCCCTCCGGTCCCATGAAGGTTGCCTTCACGCTCTGCTCCCGCGCCTGGCGCAGCAGCAGCCCCATTTCGGGGTGGTAGCCGCCGAAGTAGACGAAGTCCACACCCTGCGACTTGAGCTTGGTGATGATGGCCGAGTAGTCGGTATCACCTGCATTGAGGCCCTCGAACAGAACCACCGGTACCTTGGCAGCATCCAGCTCTTTTTTCACCGCAGCAGCAATGCCCTGACCATAGGACTGCTTGTCGTGCAGCACGGCCACCTTCTTGGGCTTGACCTTGGCGATGATGTACTGGGCGGCGACAGGCGCCTGCTGGTCGTCACGGCCGATGGTGCGGAAGATGAGCTTGCGCTTCTTGCCCTCGGTGATTTGCGGCGCAGTGGCAGTCGGAGTCACCATCACAACGCCTTCGTTCTCGTAGATCTCGGAAGTCGGGATAGTCGAGCCGGAGCAGACATGTCCGATGACGAACTTGATGCCCTGGCTCACGATCTTGTTCGCCACTGCTACGGCCTGCTTCGGTTCGCAGGCATCGTCCATGATGACAGGTTCGAGCTTGTTCCCACCGGCTCCGCCAGCGGCATTGATCAGTTCGATAGCGGTCAGGGCTCCGGCTTTGATCATGTCGCCGTTCTGGGCCATGGGACCGTTCATGGGGCCGGCAATGGCAATTTTGACCGTCTGGGCCTGTGCCGACAGGCCAAGGAAGGTCAACACAACTGCCGTCCCGATCGAGCGAAGGTTCTTTGTGGATTTCATGGATGTCTCCTGGGTTGAAAAAGTCAAGGGTGCTCGACTGGTGTGCGGCTTTCATTGCGCCGCTTCCAAGGTGTACCCTGAAGCGAAGGCACGCGCTCAGGTCAGAGCATCAGCACGAGGCAGCCGGCCGTGTGGCGGCGTTCTAGCGCGCGACCACCAGGGGTGTGGATGCTGACTACTTGAGCCATTGATGTTCTCCTAGTGGCTCTTGTTGCGGACACTGTCCGGGCTTGAGGTCACACGCCCGCAGACTTCAGTTTTCGAACTGCCTGGGCCAGACGGCGCACCCCTTCGGCGAGCCGCTCAGGAGAATTGGCGGTGAAGTTCAGTCGAAGCGCGTTGCGGCTTTTCACCCAAGGATCAAATGCGCTACCCGGCCCTGCAAGGACACCGACTTCGGTGCCGACGGACACAAGGCGATCAGTGTCCATCGAAGGATCCCGCGCGGTGGCCCACACGAACATTCCACCAACAGGCACCTCCCACACAAACCATTCGGCAAGGTGTTCCGCCATGGCAGCGCAGAGTGCGTCGCGCCGCTCCCGATACAATTCGACCATCCGAGGGCTCAGCCGCTCCATCAGACCGCTGTCAATGGCGGCCAGGGCAATCCGCTGATTGAGGCCGCTCGAGCAGAGATCCGCACCTTGCTTTGCCGCGGACAGCATCTGGATCATCTGGGGGGCTGCGATGATCCAGCCAACACGAAGCCCCGGCGCCAACTCCTTCGAGACGCTGCCCAGATGGATGATGGGACCTTCGTACCCTCCCTTCCCCAAGCGCTCAGCCGAGAGTTCGATCATCCGAGGCAAAGGCACTCCCTCGTATTGGAGGGCGCAGTAGGGATCGTCCTCGACTAGCCACACTCCCGTCCGGTGGGCGGCATCGACCATCGCATTGCGGACCGAGACGCCAACCAACCTGCCTGTAGGGTTGGAGAAGTTCGGCACCGAGTAGACGAACTGCGCACCCTCGAAGGAGGACAGGGGGTCGAACGCGTCGTCTTCCAGCACAAGATTGCGATACCGAGGTGCCCGTGGCCTCCAGGCGTCCATAGCGCCGACATAGCTGGGGAACTGGGCAGCAATGACGTCCCCCTGCTCGATCAGCACCTTCCCAATGAGATCCAGACTCTGGGTGCCGCTGGCGGTAAGCAGGACGTTTTCACGCCGCAACCGCAGCACAGGCGAGCTGTAGCGCGTGGCAATCGCATCGCGCAGCTCCGGAAGACCATCGGTGGGAGCATACCCGAGGCAATCCTGCGGATGCTTCAAGATCACCTCCCGAGCGTAAGTGGCCAACTCCTCAGTCGGAAAAACTGTCGGCTCGGGCAATCCCCCGGCAAGATTGATCAAACCCGGAATACGCCCGGCGGCGACAAAGCGAGCCGTCAGGTCGTTCCTTGTCGCCAGCCACGCGGCGTAGCGGGGTCCCTTGACAGCGACCACGAGGGATTGGTGCGCCAGTTTAGTCATCCTGGAAGCCTTTCTCGGGCGCCATGGACGCTTCGACAGGGTCCGTGGCGAATACGAACTCACACTCACCCCAACCGTCGGGGGGCGGCCGGTGCCAACAACCATCCTGCCACCTCTTCAAGCGGGGTCTCTCTGTCTTCGAAAACGCATGATCCAAGCGGAACTGTCCGCGTCGAATACACATGGGTGACAGTACCGACAACAGTACCGCTGGCTAACACCATCCGTATTGCTCTGATTTGCGGAGCCGTTGCACCACCTTGGGAATATTTCGGGCGCCGGACAACCCATCCAAATCGCTCAGGCCACTTGATGTCAGCCTTGACAGGGCACACAAAATGGCCTGCCCGATTGTTTTGCGATACGGCATCACCATGGGCCGGGCGACGTTGCCTGTCAGATCAGATCTGAGAGTCCCGACCGACGAAATGACTGCCCGACAGGGATCCCGTACGATACTGTTTCTCAACGCCAAGATCGGGCGCCAATGCACGACAACGGCAAGGCCGAAGCGGCACATCTTTTGCATGTGACTGGCTGACCGTGAGCCTCCCTGCGTCCCAACAAACCGCCCTTGAGTCCGTAAATGACAGAGCAGCCAACGCACCGATGTATCAAAATGCCTTTACAGACTCCCGATGGATGGGCTCAACCGTGCGATGCCCGAGTAAACTAGGGGTGAAAAAAATGGAGACTTCCGCGATCCATGTGAGCGAGGTCCTTTCTCAGACCAGCGCTCGTCTTTGGCGCAAGGGAACGGCCGCGTGCGGCCTTGCCTTTGCGGAATGGGAGTGGCGGGACGCTGAAGGTTGGGCGAACTACGACCAGCCGGATCACCATACGCTGAGCGTGTATCTTGACGGTGGAGACAAGATCGTCCGTGCGGACAGGCAACTGCTTGGAGGAGGTCCCGACAAGTTTTGTTTGATGCCTGCGGGACATGCAAGCCGGTGGCACGTCGGGGGACCGATTCGAATGTTCCATCTCTACATCGATCCGGCTGTTCTCGCCTACCAGGCCCATGCAGCATTCGACATCACCCCGCGCCGGATCGATCTGCAGGATCTCACGTTCGTTGATGACCCGGCGCTCGCAATGATCGTGAGAGGAGCCGTCCTTCCCCTCGACTGGTCCGATCTCGCCGATCGAATGGCGCTCGAATCAGCCTGCCATTTGCTTCTTCATCGCCTGCTGCGCCACCACACCAACCGAGCAACAACAGAGGTCATAAAAGGCCGCTTGGCTCCCGCTGTCCAGAGAAACATTATCGAGTACATCGAAGCGAATCTGAGCTCTGCCCTCAAGCTCGAAGAGTTGGCTTGCCGAGCCAAGCTCAGCACCTTTCACTTTGCAAAGATGTTCCGTGCAAGCGTGGGATTGCCCCCCCACGCTTATGTCGCAAAGCGGCGTGTCGATCGGGCAAAGTCTCTTCTTCACGACGGCAAGTTGGAGCTCGCGCAAATCGCCCTGGCCTGTGGCTACGCTTCGCAGAGCCATTTCACGAGAGCCTTCAAAGGGGAAGCAGGCATGACCCCCGGTGCGTGGCGACGCGTCCAGGAGGTGAGACTCAGGGGCCTGGGGGATTGAATTCCGAGTTGGCGCCCGGGCGGGAGGAAGTCTATGGCGTCCGCGGGAATTCACCCGCCCCAACGCGCCGTCATCGAACAGCTCAAGGACGAGGTCTCCATTCGGATCAAATACGAGCCTATCCAGCCGATGGATCAATCCAAGGAGCCGACTTCTGCATTCGGCCTCCTTTGAGCGCGGCCAGCCCTTCGTCCAGCATCTTCTTGGCGTCGCCGAACAGCATTCGGTTGTTCTCCTTGTAGAACAGCGGGTTATCCACGCCGGCGTATCCCGAAGCCATGGAGCGTTTCATGACGATCGAGTGCTTGGCCTTCCAGACCTCCAGCACCGGCATGCCCGCGATCGGGCTGGTCGGATCGTCCTGCGCCGCCGGGTTCACGATGTCGTTGGCGCCGATGACCATCGCCACGTCGGTGTCCGGGAAGTCCTCGTTGATCTCGTCCATCTCCATCACGATGTCGTAGGGCACCTTGGCCTCGGCCAGCAGCACGTTCATGTGGCCCGGCATGCGGCCGGCCACCGGGTGGATGGCGAAGCGCACATCCACGCCCTTCTCGCGCAGCGCCTTGGTGATCTCGTTGACCGTGTGCTGGGCCTGCGCGACGGCCATGCCGTAGCCCGGCACGATGACCACGCTCTTTGCCTCGCGCAGCATCTCGGCGGTTTCGGCGGCGCTAATGGGCGTGACCTCGCCTTGTGGCGAGGCGGCTTCGCCCTTCTTGGCCGACTTGCCCGCGCCGGAGCCGAAGCCGCCGGCGATCACGCTGATGAAGTTGCGGTTCATCGCGTTGCACATGATGTAGCTCAGGCTCGCGCCCGACGAGCCCACCAGCGCGCCTGTGACGATCAGCAGGTCGTTGTTCAGCATGAAACCGGTGGCGGCCGCGGCCCAGCCCGAGTAGCTGTTGAGCATGGACACCACCACCGGCATGTCAGCGCCGCCGATGGCCATCACCATGTGCACACCGAATAGCAACGCGATCACGGTCATCACGACCAGGGCCGTCATGCCGGCGCCGCTTTCGTGGGTGCCCAGGAACTGCTTGCCGAACCAGATCACCACCAGCAGCGCAACGAGGTTGAGCCAGTGGCGCGCGGGCAGCAGCAGTGGCTTGCCGCCGATCTTGCCGTTGAGCTTGCCGAAGGCGATCAGCGAGCCCGAGAAGGTGACGGCGCCGATCAGGATGCCGACGTAGATCTCCACCTCATGGATGGCCTTCTCGGCGCCGCTGAACTGCACCGAGGTATCGACATAGCTGGCAAAACCCACCAGGCAGGCCGCCAGGCCCACCAGGCTGTGCATGAGCGCGACCAGTTCGGGCATCTGGGTCATCTTTACGATCTTCGCGGCGTAGAAGCCGATGCCGCCGCCGATGACCAGCGCGATGACGATCCAGGCAATGCCGCCCGAGCTCACACGCGGGCCGAACACCGTGGCCAGCACGGCCAGCGCCATGCCGACCATGCCCAGCAGGTTGCCGCGGCGCGAGGTTTCGGGGTTCGAGAGCCCGCCCAGGCTCAGGATGAAAAGTATGGCGGCGCCCAGGTAGGCCACCGTCGACAAGCTGTGGGACATGTTCCGTTCTCCTCGTCGTTCTGGTTATTTGCGAAACATGGCCAGCATGCGGCGCGTGACGGCAAAGCCGCCGAACATGTTGACGGCCGTGAGCACCAGCGCAGCAAAGGCCAGCCAGCGGATCAGCTCGTCCGGCCGCCCGCCGCCCACGCCGTCGGGCGGCGCGATCTGCACCAGCGCGCCGATGGCGATGATGCTGGAGATGGCGTTGGTCACGCTCATCAACGGCGTGTGCAGCGCGGGCGTGACGTTCCACACCACCATGTAGCCGATGAAGCAGGCCAGCGCGAACACCGTGAAGTGGCTCAGGAAGGCCGCGGGCGCATAGGCGCCGATACACCAGAACAGCACGGCCGCCACGCAGAAGATGAGGGTCAGCGCCTTGGCGGACATGGGCGCGCCGGCGCCATGGCCGTGGCCGTTCTTCTTCTCGGCGACGGGGACCGCCGCCGCCTTGGGCGCCGGCACGGGCGCAGCCTTGAGCGGCGGGGCCGGCCAGGTGATAGCGCCATCCTTGATGAGGGTCAGGCCGCGGATCGCGTCGTCCTCCATGTTGACCACGGCCACGCCGTCCTTGGCCTTGCACAGTTCCTCGGTCAGGCGCAGCAGGTTGGTGGCGTACAGCGTGGACGATTGCTTGGCCAAGCGCGACGCGAGGTCCGTGTAGCCGATGATGGTCACGCCATGGCGCACCACGGCCTCGCCGGGCACCGTGAGTTCGCAGTTGCCGCCCTGCTCGGCGGCCATATCCACGATCACGCTGCCGGGGTTCATGCTCTGCACCATCTCGGCGGTGATGAGCTTGGGTGCGGGCTTGCCGGGGATCAGCGCGGTGGTGATGATGATGTCCGCGTCCTGGGCCTGCTGGGCGTACATCTGGCGCTGCGCGGCCTGGAAGCCTTCGCTCATGACCTTGGCGTAGCCGCCGCCGCCGGAGCCGTCTTCCTCGTAGTCCACCTTGACGAACTCGCCGCCCAGCGACTTGACCTGGTCGGCCACCTCGGCACGCGTGTCGTTGGCCCGCACGATGGCGCCCAGATTGGCCGCCGTGCCGATGGCGGCGAGGCCCGCCACGCCGGCACCGGCGATGAACACCTTGGCAGGCGGTACTTTGCCCGCCGCCGTGATCTGGCCATTGAAGTAGCGGCCGAAGGCATGGGCCGCCTCGATGACGGCGCGGTAACCGGAGACGCCAGCCGTAGAGGTCAGCGCATCCATCTTCTGGGCGCGCGAAAGTGTGCGCGGCAGGCAGTCGATGGCGAGGACCGTGGCCTTCCTGGCGGCGAGCTGCTGCATCAGCTCGGGGTTCTGCGCCGGCCAGATGAAGTCGATCAGTGTGCCGCCTTGGCGCATCAGGCCCACTTCCTCGGGGCAGGGCGGGCGCACCTTGAAGACAATGTCCGAGGCGGCCCACAGCGCCGCGGCATCCGGCAGCACTTCGGCCCCGGCGGCGCGATAGGCTTCGTCGCTGAAGTTGGCGGCCTCGCCCGCGCCCGATTCGATGGCGACCGAAAAGCCCAGCTTGATGAGTTTTTCCACCACGTCGGGCACGGTGGCTACACGTTTTTCGCCGGGGAAAGTTTCGCGGGGGACGCCGATGCGCTGGGTGTCACTGCGCTGCGCTGCCAAGCTTGGGTCTGTCTGCATGAAAGATCCTCTCCTGATATTTGGTAATCCTTCTGGTATGGCCCTATGCCCGTTGGGCTGGGGATCCGAGCGAAACCTCGCCGAGTGACCGCTTGCAACGGCAAGCGGCCCCAAAGAAGCCAGGAGCCGACTGAGATATGGCGCCGCACCAGCCCTCGAAGGAACGTTTGAAGACACTACCCCGTAATACCTTCTCTTTCATGAAGATCCGCCGACCCAAATCGCCACGGTGCACGGACGAGTATTCGGAACTAACACCTACAGCAGCGTGAAAAATAGGCAGCGTGGTTTTCGCATACGACCTTCCTCGCCGGAAGCCTTGCCAAGGCTTCCCGTAGAGTCAGGCCACTCGACCACGCGATCACAACGCTCGCGCATTTACAGCACAAAACACTAACTGTGTTCGCGCAATGGCATTGCAAGTCGTCGCCTCTTCAAAACGCCGCTTCAGGGAACGCCAGCGTGGCGCCAGCGCCAGAAACGATGGTATGACGCAGCCCCGCCGACTTGGAAAGAACGTGGTCAACGTAGAAGCGGCAACTCAGTATCTTGCTGCTCAAAAATTCCGAACCTGGATCCGATTCAAGGAGCCGGTTCGCAGCCAATGCGGCGCGACCCATCTGCCACCCACCCGCCACGATACCCAAGAGCTCCAGGAACGGCCCAGATCCCGCCAGAGCAGGCTTGGGGCCGCCTGCCCACGACTTCACGAGCGATTCGACTGCCGCCTCGAGATCGCCGATGCCCTTGTTCAGCTGAGCCCCGATAGCGCGCAGTTCGGCATGCGCGTGGGATGCCAGGTCGGCCTGCACCTGCCGCATGCGCACGATCACCGCGCCGATCGCGTGTCCGCCATCGCGACCGATCTTGCGTCCAACCAGATCCATCGCCTGGATGCCCGTGGTACCTTCATAGATCGTCGTGATGCGAGCGTCGCGCAGATACTGGGCCGCCCCGGTTTCCTCAATAAAGCCCACGCCGCCGTGAACCTGGATGCCCATGGAGGCAACATCCAGCCCGGTTTCCGTGAACCATCCCTTGGCGATAGGCATCATCAGTTCGACGAAAGCCTGGTGGGCATCCCGGACTTCCGCATCCGGATTGAGCGCCGCCTGGTCCATGCTTCCCGCCATCACCGCCGCCAGCGCGCGCATGGCCTCGATCCGGGATTTCATGCTCAACAGCATGCGGCGCACATCAGGGTGGCGGATGATCGGAACCTTGGCGCCAGTCTCGCCGCCCTGCTCCACACCTTGAACCCGCTCCCGTGCATAATCCCTGGCTTTCTGGTACGCGCGTTCGGCCAAGCCGATGCCCTCCAGACCCACGGCGAAACGCGCCGAGTTCATCATGATGAACATGTATTCCAGCCCGCGGTTCTCCTCGCCGACCAGATGGGCCACCGCTCCCGCCCCATCGCCAAAGGCCATGACGCAAGTGGGCGTGGCGTGCAGGCCAAGCTTGCGCTCGATCGACACCGCCCGGACGTCGTTGTGCTCGCCCAGCGAACCATCGTCGTTGACCAGGACCTTGGGCACCGCGAACAGCGAGATCCCCTTGGTTCCGGCCGGGGCGCCTTCGACCCTGGCAAGCACCAGATGCACCACGTTAGGGACGAGATCATGGTCCCCATAGGTGATGAAGATCTTGGTGCCGTGCAGCCGATAAGCGCCATCGGCTGCGCGGGTAGCGCGGGTACGCACAGCGGACAGGTCGGAGCCTGCCTGG
Source organism: Cupriavidus sp. GW821-FHT07C08 (assembly GCF_059419025.1). NCBI lineage: Bacteria > Pseudomonadati > Pseudomonadota > Betaproteobacteria > Burkholderiales > Burkholderiaceae > Cupriavidus > Cupriavidus sp. GW821-FHT07C08. Next base: position 178,770 of record NZ_JBWKQZ010000002.1, read on the forward strand.
GGCTCGGTTAGCACCATCGTGCCGGTCCATTCGCCGCTGATCATGCGCGGCAAGTACCGCTGCTGCAGTTCGGGCGAGCCCGCGTGCCGCAATACGTTCACCGCCCCCCGTGACAGCAGGCTCAGCAGGCCGAACGCCACGCTCCCGCTGTTCCACATTTCTTCGACCGCAGCGGCCAGCACACCGGGAAGGTTCTGTCCGCCCAGTTCTTCGGGGGCGGCCAGTGCCGGCCAGCCAGCTTCGACAAAGCGCGCATAGGCCTGCGCCCATCCGGCAGGCATGCGCGGGAGGCCGTCTTCCAGGCGAACACCTTCGACGTCGCCCGAATGATTCAGAGGCGCGATGACCTCGGAGGCAAAAACCCCAGCCTCTTCCAGCACGGCTCGAGCGACATCTGGAGTGGCCTCGCCATAGCCGGGCAGCGCCGCAATTTCGTGCAGGTCCGCCAGTTCATTCAGCACGAACTGCATGTCCTGCATGGGTGGTGTGTAGTGACTCATAGGGCCTCCTATGGCGAAGCGTTTGCGTCCATCAATGCAAACAGGTGGAAAAATTTCTTGTTCGTCTCCCCAACTGGGTTGGGTGCCTGGTTCCGGCAGAGCCAGCGCCTGAGACATTGGCAGGGACTGGCTGCGACAACATGCCGGTCACTCGCCGGTGAAGTTCGGAGCCCGCTTTTCTGTAAATGCCTGCAAGCCTTCGCGATAGTCGGCACTCCATCCCATTTCGCGAATGAAGCTGGCCTCCATGAACAGTTGCTGCTCCAAGGTATGGCCGGTGGCCGCATGCATCAGTTGCCGAGTGCGTACCAGCGCCTTCGTCGGCATCCGGGCGATCCGTGCTGCCAGAGCGTCGATGGCGCTTGCGAATTCCGAGTCGTCGACCACCTGCCAGATGAGTCCCCATTCGGCCGCCTTGGTGGCCGGCAGCTTCTCGGCGAGCATTGCCAGACCGAGCGCACGCACAGTGCCAACGGATCGCGTGAGGAACCACGTACTCCCGGTATCCGGCGTCAGCCCGATCCTGGAGAAGGCCTGCAGGAAATACGCGGATTGCGCTGCGACCACCAGATCGCAGGCCAGGGCAATGGAGGCACCGCCTCCGGCAGCCAACCCTTGAACCGCCGCGACCGTGGGGACATGCAGGTTCTGCAAGCGCATCACCAGCGGCTTGAAATACCGCTCCACGAGATTGCCGATGTCCGGCAACTTGCCATCGACGGCCTGCATGGCGGGATCGGCGAGATCCTGTCCCGCGCAGAAGGCGCGCCCCGCCCCGCCGAGCACCAGAACCCGCAACTGGCGATCGGCTTCAATGCGGGACATGGCCTCATGGATCTCAACCATGGTCGCCGCGTCGAGGCTGTTGAGTTTTTCCGGCCGGTTCAGGACGATGCGAGCCACACCGCTTTCGACCGTGAACAGAATGTTCTTGAATGTCATGGTCCTTCTCCTTCGGGAAGTGATCGAACTTAGTTCTGCTTACGCACGACGATTCCCACGCCGATTGCAGTGGCCACCGTACCGGCGACCGTCAGGCCCGTGATCGGCTCACCAAAAAGCATCCACGCCATCACCGCTGTGGTCGGAGGCACGAGGTAGAAAAGACTGGTGACGGAGGTTGCGGCGCCACGCTGGATCAGCAGGTACAGCAGAGAACTGCCCCCCAACGTCAGCCCCAGCACCGACCAGGCCATGGCCCCTGCCAATTCGGAATTCAGTCCTCCTGCGGCATCGACCCACTGCATCGGCTCCGTTTCCAGCAACGCCAGGGGCGTGGTGACCGCAAACGCCGCCAGCAGTTGGATGAAGCTGGCAGTGCGGACATCGCAGGGCGTCACGAACCGCTTTTGGTAAAGCGTTCCCGCCGTGATGCCCAGCAGGGCCAGCAGCGCACCACCCAAGCTGGCAGGGCCGACCTCTCCGAAGCCCAGCTTCGCCCACACCACCAGCAGCAAGCCCAGCAGTCCGAGAAAAAGGCCAACCCATTGCGCCCCTGTCACTCGGCCGCCTCGGCGGGAGAGCCAGATCGCTGTCAGAACCGGCTGCAACCCGACGAGCAGTGCAGTCAGACCCGCGCCCATCCCCAGCTTCACCGCGCTCCAGACGCCGCCAAGGTAGATGGCGTGCATCAGCATCCCGGTGACGCTCAGGTGCAGCCAACCCCGCGCGCCCTGCGGCCAGGTCGCCCGCGCGGCAAGCGCCCAGACGCCAAAGCAGCCGACCGACAAGGCATAGCGCGCCGCCAGGAATTTCATCGGCGGTGCATGCGGCATGCCGTATCGGGCAACCACAAAGCCCGTGGCCCAGATGACCACAAACACAAAGGGCATCGAGCGCACCAGCATCGGACTCGCCGCCGCATGCACCGGCTCCGGGAGATGAAGGTCGCTGGAAATAAGGGACTCCTGGTCTGAAGGCGACGCGCTCAATGTCCGGCGAACTGAGGCTTGCGCTTGCCCAGGAAGGCGGTGACGCCTTCATCGGCATCCCAGGTCTGGGTCGCCGCCGAGAAGCACTCTGCCTCCTCCTGCAGCCCATCCTCCAGGCGCATGGACTGCGAATGCCGGATGGCCTCGAGTGCATGGCCCAGCGATGCCGGAAACGGCTCTCCGAGGCTTTTCAGGTAAGCGGCTCCCGCATCGACCGGGTCTTCGGCTTCGACGATGCGATGGATGAGACCGATGCGTTCAGCTTCCTGGGCATCGATCGCACGGCCGCTGGCAATCAGCTCGACGGCTCGCCCAACGCCAACCAAGCGGGGCAGACGCTGCGTGCCTCCGTAGCCGGGAATCAGGCCCAGCTTGATTTCGGGGAGCCCGAGGCGCGACGTGGGCGTCGCGATGCGAAAGGTGCAGGCCATCGCCAGTTCGAGCCCGCCCCCGAACGCCACCCCGGTAATAACGGCGACCGAGGGGATGCGCAGCCTGTCCAGCTTGGCAAACACCAACTGACCACGCCGTGCGGTTTTGCGCTGCTGGTCGGCATTCTTGCCCTGCAGTTCGCCCACGTCGGCGCCGGCGCAAAAGGCCTTGCCACCGCCTGCGCCAACGATGAGCAGCGCCCGAGCCTTCGACACAGCAACCTCGTCAAGGCGCTCCGCGATCTCGCCCACCATTTCGGCGTTCAAGGCATTCAATGCCTTCGGACGGTTCAGCGTCAGTACCGCGACATCCTCACGGTAGGTCAGTTCGGCACTCATGCCTGGCTGCCTTCGTCAGGCTGGGGACGGAAGCGGGGCTTGCGCTTTTCCATGAAGGCCTTGACGCCCTCGTGCGACTCCTCGGTGCCGTAGTACAGCGCCAGCGCCTGCATGCCCAGGCCGCCGATACCGCGGATCGAATCCGAGTCGGCATTGAAGGAGCGCTTGGCGATGGCGATAGCCGTGGGGCTCAGCGCCAGGATTTCATCGCACCACTTCTGCACTTCGGCATCGAGCTGGTCGGCGGGCACCACGGCATTGACCAGGCCCATGGCCAGCGCATCCTGCGCCTTGTAGCGACGGCACAGGTACCAGATCTCACGGGCCTTCTTCTCACCGACCACGCGGGCCAGGAACGCCGTGCCGAAGCCGGGATCCACCGAGCCGACCTTGGGGCCGACCTGGCCGAACTGCGCCGTCTCGGAAGCAATCGCCAGATCACAGCAGGTCACCAGCACGTTGCCGCCGCCGATCGCATAGCCGTTGACGCGGGCGATCACGGGCTTTGGCACCTCGCGGATCAAGCCCTGCAGCTCCTCGACCGGCAGGCCGACCAGACCACGGCCGTCGTAACCACCGTCATGCGCGGACTGGTCGCCGCCGGTGCAGAACGCCTTGTCGCCCACGCCGGTCAGCACGATGACGCCAACAGCCTTGTTCCAGCCGGCGCGGTGCAGCGCGTCGATCAGCTCATCGCAGGTCTTGCCACGGAAGGCGTTGTACTTCTCGGGGCGGTTGATCGTGATGCGGGCAACGCCGCCCTTTTCTTCGTAGAGAATGTCGGTGTAGTCGCTCATGTTCGTCTCCTGATGGGGTTAGCCGTGCATGGTCAGGCCACCGGACACCGACATGACCTGGCCGGTGATGAAGTTGGCATCGTCACTCGAGAGGAACGCCACGGCGCCGGGAATGTCCTCGGGCTGGCCGAGGCGTTTGAGGGGGATGGCACGCTTCAGGCCGTCGTAGATCTTCTGGCCGAACTCACCGCCACCCGTGAAGGACTGCAGCAGCGCGGTGTCGGTCGGACCGGGACACACCACGTTGACGCGCACGTTGTTGCGCGCGGTCTCGCGTGCCAGCGTCTTGCTGAAGGCGATGATGCCGCCCTTGCAAGCAGCGTAGACCGATTCTCCCGACGAGCCGACGCGGCCCGCATCGGAGGCGATGTTGACGATCTTGCCGCCACCAGCCTCCACCATGAGAGGAACCACGGCGTGCTGCAGGCTCAGCGGCCCCTTGAGGTTGATCGCGATCAGCTTGTCCCACAGATCGGGAGTGGTCTCGACGAACTGCATGGCCACGTCCCAGCCAGCGTTGTTGACCAGGATGTCGATCTGCTTGAGGTCGGCATGGATCCTCTGCACGGCCTTGGCAACCGCATCGTGATCCGTGATGTCCAGCTGAACCGTGGCCAGTTGACCCGCGTACTGCTGGAACTGGCCCTTGAGTTCATCGAGGCCGGCCTGGTTCAGATCCAGGGCGGCAACGCGCGCGCCCTCTTCCAGGAAGCGTTGCACCAGGCTGCGCCCGATGCCGCCGGCTGCGCCAGTGATGATGGCGACTTTGTCTTTGAGTCCACGCATAGGAATGCTCTCCTGTAGTAAAACGAGTCAGTAGTTGCGGTTGGCGATGACCTGAGCGACATGGTCGCGCAGCTTGAATTTCTGGAGCTTGCCGGTCGCGGTGCGCACGATCGGCTCGAAGATCACGTGCTTGGGTGTCTTGAAGCCCGGAAGCCTGGAGCGGCAGAACTGGATGACCTCCTCCTGCGTCAGCGTGCCTACGTACTGCGGATGCAGTTCCAGCACAGCACAGGGCACTTCACCCCACTTCGCATCAGGCACAGCGACCACTGCGACCTGGAACACCGCCGGATGCGTGAACAGCACTTCTTCGACCTCGATGGACGAGACGTTCTCGCCACCGGAGATGATGATGTCCTTGGAGCGGTCCTTGATCTCGATGTAGCCGTCCTCGTGCACCACGGCCAGGTCACCGCTGTGCATCCAGCCGCCCTGGAAGGCCTCGCGTGTGGCCTCGGGATTCTTGAGGTAGCCCTTCATGCCCAGGTTCCCGCGGAACAACACCTCGCCAATCGTCTTGCCGTCCCGCGACACCGGCTGGAGGGTATGGGGATTGGCCACGATCATGTCTCCCGCCACGGCCGTGCGCACGCCCTGGCGGCCCATGTGGCGCGACCTCTCCTCCGGCGCCATGGCGGCCCAGGAATCCTGGGTCACGCACACCGTGTTGACGCCGTGCTGTTCGGTCATGCCATATACATGCAGCACCTCGAAACCCAGCGCCTCGGTTTGCGCGATCACTGACACCGGCGGCGAGGCACCGGCGCAAGCAACCAGAATGGGTGAGCTTGGATTGCTCCAGTTCTGCGGCTTGCCAGCCACCAGCGAACTCAGCACCGCCGGCGCACCACAGAAATGCGTCACGCCATGTCGGCCGATGGCTTCGTAGATGTCTTCGGCGACAACCTTGCGCAAGCACACGTTCGTGCCGCCCACGGCTGCCATGGCCCAGGCATAGCACCAGCCGTTGCAATGGAACAAGGGCAAGGTCCACAGATAGACCGGCGTTCCGATGTTCAGCCGCGCATAGATGGCGGTGCCCAGGGCATTGAGATAGGCCGCGCGGTGGTGGTAGACCACCCCCTTCGGATTGCCCGTGGTTCCCGAGGTGTAGTTCAACGCGACGGCATCCCACTCGTCCTCGGGGTACCGCAGCTGCGCATCAGCCGGCGCATTAGCCAAGAAGCTCTCGTAGTCGATCACGCCGACCGGCTCGGCATCGGGGACGTCGCTGCCACGGATGTCCACGACATCCATCTGCATGCCGGAAAGCTTCACCGCCGCACGCGCCACATCTGCAAACTGCTGATCCACCAACAGCAAACGGGTCTCCGAGTGCTGCAGGATGAAGGCGATCGCTGCCGCATCCAGGCGGATATTGATGGAGTTGACGACCGCGCCCGCCATCGGCACGCCAAATTGCGCCTCCAGCATCTCCGGGATATTGGCCGCGAGGATGGCGACCGTGTCGCCGCGCTCAATGCCCGCACCGATCAGGGCACGCGCCAGGCTGCGGCAGCGCTCGGCATACGCGGCCCAGGTATAGCGCCGCTCGCCGTGGATGACGGCGATGCGGTCTGGATAGACATCCGCCGCACGGTCGAGAAACCCCAGCGGGGTCAGCGGCCGGTAGTTGCCGGGATTCTTATCGAGGTCTTGCTTGAACTTGTTCGTCATGCTTTTCTCCGGGTGGGACTGGTGAAGATCAGAACGAAACCGCCAAGCGCGTTGCCTGGTCGATGGCGCGCAATGCGTCCAACTCAGCCGCGACATCCGCTCCGCCGATCACGTGGGCCTTGACACCCCGCTTGGCCAAGCCATCGAACAGCGCCCGGTTCGACAGCTGTCCCGCGCAGAGAATGACGGTGTCCGCGTCCAAGACGCGAGCCTCGCCATTCACGCTGTAGTGCAGGCCCTGATCGTCGACCGCCCGGTAGCTCGCACCGGCAGTCATGGCCACATCGGCCTTGCGCAGCTTGGCCTTGAGAATCCAGCCCGTGGACTTGCCCAGGTTCTTGCCCAGTGATTCGGGCTTGCGCTGGAACATGTGGATGACGCGCTCAGTCGCGTGCTGCGCAGGCGCCTTGAGGCCTCCCGCGCTGCGGATACCCGTATCCACCCCCCAGGCATCCATGAACACCTGTGGCTTGAGCGACTCCTCGGCATTGCCGACCAGGTACTCGGCCACGTCAAAGCCAATGCCGCCCGCGCCGATGATGGCTACCTTGTTGCCCACCGGCGCGCCGTTGGCCAGCACATCCAGGTAGCTGACCACCTTCGAGTGATCGAGCCCGCGGATATCGGGCTCCCTCGGCACCACGCCGGTCGCAATCACCACCTCGTCGAACTCTCCCGAGCGCACACGCCCGGCCAGATCTCCGGCCTCGACACGCGTTTGCAGATGCACGGCCACCTGCAAGCGTTCCAGCGTGACCCGGAAGTACCGCAACATCTCGTTGAACTCGTTCTTGCCGGGCACCTTGCGGGCCATGTTCAGTTGGCCGCCCAACTGGTCGCCCGCCTCGAACAGCGTGACCCGATGTCCGCGCTGGGCGGCGTTGATCGCGAACGCCATGCCCGCGGGCCCACCGCCGACAACGGCGAAATGCTTGGGAGTGGCGGTCTTGCTGTTGTCGAACTCGATCTCGCGCCCCGCTCTGGGGTTGACCAGGCAAGTCGCCACGCGGTCAGTGAAGATGCGATCCAGACAGGCCTGGTTGCAGGCAATGCAGGTGTTGATTTCGTCGGCACGGTCTTCGCGCGTCTTGCGGGCGAACTCAGGGTCGGCCAGCAACGGGCGGGCCATCGAAACCAGATCCGCCGCGCCGGAGGCAATGATCTCCTCGGCCACATCGGGCGCGTTGATGCGGTTGGACGCCATGACCGGAATGCCAACCGCGCGCTTGACGTTGCGGATCGCGTCGATCCAGGCAGCACGCGGCACCGGGGCCGCCATCGTCGGCACGGACGACTCATGCCAGCCAATGCCGGTGTTGATCATGTCCGCGCCCGCAGCCTCGACACGGCGGGCAAATTCGGCAACTTCCTCGCCGGTCATGCCCCCGTCCATCAGGTCGATGGACGAGATGCGATAGATGACCATGAACTGCGGGGAGACCCGCGCCCGCACGGCCTTGACGATTTCGAGCGGGAAGCGGATCCGACGCTCGAAGTCCCCGCCGAACTCGTCGTCGCGCTGGTTGGTCAACGCTGCCGTGAACTCATTGATCAGGTAGCCCTCGGAACCCATGATCTCGATGCCTGCATATCCGGCCTGCTCCGCCAGCGCCGATGTGTGAGCAAAGCTCTCGACGGTTGTCCAGACCTCCGCGGTCGTCAGCGGACGCGGTGGATGAACGTTGATCCGCGCCTTGCCGGCCGAAGGTGCGACGCAGGTGGGCACCTTGGCATAGCGGCCCGCGTGAAGAATCTGCAGGACGATGTGGCCACCGGCCTCGTTCACCGCCGATGTGATGACGCGGTGCTCGTCCAGCTGCTCGGGCTTGTCCAGCACCAAACCGCCTTCGTCCATCACCCCTTCGGGCACGGGAGAGTAGCCACCGGTGAGGATGAGGCCGATCTCACCCGCGGCGCGGGCTGCGTAGAAGGCAGCCAGTCTTTCGTGGGGACGATCCAGCGTTTCCAGGCGCGTATGCATCGCGCCCATCACCATGCGGTTCGGCAGATCTACCCCAGCGACGCGCAGGGGGCTGAGGAGGTGTGGATAAGCGGGCATGCTTGTCTCTCGTGGTGGGCCTAGGGTGGTCTCAATGATCTCGGGTTCGCCCATTTACGTCAAGATCATGATGTATATTATTTCAATGATCTGGGGTTTATACCTACTTTTGCGGTCATTAGTCATCACAAAAGATCAATATCACTACACAAATAGGTGTGCGAGTGAGATCTCCAGCGGCAGCGCCGGCGCTGCGCGGCATCCGGGACATGCGGGGTTCGCAAGGGATCCCTTGCCCCCCCGGCTGTGCCGTTCGGGATCCGGCTCAGGGCAAGGCGGGACTCGAAGCGCAATAGCGCAGCCAACGGCTGGGCCGCCAAGGCCCAGCCGTTGGCGCACTCACACGGCGGTACCCGTTTTGAGGGTCAGTTCTGACGCCGATCGGCCATGGTTGATGCATGCGAGCGCAGCGGCTCCCAGGACGCCTGCGGCACCAATGACCAGGAAGTTCTGCTCAAGCGGAAGTTGCAGCGACACGATCAGCCCGATCAGCAAGGGAGCCGCGATCGCGCCAAGGCGCCCGATGCCCGACGCCATGCCGATCCCGGTCGAGCGGATGTCCGACGGGTAGTACTGGCCGCTGTAGGCATAGACGACGATTTGCGCGCCCGTGGAGCAGGCACCGACGGCAGCGATGATGAAATAGAGCACCTCGGTCGAGGTCTTGAGCGTCATCATGTACAGGAAAACGCCCCCAAGCGCGTACATGCAGACGACCACCCACTTGATGTGGAACCGGTCCGCGAGCCAGCCGCCGCCGATCGAGCCAATCACCGCCCCCACATTGAGTGCGATGACGAAACTCAACGCGGAACCCAGGCTGTAGCCCGACATGGCCATCAGCTTCGTCAGCCAGGTACTGAGCGCGTAGATCATGAACAAGCCGGTGAAGAAGGCCACCCAGAACATCACCGTGCTCAGCCCCCGGCCATCCTGAAACAGCTGCGCCACCGTCACGCCCGATTCCGAATGAGCCGCCTGAGGCGGGCGGAACGTGTCGTTCGTGCCGACCTTGAACGCCGGGTCGATGGACTGGACAAGCTGACGCAGCTGCCCGCTGTCGCGCCGGGACACCAGAAACGACAGCGATTCCGGCATCGACTTCAGGATGAAGGGAATCAACAGCACCGGAGCGCCGGCAGCGAAAAAGACAATCTGCCAGCCGAACTGCGCGATGAACTGCTTGCCCAGCACTGCGGCCAGGATTCCGCCGATGGCGTAGCCGGAGAACATGACGGTCGTCAGGAAGCTGCGGATCCGCTTCGGGGCGTACTCCGTCATCTGTGCGGTGATGTTCGGCATCACACCGCCAATGCCCAGCCCGGCGATGAAGCGCGCAATGCTGAACGTGACAGGGTCCTTGGTCAAGCCCGCTGCCGCAGTGAACACGCTGAAGAGAAAGACGCACAGCGAGATCGTCCAGCGACGCCCGATCTTGTCGGCCAATGCGCCCAGGAAGATGGCGCCGAACATCATCCCAAACAGCGCCGAGCTGGCCATAAATCCGGCGGTCGCAGCCTGCACGCCCATCTCTTTCATGATGGCTGGAAGCGCCGCTCCAGCGACCGCCAAGTCGTAGCCGTCAAGGATGATGACCAGAAAGCACCAGGCCAGCACCTTGGCGTGGAAGCGGTTGAACTTGGCCTTGTCGGCTAGTTCGTGAACGTTGATCTCTCGCATCGGTCTCGTCTCCTTCATTTCGGTATGAATGCATCGGAACCACGGCCAGGGACCCACTGCGCAGGCACTCTCATGCGAGACACAAGCGGCCTGAACAGACCTGCACGCGGCCCATCGTTTTCACGACGGCGGCATCTTCGCAGAACTTATCATATACATCAATATCTTGATGTATATGCAGCGACAAAACAGGGGTTTACACTAGTTTTTTGGAAATATTGTTATGAGATATGCAATGATGCATACATAATGACGTAGACGCGCGCCCCATTGTCAGCGGAACGGGGTAGCTACAACCGTTGGGTTTGAAGCGCGCACCCGCCACCCCTACCTCGTCCGATCAGCATGAAAGCCGTAGTCATCCGTCAATTCAGCGAAGACCCTCGCATCCATCGCGTCGAAGAGGTGACCGACCCAGTTGTCGGCCCCGACGACGTCCTGATCAGCGTCAAGGCCGCGTCGATCAACTTCCCCGATCTCCTGGTGATGAGCGGGAAATACCAAGTCCTGCCTGAGCCGCCCTTCATCCCTGGGAAGGATGCGGCGGGGATCGTGGAGGCGGTCGGTGCGAACGTGAGCTCACTCAAGAGCGGGGACCACGTCGTGGCGCAGGTGGAAAACGGCTGCTTTGCAAGTCGTCTGTCCGTTCCGCAGGCGAGCGCGCACAAGATTCCGACCGAAATGCCCTTCGTCGATGCGGCTGCGATGGGCCTCGTGTACCAGACGGCGTTCTTTGCGCTCACTGATCGCGGCGGCTTCCGCAAAGGCGAGACCGTACTGATCAGTGGCGCCGCCGGAGGCGTCGGCCTGGCCGCCGTGCAGATCGCCAAGGGGCTTGGTGCCAAAGTCCTCGCAGGCGTGACTTCGGAAGCCCAGGCGGAAGCGGTGCGCCAATCCGGAGCCGACGAGGTGATCGACCTGTCCGTCCCCAACCTTCCCGAGTCCGTTCGCGCACAAGTGCATCGCGCTACAGACGGCAAAGGTGCCGACGTATTTCTGGACCCCGTGGGTGGCGACGTGTTCGATGCGTGCATTCGACAGCTCGCTCGGCGCGGCCGGGCCGTGATCATCGGATTTGCCGCCGGCAAGATTCCGGTGATCAAGGGCTCCTACCTGCTGCTCAAGAACATCTCCGTCGCCGGCATGCAGTGGACGGACTATCCGATGCACTCGCCCGAGCTCGTCGCAGAGGCCCAGGCGAAGCTCAACCAACTCTACCAGCAGGGGTTCGTGCGCCCGCGCGTCATGCAAACGTTCCCTCTCGAATCCTTCGCTGACGCAGCGGCCCGGCTCGCGTCAAGAGGGGTGATCGGGAAGCTCGTCCTCACCATCCGATAGGACGGTTCCCCTCAAAGCAAGCCGGACACACGGCCCTCGCCGACAGCCGTCTGGCACAACATTCATGCAGGAACATATATGGGTGCCACGATTTTTACCCGCATCATTCAGCGCGAGATTCCCGCTGCCATCGTCTATGAAGACGATTTAACGATCGCTTTCATGGACGCAGGCCAGGTCAACCCCGGCCATGTGATTGTGGCCACCAAGGCGCAGGTCGAGACAATTCTCGATCTCGACGACGAGACAGCTGGCGCGCTGTTCCGGACGGCAACACGCATCGCCCGCGCCGTCGAAGCTGCCTTCCATCCGGACGGCATCACCGTGCTGCAGACGAACAAGCCAGCAGGTTGGCAGACGGTTCCGCATGTGCATCTGCACGTGCTGCCGCGCCAGCACGGTGATGGCGTGACATTGGGATGGCCACGCAAGGAGCCGTCGTTGACAGAACTGCAGTCATTGGCCTCCCGGCTGACTGGCTTTGTATAGCGCCAAGCAGCCGCAAACCCCATCGCGGATGTTCCGACGCAAGGCAAGTCGAACACCGTGAGCCATGCCGCACCGAGGATGATTTTTGAATTGATCGCCTATGCCGTCATCGGAAACCACCTTTGTTGATGCCTCGGCCAGGTTTCGGCAAGGCATTCTTGGCCGCTGCCGGTTGAGCCGGGCAAGACCAAAGCCAGCGAGGACAACATGGCCGTAGCGGATCCATCGAGCCCCTACAACTGGTCGCTGGGTGAGTTGCATGCTTTCTGCCTCATCTGCGAGTCCCGAAATCTGAGCCAGGTCGCCCTGCGGCTGGACATGAGCCAGTCCGCCGTTTCACTCATGGTGCGGCGCTGGCGCGACGTGGTGGGAGACCCGCTTTTCGTGCGGTCTCGCTATGGGGTGGCCCCGACCGATACAGCCCTCGCCCTGTACAAAAGGATCCAGCCGCTTCTTGAAGGCCTGAGACAGGCGCTCGTCCAGCCGACGGGTTTCGACCCCGCAAGATCGACGCGGGTCTTCAAGCTCCATATGTCCGACATCGGCCAACTGGTGTTTCTCCCGGAACTCCACGGGCACCTCAATCGCAAGGCACCGGGTGTTCGCCTTGCCATTCAGTCGCTTCGGTGGGAGGAAGTCGAGAACGGACTGGCCTCGGGAGCTGTCGACATCGCCATGGGTTCACTACCCATGATCAAGGGCAGAGTGCATGCCCGCACCGTGCGCAAGGACCGGTTCTTCACCATCATGCGCCGCGAGCACCACATGGCGCAGCGCAAGCTTGATCTGGCCAAGTTCGCCGAGGCAGAGCACCTGGTCATCGATGCGGCGAGCAGCGGGCATGCCCTGGTGGAGGGCGTGCTCCGCTCCAAAGGGGTGTTCCGCCGTATCGGATTGAGTGTGCCGCACTACCTGGCAGCCGAAAGCCTGCTGACCAAGAGCGACTACTTGCTGACGCTGCCCGAAGGCGGCCTGTCCATCATTCAACACCTCGACAGATTCCACGTGACCCCTACACCGCTCCAACTGCCCACCTTCGACATCCGCGTTCACTGGCATGAGAGAAGCCGCAGCGATGCAGGAATCCAATGGCTGCGCGATTCGATCATGGAGCTCTTTTCCAAGGGCTAGCCGCAAGGATGAAGACAGGAAGAAGCCCGCGGGTTTGGCAGACCTGCGGGCGGAGTGCTTCAGCCGATCCGTTCCATCCAGCCATGCGTGTCGGGAGCACGCCCCTGCTGGATATCGAGCAGGGCCGATTTCAAGCGGCTCGCCACCGGCCCCACATCACCGTCGCCAACCGTGAAGTTGTGCTGGCGTCCTTTCACGGTGCCGATCGGCGTCACCACGGCAGCCGTGCCGCAGGCAAACGCTTCGGTCAGGCGGCCGCTTTGGGCATCTGCCTGCCACTGGTCAATGGCATAGGGCTCTTCACGCACGGTCATTCCCATGTCGCCCGCCAGCACCATCAAGGACTCGCGCGTGATGCCGGGCAGGATCGTGCCGGTCAGGGGCGGAGTCTGGATCGATCCGTCGTTGAAGACAAAGAAGATATTCATCGCGCCCAGCTCCTCCACCCAGCACCGATCGACGGCATCGAGGAACACCACCTGGTCGCAGCCCTGGCGGGCCGCTTCCGCCTGCGCGGCCAGGCTCGCGGCATAGTTGCCGCCGCATTTGGCATCGCCGGTTCCGCCGGGCCCGGCACGGGTGAAGTCCTCGGAAACCCATACCGTCACGGCAGATGAGCCCGCCTTGAAGTAGGAGCCCACAGGCGACGCGATGGCGCAATACAGATACTCGGCCGAAGGCTTCATGCCCACCAACACCTCGGTGGCGATCATGAAAGGCCGCAGATAGAGTGCCGCGCCATCCGCCGCCGGGATCCAGTCGCGGTCGATACGCACCAGTTCCCGCACGGACTCCAGGAACAGGGATTCCGGCAGCGGCGCCATCGCCAGCCGGTTCGCGGAATTGCGAAAGCGGCGGGCATTGGCGTCGGGGCGGAACAGCGCCACGCTACCGTCTGGCTGGCGATAGGCCTTCATGCCCTCGAAGATTTCCTGAGCGTAGTGAAAGACCAGCGACGCCGGATCGAAGTTGAAGCCACCGCGCGGCTCAATCTTGGCGTCGTGCCAGCCGCGTTCCGCCGAGTACCGAGCGGTCGCCATGTGATCGCTGAACTGGCGCCCGAACGCCGGATTCTCCAGCAGCTTCGCGCGCACCTCTGGCGCAGTCGGCGACAGACTTCTCTCGATCGAAACCTTCAAATCGGCATCGTTGCCCATTTTTTACTCCTTGTGTAAACCCCAAACTCAACGGTCAGAAAATCCTGACCAACTCTTCGTGGCACTGGATGGCGAAGTGGCAAGCCGAGGCCGCGGCCATTGGCATTGGAGGACGCCCATTCGGCCTTTCAGAGAATCCCGTGCCAAAGCATTGCCACCCAGGGTGCCGCCCCTATCCACCCAGATAGGCTTGCTTAATGCGGTCATTGGTGAGCAGATTCCTGCCGGTGTCAGCGAGAACGACGCGCCCGGTTTCCAGCACGTAGCCCCGATCGGCCACTTGCAGTGCCTTGTTGGCGTTCTGCTCGACCAGAAAGACCGTGACCCCTTCTTCCCGGATCGTGCGGATGATGTCGAAGATCTGCGCAATGACCAGCGGCGCCAGACCCAACGTGGGTTCGTCCAGCAGCAGCAGACGTGGACGGCTCATCAGGGCGCGGCCGATCGCCAGCATCTGCTGCTCGCCGCCTGACATCGTTCCGGCGCGCTGAGCCGAACGCTCGCGCAGCCGCGGAAAGAGCTTGAACACATGCTCGATCCCGGCCTCGATTTCATGGCGATCGGCGAAGAAGCCGCCCATCTTCAGGTTGTCCACCACGGTCAGACTGGGAAACACCCGCCTGCCCTCCGGCGAGATCGCCATGCCCATGCGCATGATGTCGTGGGTGTTGCGGTTGGTAATGTCCCGCCCCTCGAACAGCACGCGCCCGCTGCTGGCGCGCGGGGAACCGCACACCGTCATCATCAGCGTCGTCTTGCCCGCGCCATTGCTGCCGATCAGGGTGACGATCTCCCCCTTCTTGACCTCGATCGATACCCCGGAAAGTGCCTCGATGGCGCCATAGTGGGTGTGGATTTTCTCCAGCTTTAGCATCACTCCTCCCCCAGGTAGGCCTTGATCACGCGCGGGTCGTTCCGCACCTCTTCGGGCCTGGCTGTGACGATTGGCCGCCCGTGCTCCATCACGAGAATGCGGTCGGAGACGCCCATGACCAGCCCCATGTCGTGTTCGATCAGCAGCACGGAGATCCCGAACTCGTGGCGCAGCCGCTTGATCAGGTGCTGGAGCTCGAGCTTTTCCTGCGGGTTCAGGCCCGCCGCGGGCTCGTCCAGCAACAGCAGCCGGGGTTTGGTGATCATGCAGCGGGCGATTTCCAGGCGGCGCTGGTGGCCGTAGGAGAGCGTCCCGGCCTCGCGATTGGCGACCTCGGTCAACTCCATCCGATCCAGCCATTGCGCGGCACGCACCAGCGCCTCCCGCTCGGCGCGGCGGTATGCGGGCGTCGCCAGCAACCCATGCAGCAGCCCCGTCTTGACCTGCAGATGCTGCGCGACCATCAGGTTTTCCACGACCGTCAGACGCTTGAACAGGCGGATGTTCTGGAAGGTGCGCACCAGGCCCTTGCGTGCCACGAGGTGGCTGGGCAGCCCTGCGATGCGGTGGCCATCCAGGATCACGTCCCCGCCGGTCGGCTTGTAGAACCCGCCGACGCAGTTGAACACCGTGGTCTTGCCCGCACCGTTCGGCCCGATGATGGCGAAGACCTCGTTGCGGCGGACCTGGAAGTCGATGCCGTTGACCGCCATCAGGCCACCAAAGCGCATCTGCAAGCCGGAGACTGTGAGCAATTCGGAAGATGCAATGGCAGTCATCGCGGCAACTCCAGATGGGGGCGGCTGGTGGGCAGCAGCCCTTGGGGGCGCCAGATCATCATCAGGATCATCACCAGGCCAAAGATCAGCATGCGGTACTCCGCAAACTCGCGCGTGAGTTCCGGCAGCACCGTCAGCAGAATGGCCGCCAGCGCCACGCCGAGCTGCGAGCCCATGCCGCCGAGCACAACGACCGCGAGGATCAACGCCGACTCGATGAAGGTGAAGGACTCGGGATTGACCAGCCCTTGGCGTGCCGCGAAGAAGGCGCCGCCGATGCCCGCGAAGGAAGCGCCCAGCGTGAAGGCCGACAGCTTCACGCGGGTCGGGCTCAGGCCCAGCGAGCGGCAGGCGATCTCATCCTCGCGCAGCGCCTCCCAGGCCCGGCCCATCGGCATGCGGATCAACCGGCTGGTGACGAAGAGCGTGAAGCCCACCAGCAACAGCGCCAGCAAGTACAGGAAGAGCACCATGTGGTCCCCTCTGTAGGTCAGGCCCAGCAGTTCATGGAAGGTCTGCGCGCCTGCCGTCTTAGCGGCGCGCGCAATCTCGAACCCGAAGGCCGTCGGCTTGGGGATGCCCGAGATGCCATCGGGACCGCCTGTCACGCTGGTGAGATTATTCAGCAACAGCCGGATGATCTCGCCAAAGCCCAAGGTGACGATGGCCAGATAGTCGCCGCGCAGGCGCAGCACCGGAAATCCGAGCAGGAAGCCGAATGTGGCCGACATCGCCGCCGCGATCGGGAGGCACTCCCAGAAACTCAATCCGAAATACTGGTTGAGCAACGCATAGGTGTATCCGCCGACGGCGTAGAAGCCCACGTAGCCCAGATCGAGCAGCCCGGCGAAGCCCACCACGATGTTCAGGCCCAGGCCCAAGATCACGTAGATCAGCGCCAGCGTGGCGATGTCGAGCGCCCCGCGCGAGCCGAAGAACGACCACGCGAACCCCGCCAGCAGCAAGAACCAGATCGCCACGCGCTGCTGATGCGGCCCCGGCATCGGAATGGCTGGCAGCCGCACGACGCCGCGCGCGCCTGCCAGCATCGGCTTGCACAACTGGAACAGGAACACCACGATCACGGCAATCCACACGGGACGCCAGTGCGGCTCCAGGACCATCTTGTACCCGTCGAGCTTGAGTTGGAGCCCAAGCGCCGGGATGGTCAACACCGCGGTCAACAGGGCCGCGATCGCCGCGTCCTTGAGGACGGCGGGGAACGGCGACGCTTTCATTGCAATGGCTTGTGTCATGTCGTCCTCACACTTTCTCCACATCCGGCTTGCCCAGCAGGCCGGTCGGCCGGAACAGCAATACGAGAACGAGCAGGCTGAATGCCACCACGTCCTTGTATTCCGCAGGCATGTAGCCGGTCGCGAACGTTTCCGCCAACCCCAGCACAATGCCGCCCAGCATGGCACCGGGAATGCTGCCGATACCGCCCAGCACCGCGGCCGTGAAGGCCTTGATGCCAGCGATGAAACCGATGAAGGGGTTGAGCTTGCCGATGGTCAGCCCGATCAGCACCCCGCCCACGGCGGCGAGAATGGCCCCGAGCACGAAGGTGAAAGAGATCACCTTGTTGGTGTCGATGCCCAGCAGATTGGCCATGCGCATATCCTCGGCGCAGGCACGGCAGGCGCGCCCCGTGCGCGAACGCGCGATGAACAGCGTCAGCAGGATCATCAGCGCCACGGTCACGCCCACGATGAGCAAGCGTGCGTAGGGCACGGTGACGGTGAAGTCCCCGCCCATGTCCAGCTCCAGTGCGCCAGACACCAGCACAGGCACGGAAACGTCCCGCGCGCCTTGCGCGATCTGCATGTAGTTCTGCAGGAAGATGGACATGCCAATCGCCGAGATCAGCGGCACCAGCCTCGGCCCGCCCCGCAAGGGGCGGTAAGCCACGCGCTCGACGACAAAGCCGTACGTGCCGGTGACCACCACCGACACCAGCAGCGCTGCGCCGAGCACCAGCGGCAGCGGATAGCCCGCCTGCGTCCCGATGGCGGTGAGCGTGACCAGACCGAGATACGCACCGATCATGTAGATCTCGCCGTGGGCGAAGTTGATCATGCCGATGATCCCGTACACCATGGTGTAGCCGATGGCGATCAGCGCATAGATAGAGCCCAGCGTCAGGCCATTGACCAGTTGCTGGGTGAATTGGGGAAGGAAGTCGCTCATCCAGGATGCCTCGCAACAAGAGCGTTCAAAGCAGGCCGGCAGCATCCGATCCTTGAACCGGACGCCGGCCTAGCCACGTGCTGCATCAGTTGGCAGCGGTCTTGGTGGCATCCTTGTGCCAGGTGTAGACCACGAACTTGAACGACTTGAGGTCTCCCTGGGCGTCGTACTGGACCGTGCCGATCGGGGTCTGGAAAGTGTTCTGGTGCATGAAGGCAGCGACCTTTTCCGGGTCCGTGCTCTTGGAGCCGGACATCGCATCGGCGATGATCTTGACCGCAGCGTAGGCCGGCATCTGGAACGCGCCGCCCGCGTCACGCTTTTTCTCGGCAAAGGCCTTCACGAGCCCGGCGTTCGCGGGGTCTGCAGAGAAATCAACAGGCAGCGTGAGCAGCATGCCCTCGGAAGCCGCGCCCGCGATGGCCGTCACCTCCTTGCTGCTCACAGCCTCCGGCCCCATGAAGACCGCTTTCACGCCCTGCTCCCGCGACTGGCGCATGAGGAGCCCGATCTCCGGGTGGTAGCCGCCGAAGTAGACGAAGTCGATGCCCTGGGACTTCAGCTTCGTGATGACGGCGGAATAGTCGGGCTCGCCGGCATTGATGCCCTCGTAGAACACCACCGGCACCTTGGCGGCATCCAGCTCCTTCTTGACCGTGGCGGCAATGCCTTGGCCGTAGGACTGCTTGTCGTGCAGCACCGCCACCTTTTTCGGCTTGACCGTATTGATGATGTAGCCTGCGGCCACGGGCCCCTGCTGATCGTCCCGGCCGATCGTTCGGAAGATGAGCTTGCGCTTCTTGCTCTCGGTCAGCTGCGGCGCCGTGGCCGTCGGCGTCACCATGAGCACGCCTTCGTTCTCGTAGATCTCCGAAGCGGGAATGGTCGATCCGGAGCACACATGGCCGATGACGTACTTGATGCCCTGGCTGACGATCTTGTTGGCGACTGCCACGGCCTGCTTGGGCTCACAGGCGTCGTCCATGATGACGGGCTCCAATTTCTTCCCATTCACCCCACCTGCGGCATTGACCTGCTCGATGGCGGTCAGGGCGCCTGCCTTCATCATGTCGCCGTACTGGGCCACCGAACCCGTCATGGCGCCAGCAATGGCGATCTTGACGGTCTGGGCTTGCGCGGACAGCCCCAGGACGGCGAGGACGGCAGCCGCAGCAAGCCGATGAGGACGAATCGTGGATTTCATGGCAGTCTCCATTGTTGAAATAGGTAGGGATGGGCAAAGCACCGAGGCCCGCCCCGCCCTCCCGGAGCGTGACGGACCCAGCGGAAAATCAGTTGGCGGGCGTCTTGGTGGCGTCCTTGTGCCAGGTGAAGACGGTGAACCGGAAAGACTTCAAGTCACCCTGGGCGTCGTACTCGACCTTGCCAATGGGCGTCTGGAAACTGTTCTGGTGCATGAACGCAGCCACTTTGGCGGGGTCGGTGCTCTTGGCGCCGGCAATGGCATCCGCAAGCACCTTGACGCCGGCATAGGACGGCAGCTGGAACGGACCATTGATGTCACGCTTCTTGTCTGCAAAGGCTTTCACCACGGCCGCATTGGCGGGGTCGGTCGAAAAATCCGCAGGCAGCGTGACCAGCATCCCCTCGGAAGCCGCACCGGCAATCGCGGTCACGTCCTTGTTGCCAACGCCTTCCGGCCCCATGAAGACGGCCTTGATGCCTTGCTCGCGCGCCTGACGCAGCAGCAGTCCCATTTCCGGGTGGTAGCCGCCGTAATAGACAAAGTCGATCTTCTGCGACTTGAGCTTGGTGATGATGGCCGAGTAGTCGGTATCGCCCGCGTTGATGCCTTCAAACAATGCGACGGGAACCTTGGCCGCATCGAGGTTCTTTTTCACAGTGGCGGCAATGCCCTGGCCGTAGGATTGCTTGTCGTGCAGGACGGCCACCGCCTTGATGCCTTTCTGGGCAATGACGTACCGGGCCGCCGCAGGGCCCTGCTGGTCGTCGCGACCGATGGTGCGGAAGATGAACTTGCGCTTCTTGCCCTCGGTCAGCTGCGGCGCGGTCGCGGAAGGCGTCACCATCACCACGCCCTCGTTCTCGTAGATCTCCGAGGCGGGAATCGTCGATCCCGAACAGAGGTGGCCGATCACGAACCGGATCCCCTGGCTGACGATCTTGTTGGCGACCGCCACGGCCTGCTTGGGTTCGCAGGCATCGTCCATCATGACGACCTCAAGCTTGCGCCCGCCGGTGCCGCCTGCAGCATTGATCTGCTCGACCGCCGTCAACACACCGGCCTTTGCCATGTCTCCGTACTGCGCGACGGGGCCGCTCACGGGGCCAGCCAAAGCGATCTTCACCGTTTCCGCGTGCGCGGACGGGCCAAAGCATGCAAGCACGGCCGCAGCCGGAATCGCAAGGAATGAGCGAGTTGTTTTCATGGTTGCTATGCCGGTGTTGTCCGGAATCGATCTGAATTTCGAGGAAAGAACTACGCAGGTCGGTCTGGCCTGCGTGGCCTGACCGGAGAAACCGGCGATGACGCAATGCCCGGTGTTTCGGGCACCGCGTCATGCCGAAGGCTGGTGAATCAGGCGACCTCCTTCGCCACGGTCCCGTTGCGCCACTGGTGGCGAAGGGCCGCCCACTTCTCGCGTGCCGCCGCAAGATGGCGCTCCTTCACGTGGCCATACCCCCGGATCTCTTCGGGAATGCGGGCGATTTCCACGGCGAGGGAGAGCTTCTCCGGCGACAGCATGGGAAGCAGCTCCTCGACGCTGGCGCGATAGTCCTGGATCAGGGCGCGCTCCGTCCTGCGTTCCTCGGTCCGGCCAAAGGGATCGAGCGCCGTGCCGCGCAGGCTCTTCATCTTGGCGAGGATTCCGAAAGCGCGGCGCATCCAGGGGCCGAAGGGTTGCTTGACCAGTTCACCCTTGTCGTTGCGTTTGGCAAACGTCGGGGGCGCGAGGTGGTGCACTACCTTGAAGTCGCCTTCAAACATGTCGGCCAGCTTCTGCGTGAATGCCGCATCGGTGTGCAGCCGCGCCACTTCGTACTCGTCCTTGTAGGCCATCAGCTTGAACAGGTAGCGCGCCACCGCCTCGGTCAGGCGAGTGCTCTTTAGGCGTGTTTCAGACGAGCGAACCTTCTCAACGAAGGACTGGTAGTCGGCCGCATAGGCTGCGTTCTGATACGCCGTCAGGAACTCGACGCGCTTGCGGATGACCTGGTCGAGCGACGGCTTGCGCACGATCTCGATCACGGCCGCGGCCTGGTACAAGGCCTGCACCGCCTTGAGGTCATGGGCGCACCGGCGTCCCCACTCGAAGGCCGCCTTGTTGTTCTCGATCTGCACCCCATTGAGTTCCATGGCACGCATCAAGGCAGCGTGCGAGAGCGGCACCTTGCCCATCTGCCACGCATAGCCCAGCATCAGCGGATTGGTGTAGATCGAATCGCCCAGCAACTGCACCGCAGCCTGCTCCGCGTCGAAGCTGGACACCATCTGCGCACCCGCCGCGGCGGCCAGCACCGCTTCGCAGTTGCCGCCGGGGAACTGCCAGTCGGGGTTCTGCGTGAAGGCAGCGGTCGGTGTGCCATGCGTGTTCAGCGCAACGAACGTGCGCCCTTCGCGGATCAGCCCCGTTGCGTACTTGTTCGCACCGACGATGGCGTCGCACGCGATCAGGAGGTCCGCGTTGGCCGTATCGATCTTGGTTGTGTGGATGGCTTCCGGCCGGTTGGCAATCTGGACATGGCTCCAGGTCGATCCGCCCTTCTGCGCCAGGCCCGCCGCGTCCTGCGTGACAATGCCCTTGCCCTCAAGGTGCGCGGCCATGCCCAGCACTTGCCCGATGGTGATCACGCCGGTTCCGCCAACGCCTGCGACGAGAATGCCCCAGGCCTCCTCGGCGACCGGCAGCACGGGCTCGGGAATGCGGGGCAGCGCGGCGAGGTCCCCCTTCTTCTCTTTCTTGGGCTTCTTGAGCTCGCCACCCTCGATGGTGACGAAGCTCGGGCAGAAGCCCTTGACGCAGCTGTAGTCCTTGTTGCAGGAGTTCTGGTTGATGCGGCGCTTGCGGCCGAACTCGGTTTCCAGGGGCTCGACCGACAGGCAGTTGGACTGCACCGAGCAGTCGCCGCAACCCTCGCAGACCAACTCGTTGATGACCACGGTCTTGGCCGGCGTGGCGAGCTTGCCGCGCTTGCGGCGGCGGCGCTTTTCGGTGGCACAGGTCTGGTCGTAGATGATCGCCGTGCAGCCCGCGATCTCGCGCAGCTCGCGCTGGATCTTGTCGAGGTCATCGCGGTGATGCACGGTGACCCCCGCCTCCAGCGTCACGCCGTCGTATTTCTGCGGCTCATCGGTGACGATGACCAGCTTCTTCACGCCTTCCGCGACCAGGCTCTTCTGGATCTGCAGCACGCTGTGGCCTTCGGGGCGCTCGCCCACCTGCTGGCCGCCGGTCATGGCCACCGCATCGTTGTAGAGCACCTTGTAGGTGATGTTCACCCCGGCCGCGATCGATTGGCGAATGGCCAGCAGGCCGCTGTGGAAGTAGGTGCCGTCACCCACGTTGGCGAACACGTGCTTGTCGGTCGTGAACGGGGCCTGCCCCACCCAAGCCACGCCCTCGCCGCCCATCTGGCTGAAGGTGCTGGTGCTGCGGTCCATCCACTGCGACATGTAATGGCAGCCGATGCCCGCCAGCGCGCGCGAGCCTTCCGGCACGCGGGTGCTGGTGTTGTGCGGGCAGCCGCTGCAGAACCACGGCATGCGATCCCCGGTGTCGATCTTCATCTCCGCCATGGCTCGCTCGCGCTGATCGATCACGGCCAGTCGCGCATCCATGCGCGCGGCGATGTCGCTGCCTTCCGGCGCCATGCCGATCTTGCGCAAGCGCTTGGCGATCGCCTTCGCGATGATGGCCGGCGTGAGGTCGGCCTTGGCACGCAGCAGCCAGTTCTCGCTGGGGTTGGGCATGGACCACTCGCCGCCGGTGTGGTCACCTTCCTGCTCGTCGAACTTGCCGAGCACATTCGGCCGCACGTCGGGACGCCAGTTGTAGAGCGCCTCCTTGATCTGGTACTCGATGACCTGGCGCTTTTCCTCCACCACCAGCACCTCCTGCAAGCCCATCGCGAACTCGCGGGTGGCGGTCGCCTCCAGCGGCCAGACGACGTTGACCTTGTGCAGGCGAATGCCCAGGCGGCGGCAGGTATCGTCGTCCAGGCCCAGATCGACCAGGGCCTGCCGGGTATCGTTGTACGCCTTGCCGCTGGCGATGATGCCGAAGCGATCCTGAGGGCCCTCGATCACATTGCGATTGAGGCGGTTGGCGCGCATGTACGCGAGCGCGGCATACCATTTGTAGTCCATCAGCCGGGCTTCCTGCTCCAGCGGCGGATCCGGCCAGCGGATGTGAACGCCGCCGGGGGGCATGGCGAAATCCTCCGGCAGAGCGATCTGCACCCGATCCGGATCGACGCTGACCGAGGTCGTGGACTCGACCACTTCCTGAATCGTCTTCATGCCCATCCACACGCCGGAGAAGCGGCTCATGGCAAAGGCGTGCAGGCCGAGATCAAGGATCTCCTGCACGCTCGAGGGAAAGAAGACCGGCATCCCGCAGGCCTTGAAGATGTGGTCGCTCTGGTGCGCCGCCGTGCTGCTCTTGGATGCGTGGTCGTCGCCCGCGATGGCGATCACGCCGCCGTGCTTCGCGGTTCCGGCCATGTTGGCATGCTTGAAGACGTCCGAGCAGCGATCCACCCCCGGCCCCTTGCCATACCAGAGACCGAAGACCCCGTCGTACTTCTTGGTCTGGGGATACAGATCCAGTTGCTGCGACCCCCACAGCGCGGTGGCGGCCAGTTCCTCGTTCAGCCCCGGCTGGAAGACCACGTGGTTCGCCTGCAGGTGCTTCTTCGCGGCCCAGAGTGCCTGGTCGTAGCCGCCCAGCGGGCTGCCGCGGTAGCCGCTGATGAAGCCGCTGGTATTCAAGCCAGCGGCAAGGTCGCGCTGGCGCTGCAACATCGGCAGGCGAACCAGCGCCTGTACGCCGCTCATGAATGCCCGGCCGCGATCCAGGCTGTATTTGTCGTCGAGCGTGACTTTTTCGAGAGACTTGCGGATCGCCTCGGGAAGTGGACTGTTCATGTGATTTCCTCTGTCCTAAACGGCGTCAATGCCCTGCTCCGGTCGCCGGGCGAGGCCCGCCGTGCCCATGGCCCCATCCCCCGTCGCACAGGAGAACCTGGCCTGTCACGTACCCGGCAGACTCCGATGCGAGAAAGGCCGCGCCGGCACCAAACTCCGCTGTCGTCCCCAACCGCCCCACCGGTATCTGGCCCAGGATCGATTGCGGCACGCCGAGTTGACGCATCCGGTCGGTCTCGTGGTAACCCGGTGCAATCGCGTTCACCGTCACGCCGCTTCCCGCGTACTCGGCGCTCAGCGTTTGGACGAGGCCGTGTAACCCGGCCCGCAAAGAGGTGGAGATCGCCATCTCAGGGACGTAGTGCATGCATGCGACCGACGTCACCCAGACGACGCGCCCCCAGCCGCGCTCCTCCATCGATGGCAGCAGCGTGCGAACCAACGTCAAGGGTGCGGCCCAGAGCGTTTCAAATGCCTCAAACCACGCGCTCTCAGGTACCTCGGCAGTACGCCCCTTGGCCGGGCCTGGCCCATTCAGCACCAGAATGTCCGGGCGGATCCCAGCTCGCTCCAGTGCCTGAACACATCCCGCAATCGAGCGTCTGTCCGTGAAGTCGAGATGGGCTACGCCATCGACCACACCGGCGGCGGGATTCGCTCGCGAGCTGGTGGCGACCACGCGCACACCTTGATCCCGCAAAGCCTGCGCGACGCCGCCGCCAAGCCCTCCTGTCCCACCGCATACGAGTGCTGTTCTTGTCTCCATGGCATGTGCCCCTAGTTCAATTGCATTGCGGCAAATGGTAGGAAGGCGCATGGGCCAGTGCGAGTCGGGGGTGCTTCTATCAGATATGAGCGCCCCTTATAACTGAACGCGACGACTGCGACGCCCCTCGGTGTTCTCGGGCACCCCGCGCTGCATCGCGCCAGATATTGATTTCAGAAAAGTCCGGTATGTCCCCATCTGAAGGACAACCGGGCCCGCGCCTCCTAGAGTGATGCACTCCAAAACACACTTCGGAGACCCGGATGAAAGCCTATGTGCTCGCATTCATTGACGTGGAAGACCCGTCAAGCTATGCCCCCTATGCAGCAGGCGCTCCCGCAACGATCGCGGCCCATGGCGGCAAGTACCTCATCCGCAATGGCGCCAAGGAACTGCGCGAAGGCACACTTCCGGCCGACCGCCTCGTCGTGCTGGAGTTCCCATCCGTGGCGCAAGCCCGCGCCTGGTACGAGTCACCCGAATACCAGGCGCTGGTACCGATTCGCCAAGGCGCCTCGAAAGGTTCGCTGGTGATCGTGGAGGGCTTTGGCGAAGCGCCGTGACATCGGCTTGACGATCCTCAGGTTCACGTCCACGCCCGTACCACGCGAAGAAGGATTCCTGCGTCCATGCCGGTCCTTGACACCATAGATCGGCGCATCCTCGCTGCCTTGCAGCGTGATGGGCGGATCTCGAACAACGATTTGGCCTTGGAAGTGGGGCTGTCTCCTTCTCCCTGCCTGCGCCGGCTGCGCATGCTGGAGGACACAGGAGTGATCCGCCGCTACACTGCCGTGCTGGCTCCATCCGAAGTGGGCTTGCCTCACACCTTCTTCGCACGGATCTCGCTGCGAGCGCAAGACGGGGACACCACCCAGCAGTTCGCCGCTGCGATGTCGGAACTGCCCCAGGTGCTGGAGTGCTATCTGATGTTCGGCGACTGCGATGCGCTGTTGCGGGTCGTCGCCAGCGATCTCGAAGACTATCGACGATTCCTGGCCCAACACCTGACCCCTGCCAACGGAGTTCGGCGCGTCCAGACCGAAATTCCCTGCACGGTGGTCAAGCAAACGCTTGAACTACCGTTGCATTGGCACGGAGCCCCTTCAGGCGAGGGGGGCCGGCAGCCATGATTTCCTACCAGCCCGCGACGTTCAACGCAACTCACGAAGGCTTGCCTTCGAACCTCGCCCTGGCTCTAGCCTTCCATCTCTCCAGGTTTGGCGCCAGCCCCAAGGTCAACCTTCGACATGCCATCATTGAGCAGGTTGATGTGGTGCAGCAGGGCGATCTTGTCGTCGAAGCGAAAGCTTGCAACCGCCTGGCGATAGAACTCGTAGATTCTTGGCTGGATATCGCTCCAGAACGCTCGCCCCGAGGGCAGCAACACCACTTTTTTGGCACGCCTGTCGGCGGGATCGACGACGCGCTCCACGTGCCCCTCACGCTCGAGACGCTTGAGAACCCCATCCAGACTTTGACGGCTCACGACCAGATAGTCCGCGAGATCGGAAAACGACATTCCGTCCTTCACCTGCGGGCGCGACAGAGCCCCCAGCGTAGCCCACTGAACTGTCGTGATGCCAAGCTCCTTGACGGACTGGCGATCCAAGGTATTGCCAGCCTGGAACAGGCGAAAAAACAATCGGTTGTGAACCGCGGAGACCGATTGATCGTAGTTGTCGTTATCGGATATGGGCATGTATGTATTCAGACAGTTTCAAAGACTCTGACAGGTAGGGCCAACGTCAGCTTTATCCGTCTGCGTGGAAACCTCAGTTTCTAGATCCTGAACACCTGGAATCCGAGTCAGATGCTCGATCTGGAACTGCCGACACTTCCCAAAAGCGGCGGCCCCCACTCGGAGCATGAAAGTTCAGGCCTCAGCCATCAGGTAACAGATCGCCGCACGCGGACGACGGATGGCCACCGTGCCGCGATTCATCGAGGCGCGTCTCGCCTATGCCCTGCGAGCATCGACAGCCCCTCGCTCATCTTAGCGGCATTACGCGAGGATATTGACATAATTTTTGACGCATTTGAAGGCCACGCCCTAAGCCCCGCCAGGTGCTCGCCCAGCCATTCAGCGCTGCTCATGCCGCCGCGGCGGCAGCCCAGATCGCCGGCGTTGCCAAGGTGATCCACGCCGACGGCGCCAGCCTCAAGGACGGCCTGGCCGAAAACCTGGCCGCCCAGGTGCTCGCCATCGCCAGCGGCTACAGCCATGTCCTGTTCCCCGCCACCGCCTGCGGCAAGAACGTGGCCCCCCGCGTCGCCGCCAAGCAGACGTGGCGCAGATCAGCGACATCACCAAGGTCGACAGCGCCGACACCTTCGAGCGCCCCATCTACGCAGGCAACGCCATCGCCACCGTGCGGAGCAGCGACGCCGTGAAAGTCATCACGGTGCGCACCACGGGCTTTGACGCCGCGGTCCCCACGGGCGGCAGCGCCGCCGTCGAAACCGTCGCAGCGGCCGCCGACAGCGGCAAGAGCAGCTTCGTGGGCCGCGAAGTGACCAAGAGCGACCGCCCCGAACTCACCGCCGCCAAGATCATCGTCTCGGGTGGCCGGGCCCTCGGCAGCGCCGAAAAGTTCACGGAAGTCATGACCCCGCTGGCCGACAAGCTGGGCGCGGCCATCGGCGCGAGCCGCGCGGCCGTGGACGCGGGCTACGCCCCGAACGACCTGCAGGTGGGCCAGACGGGCAAGATCGTTGCGCCGCAGCTCTACATCGCTGCCGGCATCTCGGGTACGATCCAGCACTTGGCGGGCATGAAGGACTCCAAGGTGATCGTGGCGATCAACAAGGACCCCGAGGCGCCGACCTTCTCGGTGGCCGACTACAGCCTGGAAGCGGATCTCTTCGAGGCCGTTCCAGAGCTCGTCAAGCAGTTGGGGTAGCGTACGATGGGCCGCCTGGCCTGCGCGACAGGCGGCAGTAGTCCTTGCATCCGAGCCGAGACTCCCTCGGCCAGTACTCGGGCGGGAGCTACATCCCCGCGTAGTTCGGCCCGCCACCGCCCTCGGGTGAGACCCAGACGATGTTCTGGGTCGGATCCTTGATGTCGCAGGTCTTGCAGTGCACGCAGTTCTGCGCGTTGATCACCAACTGGTCGGCTCCGTCCTTGTTGACGAACTCGTACACGCCGGCCGGACAGTAGCGGCTTTCGGGGCCGCCGAACTTGGCCAGGTTGACGCTGACCGGCACGCCGGCATCCTTGAGCGTCAGGTGCGCGGGCTGGTCCTCGGCGTGGTTGGTGTTGCTGATAAACACGCTGGAGAGCCGGTCGAAGGTCAGCACCCCGTCGGGCTTGGGATAGCTAATCTTGGGGCAATCGGCCGCCGGCTTGAGGTACAGGTGGTCGGCCTGCGTGCGGTGGATGGTCCAGGGCGGGGTACTCACGCCGACCTTGGGCAGGAACCACTGCTCGATGCCGGTCATCAGCGCGCCGATGGTGCTGCCCTTCTTGAACCACTGCTTGAAGTTGCGCGACTGGTGCAACTCGGTGCGCAGCCAACTCTGCTCGAAGGCCGCCGGGTAGGCTGCCAGTTCGTCACCGGCGCGGCCCACCGTCACAGCCTCGAAGGCCGCCTCGGCGCACAGCATACCGGTCTTGATGGCCGCGTGGCTGCCCTTGATGCGCGCTGCGTTCAGAAAGCCCGCGTCACAGCCGACCAGCGCGCCGCCCGGGAACACGGTCTTGGGCAGGCTCAGCAACCCGCCGGCAGTGATGGCGCGCGCGCCGTAGCCCACGCGCTTGCCGCCCTCGATGTGCGCCTTGATCGCCGAGTGCCTCTTCCAGCGCTGCATCTCCTCAAACGGCGAGAGCCAGGGGTTCTTGTAGTCCAGCCCGGTCACGAAGCCCAGCGTGACCTTGTTGCCTTCGAGGTGGTAGAGGAAGCCGCCGCCATAGGTGTCGTTGCCCATCGGCCAGCCGGCGGTGTGCACCACCAACCCGGGCTTGGCTTTGTCGGCTGGGATCTCCCACAGCTCCTTGATGCCAATGGCGTAGCTTTGCGGGTCCTTGCCCTCGTCGAGCTTGAAGCGGGCAATGATCTGCTTGCCCAGATGGCCTCGCGCGCCCTCGGCGAAAACCGTGTACTTGGCATGCAGCTCCATGCCGAGTTGGAAGTTCTCGGTCGGCTCGCCGTCCTTGCCGATGCCCATATTGCCGGTGGCCACCCCCTTGACGGAGCCGTCTTCGTTGTAGAGTACCTCGGCGGCCGCGAAGCCGGGGAAGATCTCCACGCCCAGGCCCTCGGCCTGCTGGCCCAGCCATTGCGTGACGGCCCCCAGATTGACGACATAGTTGCCATCATTGTGGAAGTTGCGCGGCACCAGGGCGTCAGGCGTGCGCTTGTGGCCGGTCTCGGAGAGGAATAGCACGTCGTCGCCGGTGACAGGCTGGTTCAGCGGCGCACCCTGTTCCTTCCAGGCCGGAAAAAGCTCGGTGATGGCCTTGGGGTCCATCACGGCGCCACTGAGAATGTGCGCGCCCGGTTCGGAGCCTTTTTCCAGCACGCACACGTTGATTTCGCCGCCCTTGTCGGCGGCCAGCTGCTTCAGGCGGATCGCGGCCGATAGGCCTGCCGGGCCCGCGCCGACGATGACCACGTCGTATTCCATCGCTTCACGCGGGCCGTAGGTGCTCAGAATGTCTTCAGGGCTCATTGGTGGGTAGTCTCCAGCGATTGTTCTTGTGCTGCTGTTCGGAACTCGGAAAAGCGACACGCAGCACAGGACGGTGCGGCGATCGGTCAGCTTGGGGCGTCAGATTTTTTCGAGAATCACGGCAATGCCCTGGCCCACGCCAATGCACATGGTGCACAGCGCATAGTGGCCCCCCAGCGTGTGCAGTTGGTTCACGGCGGTGGTGGCCAGGCGTGCGCCCGAGGCGCCCAGCGGATGGCCCAGCGCAATGGCGCCGCCCCACTGGTTGACGCGCTTGTCGTCGTCGGCGATGTCGAGGTCGCGCAGCACGGCCAGGCCCTGGGCGGCAAAGGCTTCGTTGAGCTCGATCACGTCCATCTGGTCGAGCGTCAGGCCGGTGAGCTGCAGCACCTTGCGCACGGCCGGCGCGGGGCCGAAGCCCATGATGCGCGGCGCCACGCCGGCCGTGGCCATGCCGACCACGCGGGCGCGGGGCACCAGGCCGTATTGCTTGGCGGCTTCCTCATTCGCCAGCAGAAGCGCGCAGGCGCCGTCGTTCACGCCGCTGGCGTTGCCGGCCGTGACCGTGCCATCGGGGCGCACCACGCCCTTGAGTATGGCCAGCGCCTCCAGCGTGGTGGCGCGGGGGTGCTCGTCCTGGCTCACGGCGATGGGGTCGCCCTTCTTCTGGGCAATGGACACGGGCACGATCTCCTGGGCCAGGTAGCCAGCGGCAATGGCAGCGGCAGCGTTCTGCTGGCTGGCCAGGGCCATTCGGTCCTGCGCCTCGCGCTCGATCTTGAAGTCATCGGCCACGTTCTCGGCGGTCTCAGGCATGGAGTCCACGCCAAACTTCGCCTTCATCAGCTTGTTGACGAAGCGCCAGCCGATGGTGGTGTCGTACACCGCGTTGCTGCGACTGAAGGCGCTCTCGGCCTTGGGCATGACGAAGGGCGCGCGGCTCATGCTTTCCACGCCGCCGGCGATCATCAATCGGGCCTCGCCGGCCTTGATGGCGCGCGCGGCCGAGCCCACGGCATCCAGGCCCGAGCCGCACAGGCGGTTGATGGTGGCGCCGGGCACGTCGATGGGCAGGCCGGCCAGCAGCGACGACATGCGTGCCACGTTGCGGTTGTCCTCGCCGGCCTGGTTGGCGCAGCCGTAGAGCACGTCGGCCACGGCGGTCCAGTCCACATTCGGGTTGCGTTCCATCAACGCCTTGATGGGCACAGCACCGAGGTCGTCGGTGCGCACGCCAGCAAGAGCGCCGCCGTAGCGGCCGAAGGGGGTGCGCACGGCGTCGCAGATGAAGGCTTGGGAAGTGTTCATGATGATTTTTGAATCAGGTTGAAAGCAGCGGATCGAGATCGCCCAACGAGAAGCCGTGACCGGCCTCTTCTGCCAAGTGCTTGAGGTCGGCTTCAAGCCGGGCTCGCTCCTGCTGGCGAGCCCAGAACACCGGGCCGCCCTCCCAGCGCGGAAAGCCATAGCCCTGCACCAGCACCACGTCGATGTCGCTGGGGCGGCTTGCCACGCCTTCGGCAAACAGCAAGGCGGCCTCGTTGACCATGGCGAGCAAGGCGCGGCGCTGGATCCCTTCGGGTGCAAGCGTGCGCCGGTTGATGCCGCGCTGCGCGCTCGCCTGCAGGATCACGTCGCGCACAGCCGCATCGGTGGTTTTCACCTGCTTGCCGTCCACGTAGGCGTAGTAGCCCGCGCCAGTCTTGCGCCCCAGGCGCCCGGCCTCGCATAGCCGGTCGAGAATGGCCACGTAGCGCTCGCGCGGATCGCGCGTCGCCGCCTGCGCCTTGCGCATGCGCCAAGCGATGTCAAGGCCGGAAAGATCGGCGACCGCGAATGGCCCCATCGCAAAACCCAGCCCAGTGAGCGCATTGTCCACGTCCTCAGGCCACGCGCCGTCTTCGAGCATGAACTCGCACTGGCGGCGATAGGCATTGTAGATGCGGTTGCCGATGAACCCGAATGCGTTGCCGGTCAGCACCGGCATCTTCTTGAGGGTCGCGCCAAGCGCCATGCCGGTGGCCAGCACATCGGGGGCGGTCTTTGCGCCGCGAACCACCTCCAGCAACTTCATCACGTTGGCCGGACTGAAGAAATGCAGCCCCAGCACGTCCTGCGGGCGTGAAGTCGCCGCGGCAATCGGATCGATATCGAGGTAGGACGTGTTCGTCGCCAGCACCGCGCCCGCCCGCGCATGGGTATCGAACTTGCGGAATACCTCCTGCTTGACGGCCATGTCTTCGAAGACAGCCTCGATCACCAGATCGGCCTGCTGCAGGCGTTCCCATTCGAGGCTGGTCTGCAGGCGTGCCTCATTGGACGACGCGGCCTCGGCGGAGAGCTTGCCCGCCGCCACGCGCTCACGGTAGTGATCGCCAATGTGCTGCCTCCCGCTTTCGAGCGCGGCCTCATCCTGCTCCAGCAGCAGTACGGACAAGCCGGCATCGAGCGCCGAGATGGCAATGCCTGAGCCCATCGTTCCGGCCCCGATCACAGCGATGGAGCGCACCTCGCGCGCGGGTGCCTGGAGCGCCGGCGGCAGCTTCGTAGCTTCCCGTTCAACCTTGAACTGGTAGCGCAGCGCTTGGGCCACCGTCGTGGGCACGAGGGCCAGAAACAGCTCGCGCTCCTTCTGCATGCCTTCGTCGAACGGCAGCGCGGATGCGGCCAGCGCGTCGAGCAGCGCGCCGTATGCTGGCTGCAGCTTTTGGCGGGCCGTGAGCTTTGCGCGTTGCGCGGCCACCGTTGCCTGGACTTCGGTGGCGTCGACCTCGCCATCCAGCGCCCGTGGGTAAGGAAGCCCCTTTTCAGCGAGCATCGTCGCGAGAGCGGCGGCTGCGCCAACCGTGTCCCCAGCCACGACGTCGTCGAACAGGCCCGACTTGGCGAGTTGGCGGGCGCTCTGGGGCTGCCCGCCGGACATCAGCGCATGGGCGGCAGCAATGCCCACCAGCCGGGGCAGCCGCTGGGTTGCACCCGAGCCGGGAATCAGGCCCAGGGTGATCTCCGGCAGACCGATCCGGGCCTTTTCCTGCGCGACGCGCCCATGGCAGCCCAGAGCGAGTTCAAGGCCACCGCCCAGGGCGACACCGGTGATGGCCGCCACGACGGGCTTGCTGCTCGCCTCGATGCGGGTGATGACCGTGCGCAAAATGGGGTCCTGCAGCTGG
This sequence comes from Cupriavidus sp. GW821-FHT07C08, assembly GCF_059419025.1. Lineage (NCBI taxonomy): Bacteria > Pseudomonadati > Pseudomonadota > Betaproteobacteria > Burkholderiales > Burkholderiaceae > Cupriavidus > Cupriavidus sp. GW821-FHT07C08. The sequence continues at coordinate 211,668 of NZ_JBWKQZ010000002.1, forward strand.
CGCGGCGTGCCGAACTCGGTGGCGTCCGCACCGGCGGAGAATGTCTTCTCATTGCCGGTCAGCACGATGCCGCGCACTGCGGAATCAGCCAACGCGGCATCGAGTTGCTGCACGATGCGTTCGCGCAGCGCGTGGCCCAGGCTGTTGACGGGCGGGTGGACCAGCGTGATGACGGCGATGCCGTTGCGGATGTCAAGCATGGTCAACCTCACGCGGCCTTCATCAGATGCTTGCCGACGACGAGCTGCTGGATCTGCGTGGTGCCCTCATACAGGCGCAGCAGGCGCACGTCGCGGTAGAAGCGCTCGACTGGGAACTCGTTGATGTAGCCCGAGCCGCCGTGGATCTGCACGCCGCGATCGGCCACGCGACCCACCATCTCGGTCGTGAACAGCTTGGTGCAGGAGGCTTGCATACTCACCTCCGGATCGCTGACGCCGGATGGCTTGGCGTCATAGCGGCGCGCAGTCCCCTGCACCAGCGCCCAGCCTGCCAGCAGCTCGGCCTGGCTGTCGGCCAGCATGGCCTGCACCAGTTGGAAGTCGCCAATGCGCTGGCCGAACTGCTTGCGCTGCTGCGCATAGGCCACGCTCTCTTGCAGAATGCGCTGCGCCATGCCGCACGCCAGGGCCGAGATATGCAGGCGGCCGCGGTCGAGCACCTTCATCGCCGTCTTGAAACCCTTGCCCGCCTCGCCACCGATGATGTTGGCGGCGGGAACGCGCACGCTGTCGAGGTTGACATCGCAGGTCCGCGTGCCTTTCTGCCCCATCTTCTTGTCGGGCTTGCCGAGCGTCAGGCCCGGCAGACCGGCCGGGACGATGAAGGCCGAGATGCCGCCCGCCCCCGCGCCGCCGGTGCGCGCCATCAGCGTGAAGGCGCCGGCGCGCGGCGCATTGGTGATGAAGCGCTTGGTGCCGCTGATGAGGTAATCGCTGCCGTCGGCCACGGCCTTCGTCTTCAGCGACGCCGCGTCCGATCCGGCGTCGGGTTCGGTCAACGCGAACGAGATGATCAACTCGCCACTGGCGATGCGCGGCAGGTATTCGGCCTTCTGTTCGGACGTGCCATCCATCAGGATGCCCTGCGAGCCGATGCCGATGTTCGTGCCCGCCACCGAGCGGAACGCGAGCGCCGTCTGGCCGAGTTCGTAGGCCACCTCGCACTCCTGGGCCATCGACAGCCCGATACCGCCGTACTCCTCGGGAATCGAGATACCGAACAGGCCGAGCTCCTTCATGTCGGCCACGATGTCGGCCGGCACTTCGTCGTGCTCCTCCAAATGGTTTTCGGCGGGCACCAGCCGCTCCCGGACGAAGCGTTGGACGCTGTCCTTGAGCAGTTGGAAAGTTTCCTGATCAAGCGCCATGGGAATCTCCTTTGAATGGGAGGGATTGTTTAATGATCGAATGAATTTGACAATTAGAAAGAGAGTGAACACTCTGTTCAATATTTTTTGACAGATCAACGGCAGCGCACTCACACTCTTCGTCGACATCGTGGAAGCGGGGAATCTCAGCCTGGCCGCGCGGAACATGAAGATGAGCCGGGCCAATATCAGCTATCACCTGACCCAGCTTGAAAAATCGGTCGGCATGCAGCTGATGCGGCGCACGACACGGCGGGTCGAGCTCACGGAGGTCGGCCAACGCCTCTACCACCATGGGTGTGTCATTCGCAATGAAGTGTTGGCGGCCAAGGAGTCGGTGGCCATGTTCGGCAAAGGCCTGTACGGCTCGGTCCGGCTCAGCCTGCCAACCGGCTTTGGGCACATAGTGATGTCCGGCTGGCTGATCGAGTTCAAGCGCCTATATCCCGACATCGCTCTCGATCTGCTGTTCGACAACCGTGTCGACGACCTCTTGCGCGAGGAAGTGGACGTGGCGATTCGGGTGATGTCCGACCCCCCGCAACAGATGGTGGCAATCGAGCTAGCGCAGGTGCGCTGCGTCACCTGTGCGTCGGTCGAGTACGCCTGCGGGCACGCCATGCCGTCGCGGCTGGAGGAACTTGGCGGTGTCCCTCTGATCACGTCGGCCGTGGCTGGACGCAATCTGAGGGTCTCGGCATACTTGGGCGAGGAACGGCGCGAACTGACCCTGCATCCGTAGAACAAAGGAAGAGTGTCACCGTTTCCGAAGGAATGTCGTCAATTCGCGCGGCAACGGCGCGGCAACCGGGCGTACCATCAAAAGAATCAAGGACTTACGCCCAGCGAACTAATATTGTCACCGGCTGAGGGTCGCGAAGTGTCAATCGAAGGCGTGCAAATGCCTGCACGGACCCGGAATGCTACGCCGGCTCCATCTGGCGAGCCGACATCGGAGAGCCGAAAGAGGTAAAGGTCCCTCTACCCATGGCTCCTGCATCCCAGGCCTTGCTCAAAGTACGAGCGCGCGAACGCTTTGCGTTGGTCCGGCCTCATGGGCCGTGGTCGGTCGGGTCGCCAGGCCCCGTTGCCATAGAATGCATGACAATGCGCGCAACGGTGTGGTGCCTCGAGAAGCTGCACATTCAGGCAATACGGCGCTTGATGTCCGCACTGCCTACATGCCGACTCCACAGGGCAACGATGCGCAGGACATCGACTCGCTGTCTCTAGTTGGTGCAAGAGGGAGTGGTACCCACGCACCATACAGAAATGGCAGTAGCGAAACACTTCGCTATAGCGTCGCTGATTGGTTTGCTCGATGAGTGCCATGTGCAGCGATTTGGTTGGCAAGCCCAGCGCTTCGTTCAGCCGAACGACATCGATGAATCCTCTCTGCGGCGGAAGGCTCTCGTAGGGATCGATGTCCAACCTTACCAACCGCATCACAGCGACGCCTGACAAGGCATTCGCCACTTTGAGTTTCCAGAGGATCGAGACGAGCGATTCCCGTGGATCGATCCACTTCTTGTCGAACACGTAGCCCAGCGCCGGAGTGAGCTTCGCCTCGTCGAGCGTGAGGATAGGGAAGCGGGCCACCTTAGAATGCCCTCACAAGGCAGCGGAGACGAGCACACGACCGATTGCATGGCGTGACTGGACGTAACCGGAATGCCGTACCGCGTGCGCCCATAGCGCTGGCTCGGGACAGTAGCCCGGGCAATCCCTGAGCTCGCTATCCTTTAGCAGGATCTCTACGGCACGGACAAACGACTCCATTGGGATCTCGAGAGCCCCAGGCAAGCTGGCCTTGTGGTGCGCCGTCTCGAACGCGTCCCACAGCGCGTCGGCATCGCTGACCAGTCGATAGCCAGCATCAAAGGCTTGCGGAACGTAAAATCGGGTAAAGCTCCATTCGCTACGCTCGGGATAAGCCGTCTCGTCATAGCCGCTCAAACACGTTGCCACGTCCTTCGCATTTCGTATGCCGTAGAAGGCCAATTCCTCGACCATCAGCCGCGCGACAATCTGAGTTTTCCCAGCCAACTGCATGGCCGTTTTCTGAGCGAGCAATTCCTGTTGCCCGACGAGGAAGGTGAACAACTTGATCTGCTGTCGATCCAGCGCATCGTGAACATCACGCAGCCATTCGTATTCATTGTCGTTGTAGCGCTGCGCCTCATCACAGAAAAGCAGAACCGTCCCACTTCCTGCCCGAGCGGCGGCCTCACGAATCCTCAGTGCGAGGCGCATACGTTTGGCCGGGTTGGCGCCAGCGTTAGGATCCGGGTCGCCAACCGCTTCAAGCAGGTTGGCGAAGAATGGTCCCTCGGCATGCCTCGGCTTGTGTTCGCATCGTGCGTGGTAGCTGGTCATCCGTGGGTGTTCGCGTGCCAACAGCAATCGCACGTACTCGATCGCCCGTGTCTTACCGATGCGCGACGGGCCGTAGATCAGGGCGCCCATAATTCTGTAGCGCAGACATCGAGTGACCAGTTCGTAGAGCTCTTCGATGGCCGGCGTGGCGATACGATAGTTGCCGGTGACCAAGGGGTGCAGCGATGGATCGATCGGACGCGGTATCTGAAGCGACATGATGACTCCCTCGCGGAGGACAGGGTTAAAAGACTTGGCCGGTACCGATAGACAGCTTCTTCGGTCGAGTCGGTGTTTTTTTCTGCTCGGAAGCCTTGTCTACTTTCTGCTCTGACGCGGCGTTCGTTGCGGTCTGCGCGGCGGATGCTCCCCGCCCCATCGCAGTTCGCGCCGTCGGCGCGGATGACAGAATCCGCTTTGCTTCCGCCAGTTCGGATGCCGCCTTCCGTGACTTCTTTGCCTGCGCCATCTTTCCGTCGACGTAGTCTCCGATGGGATCCGCATCAACGGGCCCACGCGACCGCTTCTTGTCTTTCTTCTCCTGATTGATTTGCTGGCGTAGTTTCAGGTTATGCCGTATCACGCCCCAAGCCCCTTGCGCCTCCAAGACCCCAAACTCAGCGCCGTCTGGTTGGAACGCGCGGACACAGCGAAGATCATCGGCATTCAGGTAAATAAGCAAGCTCTTGCCGATCAAATCCGTGCTGCACGCAAGGACGTTGCTTGTGTAGCGCACACCATACAAGTTGATGTGCGGTCGAACGCCCTGCTGGAGATATGCTCGTACGGTGCAACGCTTGGCCGATTGCATTAGACAAAGGGTACGGCGACGATGCTCGGGCAGCCATGTCACCAACTGTTCCTTGCCGCGAATGAAATACTCCATCGCTTCAAGCGGCGTGACATTGTTCAGGCCGGCATGCGGCGTGCCGTTGTAGCTCGCAATAGCGTATTCGACCAACTCCTCTAACTCGTCAAACGACACATACAAGCGTAGCTTTCCCTTCGGATCGGCCAGCGCGCGCCGCAAATCACGGGGATGCGAACCCGTGTAGCCAGGCAATCTGGAAGACAGCCTGCTCGCAATAGTCCCGAAGAAGCGTTCGATGTAGGGGCGATCATCGGGACTGTACTTCGGTCCTGTGTCTGCGCAACAGCCAACGAACTCACACAACGCGTCGAGCGTCTCCTTGGCGAGATTCGCCTTCGCGTTGTCCAGCTTCATCCATTCCCAGGTTGTATACGCCAGCTCTGGGAGGCGCTGTGAGGGAAAGCCGTCGTGCGGACCGTAGGCCAAGCCAGGAATCGTGAAGTCGCGCAGTCGATGCGGCTCCAAGGCCGACTCGATGGTCTTGATGACGTCGTAGCGGCTATACTCGCGGCCAATATGCGCAAGCCAAGAACGATCTGCTGATACTCGCAGGCTGTGTTAAAGCAGACACCTCCAAACACATAAGAGGATCTGGGCGATGATCGCAAGAAGAACCACCATCCGGCAACTACCGCTTACCGAGGTCGTTGACCGCGACACTCCCGGCGCGACGCCGGTTAGCATCACCACACCCGAGGGTGGCACCGTCTATCACACGGTCCCGCTCGCAGACCCCGCCACCGGCAAGCGGCGCGACGCACGACCGCAGTGGATCCCAAGCACCTTCCCTCTCTTTCCCGTTGTCCGACTTGCTGACGGCGCGCCGTGGGCTGAAGCGAACATCTGGCTCATCGATATGCTGGAGTCGAAGTCCTCGCCCAATATGCTGACGTTCGCCAGCATCGCTGACGATCTGGTGGCGTTCCGTCGTTACCTGGACGACGAGGATATCGACTGGCTAACGTTCCCCGCAAACAAGCGACAACGGCCGACCTACCGCTATAGCGCATCGATCAGGCTGGCCGTGCAGGCGGGCGAACTGTCTGCGGGTGTCGCGAAGCGTCGTATGGGTGCTATAGCCCGCTTCTATCGCTGGCTCATAACCGAAGCCGGCTTCAGGCCCGCGAACGCGCCGTGGGTTGAATCTGATCGCTTCATTGAGGTCAAGGACCAGAAGGGATTCAGCGGCGTGATCGAGGTCAAGACCACTGACCTGTCGATCCGCTGTCGCCGCGCGGAAGACCCGTGGGACGATCGCATTCAGGACGGCGGGCGCCTGCGCCCGCTCTCCTCTTCCGAGCAGTCGGTGTTGCTTGAATCGTTAGCCGCTCTCGGCAACATCGAGATGACGCTCGTTCATCTGTTCGCTTTGTTGACGGGCGCTCGCATCCAGACGGTATTGACCGTGCGCGCGAAACACGTAATGCGCAAGCCAGGCGAGTTTCACGGCGACGACATCCGTCTCGCCTGCGGGCCGGGTACGGGCATCGACACGAAGGGCGGTGTCAAGGGCGTGTTGCACCTGCCCCGGGGTTTCTACGAGCGGCTGTACATCTACGTGCACAGCGATCGTGCGCGCAAGCGTCGCCAACTGGCAGACGGCGGAGATGACCACGACCAGCCGCTCTTTCTGAGCCATCGCGGTGCGCCGCTCTACGATGATCTCGCATCGCGCGGCCCGGTCAGCACTGGCCCAAAGGTGCGCCGTCACGTCAAGACTGGACAGGCCGTGCGCCAGTTCATCAAGGACGAACTATTGCCCATGATGCGCGAGCGGCTCGGCAACCTCAGGTACGAGTTTAGCTTCCACGACCTGCGTGCAACCTTTGGGCTGAACATGGTCGACGCGATGACCGCGAATGAGACCAGGTACACACGGGCGCTCGATCAGTTGCGGCAGCTGATGTGGCACGCACGACTGTCCACCACCGAGGGCTACCTCAGCTACCGCGAGAACCGCAAGCTGTTCGACGCTGTGCAGGACAGCTGGGGCACACACCTGTCGACGCTGGTCACGCGCGCCCTAGACACCGGGGTGGCAGTATGAGCCGGGTGTACGAGGAAGTTCGCATGCCACTCGCGGTGGGCACGACGCTGCTGCATCCCGAGCGCGCGCTGCTAAAGTGGGAAGGAATTCGCACCCGTTCCGATATCGGGCAGATCTGCTACCTGACGCGTGACACGTCGAACACGCGGCACGCGCGGCACACGTTCGATCCCAGAAGCTTTAGCAGCGAACGCACTAAGGTTGTACGCCTGCTGGTGACGCAGCTTTCCGAGCGTTTGACCCTTGGCGCCTTGCGTCCGGAGACTATCTACGGTGCTCTGCGCGGCGTGCTTGACTTCGCCAACTGGGCCGACAGGCTGGGATTGCATCAGGTTCTCTGTGACGAGAATGCTACGGCGGAGGCAGTTCATCGCTTCTTTCGCGAAAAGCGTGAACAGGTCTCACTAGGCAAGCTGAACCACAATACCGTCGCGGGCATTCAGCCTAATCTGTTGTCGATGCTTCGTGAGTTCTTCAGAAACGACGACTTCTGCGCCGATGCGAGGGTGCTGCGCCAGCAATGGTATGCTAATGGAACGACAGTTGTGCCCGACGCCGAGGCACAAGCCGCCTTGCTCGCGTGGGCTGACGCGCTCTTCAGCAGCATCAGCACGCTGGTGCTCGACTTCAAGCCTTATCCGTTGCGCGTGACCACGGCGCGAGGTGAGAATCTTTGCCTCGTTCCGCACACACATGGCCGCAGAAAAGGGCACGACTCGTACGGCTTGCTTGGCTGGAATCTGGAGACGGGACAGCTGCGCACCCGGGAAGAGATCACGAGGCGCTTGGCCGAGGCTGGAGCTAACAATCCTCGCCATCGTTCGTGGGGCATCGCGTGGTTAACTGCCAAACATCTCGTGGCGGCCAACGAAGACGCACAGTCACCGATCCGTCGCTCGCACGCTTCGTTGGCGGCCTTTTGCTTCGCCACGCTGTTTCTGGCTGAAACGGGCGTCAGCCTCGCGCAGCTGCTGGCAATGAAATGGAGCCCGGAGCTCGCCGCGACCCTGCAGGATGCATCTGTTGTACGTCAGAAGTTTCGCGAGGTTAAGTACCGTGCAGGTGGAAGGGAAGTTGCGTTCACCGTCTCGCTGGCCTTCATGCCAAAGCTCAAGGCGTATCTGGCATTGCGCAGGTATCTTGTGCAGGACGAAGACTGTGACGCGTTGTTCGTCGTACTCGGGCATCATGCGCAGCTACGGCGGCTAACGGCTCTCTCAGCCCAGTTCCTTGATCGGCTTTATAGTCGGCTCGAGACGCTCGGGATTGTGCTGCCGCGCATCAGCGCTCGTCAGTGGCGTGCGGCGAAGCAGGATTGGGCGGTGAGCAATCACGGTCCTGTCGTTGCAGCCAGGCTGATGGGCCACTCCTTGGCCACGGCGCTGCGCTCGTACTCGAACGGCACGGACACCGCGCACAAGGCTGAGATGGGTGCATTCCTCGCTTCAGTCGAGAAGACGGTGCTGAAGGCTGGCAACGACCCGGCGGGCTCCATCAAGAGCGCGGTGGGCGTCTGCATCGAGTTCCACAAGCCCGCGCCGATCGCGGCTTCGGTCACCGTACTGCCTGACTGCCGCTCGACCGAAGGGTGTATCTTTTGCGATCAGTACCGCGTGCACGCTGACGCCGCCGACATCCGCAAGCTGCTGAGCTGCCGTCACTGCGTCAGGCTCGTAAGCGGGCGTGCTGACTCGTTCGAGCAGTACGAGAGCTCGTTCGGCGCGGTGCTGCGAAGGGTCGACTTCCTCCTGAATGAAATACGGAAGCGCGACGCCGCGCTGGTCGGTCAGATCGAGCACGACGTTGATATTGATGGAAACCTGGACGCTTTCTGGTCGACCAAGCTTGATCAGCTTTACGAATTGGGAGTGGCATGAACAATACGCTGATCGCGGCGCTCGCCGAGCGCCCAGACTGGTATCGGATCGAAGACGATGCGGTCGTGACACCCGACAAGGCCGGGAAAGCTGCTTCGCTGTTTGGTGACGACGCCTGGGACATCCGTGCATATACGATTGGATCGCGCCGCACCAGTATCCACTTTAGGGGTCATCCGCTTAACGACGCAGGCCGCACCCTTTCAGACGCGACTACACGTCAGTGGAAGCAGGTCATGTACTTTCTGATGCACGAAGCGAGCGAGACGGTACCTGCGTCCAGTACTCTTCAAGGTTGCTCAGTTTACCTGAAGGACTTTGCTTACTTTGCCGCCGAACGCCAGCTTACTCTTTATGAGGGGCTATCCAGCGTCGCCGTTGTTCTGGACTATGCGGCACAAGCCGGGATGGACATGAAGGCCCAACGCCTTCATTCGATTCTGGCGAAACTTTACCGAGTGGGCGCCGAGGCCACAGGGCTGCGCGTGCCATTGGCCCAACTGCATAAGCCCCTGCTCGAACGCTCCGCGCAACACGCCGGAAACTCCCAATACGCGGTCATCCCGACGCGGATTTACCAGCACTTCCTGTCGACCTGCGAGCATGATCTCGGGATCGCCGAGAGCGTCGCGAACGCGCTATCGGACTACCTCGCGCGCGCATACGCTGGCGAACGCCCTGACGTCTGTGCCTCACTGAAGACGGCTGCTGTCCACTTCGGGTGCACGGACTCCCCTTACGTCGTGATGTCGCTTGTGGCCTCGATCAGCGCGTTATGCCAGCTGGTCATCCTGTCGTTCACCGGCATGCGCGCGATGGAAGCAGAGAACCTGCCGTACGACTGTCTGAGGGAGACCCGGCTGGATGGTGTGATGCACTACGCCATCGAGGGCGTGACGACCAAGCTGTCCGGCGGGCGTCCCAAACGCGCATGCTGGGTGACGAGCCCGCTCGGTGCTCGCGCCGTCAGGCTCGCGCAACGGCTGTCGGGCGAAGCGCATCGTGCGCACGGCGCACCAGGCTACGCCGAATCGAAGGACGGTTCCCACCTGCTGTTCTGTCGGATGGGTCTGCATCTCAAGTACGTGGCAAACCGGGCGCCCACTACCATATATATCGAAGTCGAAGCTTTTCGTGAGCGCGTCTTCCCGACGATCACGGCCGAGGACATCGCTGAACTGAAGCGTGTCGACATGCACCGCGCATGGGAAGACGAACCGAAGTACGCGGTCGGGCAGCAGTGGCCGTTCACGCGTCATCAGCTTCGCCGCTCGCTCGCGCTGTATGCGCAACGCAGCGGCCTCGTCACGCTACCGACGCTCAAACGTCAGTTGCAGCACATCACGCAGGAAATGAGCATGTACTACGCTCGCGGCTCGGCGTTTGCGCAGGGCTTCATTGACACCGACAAGGCTCACTTCGCGAAAGAATGGGCCGAGGCACAGGGCCTGTCCGAGTACCTTGCGTACGCTGAGCAGGTGCTGTTCTCTGACGAGCGGCTGTTCGGGGGGCACGCAGCATGGACACAGAGCCGTGCCGTGCAGGCGTCGCCTGTGTCGGTCTACTCACGCGAGCAGACGGTGAGGATGTTCGGGAAGGGCGAACTGGCGTACCGTGAGACGGTGCTTGGCGGGTGCGCCAGCGTCGAGCCGTGCAAGTCGACGCCGCTCGATTGGATGCGTCTGGATTGCCTTGAATCGAACTGCCGTAACCTCGTGATCGTGCCGTCGAAGCTTCAGCGCGTGATCAAGGCACAGCGCACCACAGTCGAGAAGCTGCGCGCTGTCGATGAGGCGAGCGTCGAATGCCGCATCGAGGCACAGACGCTGCAACGACTTCTTGACGCGCAAGAGAAACTGATGAAACCGGAGGCCGCATGAGCGATGCCATGACCGACTACTACGCCGCCCTTGAGCGGCTGAAGAAGCGCAAGGGTGCGCGTATCAACAACGATACCGTGGCGATCGAGGCGGGCCGCAAGAAAGGCAGCATCAAGAAGTCGCGTCCTCAGTTTGCCGAGCTGATCGCAGCAATCGATGCGGCCAACGCCGTAACCGAGCGGCCAAAGCTCGAACTGACCGAACGTCTGAACCGAGCGAAGGGCAACGCGAAGGATCTGCAGGCACAGCTTGACGAGTCGCTGGCTCGCGAACTCGCCCTGCTGCGCCAGGTATTCAGCCTGCGCAAGGAGCTGGCCGCGCTGCGTGGCGGTAGTGTCCTGCCCTTGCAGTCGCGCTAGATCTCGAAATACGATATAGCAAACTTGTGGAGGAAGATGGACACGCGACGGACGTTGTGTCCACTTTTTCTCCCAATCTAATGGACGTCTCGCGGTCTGCCGATTCCAGTAATTTCAAGGCTCGGCCTGATGTCCATCTTTTTTCTCTTGCGCGTAGGCCAAGCCCAAGGTGAAAGCCCAGCACCGCACGCGTGCAGACGTCGATGATCGCAAGTAACCAAACGCGTTCGATCTCGAATTCATGCTCAAAGCCCAATGCATCGCGTACGACCACCTTGAGACGGATATCGAGTCGGTGACCGTCGAATTCTACGACCTGGTAGGGGCGCATGGCCGGCCGACTTTCCGCCTGATCGTAGTGCGGAAGCCCCTTCAGGTGCGTGGCGCCTGCCGCCCGTGCCGCGGTGCGGAAACTGCGCGACAACTCGTCTTTAAGGCGCGCGGATAGCGACCGAATGGCACCGCCTTCCGTATTGAAGGGGTAATCCACCGCCGTCAGGCCGAGGGACCGGCATTGCAACAGAAACTCCCCGTGCAGGGCATGCAGGCCGACCAAGCGCGTATGAAGTCGTCCATTGGTATGCACCTGTTTGAGCAACACGCGGCGCTGTTTTATTTTTAGGAGCAGCCATCCTGCCAGCGCCGGATAGCTTTCTAAGAAGAGCGCGAACGCGCCTGCTTTACCCCGTCCATCTTCGCTGGGCCGACCATTGACGGGACTTATGCGGACGTACTCATTGACCCGCACGTACCTCAGCAAGGCGCGGAATCCAAAGATGCGTCCGTCAGGATGCAGCGCCAAGCCTCGCTCGAGCCACCGATAGAGCTGTCGACGGTCCACGCCGGTTGCCTTCTCAATTTCCTTGACACTTTCGCCGCTCGCATAACGCTCGATGGCCTGCACTCTTACCTTCGTGACCTCTCGCACTTCGGCGTCAAGCTCCGTCCACGCTATGCTAGGCCACGCGTTCAAATCGAGGGATTGGAACTCAGGCTTTCGGCGCGGCATCATCAGGACTCCCTGACTGCAAACTTCGTCATCCACGACAATGCGTCGGTTCGCAGTTCCTCAGCATGCACGCGACCGGTATGCAGCAGATTGAAGATGGCGGCCCGCACGAGCACGGGGTCACCTTTCGAGAACTCTCGCTCGATGGCTGAAAGCGTCTTTCGACTGGCGACAAAGCGCTCGACCGCATCAAGCAAGGACACCGACACGAGACCTTGCGTGGCTATGATACTCGGCAGCATACGCAGCCAGTTTTCTATCCAGACGCGTGAAGCGGCGTGTTCGGCCGCGTCGACCAACCGGACATTGACCGTATCAGCGTTCAACTCGAGGCCCTCCTTCGCTTCTTCATCGATCACTGGATCCGGCAGGAGGATCAACTCTTGACGATCGGAGTACGAGACCAGGAAGTCTGCTAAGTGCCGCCTCTCTCGAAACTGAATGAATCCGGGGCGCTCACAAAAGTGGCCGATTGCCGGATCGGATTCGATCAAGACCCATTGATCGAGCGCACAGCGTCGGTAGAAAGTCAGCCGCCGCTTCAGCTTTGGACTGAATGCTTCGAAGCGGTGCGCACCGCGCGGGCGGACGAGCGCAACCGGCTCCGCTATATGCAGAGAATCTTCCATGAGATCAATGCCTTACGAGCGGGATTCGAAGTCTAGGACGCCAATTGACGAAATTAATCCGGACTAATGCGAATTGACGATTTTGCTTCGTGGGGAGTGCAAGCAATAGTGTCAATTCACCGGCCGGATTTCTATATTCGACGCGGGTTCCAGCTGGATTCCGGAGTGACAGACTTGCTCCGTTCTACGATGGAGGAACCTCGCCATCGAGGAGCCAAAGAGTGCGGACCACGAGCGGTTCGTGAAGGCGCTGTGCAAGATCGAACCCGTGGTGGGCGAGGTCCGCAGTCTCGCGCGGGAGTTTCTCGGACTCATGCACCGGCGAAGTGTGCTGCATTTCGATCGATGGTTGAAACGTTTGTCGTGCTGCGACGCTGAGGAAATGCCGCGGTGACCGCCTGGCTTGCCCGCTACGCAGACAGCACCGCGACGCTCACCACGTATCGCCGCGAGGTGGAGCGGCTGATCCTGTGGGCCGTGCTTCAGTTGGGCAAGCCCTTGTCCTCGCTGACCCATGAAGACCTGCTTGCCTACGAGCGCTTCCTCGCCGATCCGCAACCGGCCGCGCGCTGGGTGCTGACCGGGACCAAGAAGCTCGCGCGCAATCATCCGGACTGGCGCCCGTTTGCGGGGCCGCTGTCGCCCGGCAGCGTGCGCCAGGCGCTGGTGATCCTGAACGCCTTGTTCGCCTGGCTGACCGAGGCGGGCTACCTGGCCGGCAACCCGCTCGCCCTCGCCCGCCGCCGCCGCGCCCCCGCCCAGGCGCGCATCACCCGCTATCTGAGCCACGACCTGTGGGAGGTGGTCAAAAACACGGTCGCAGCAATGCCGGCCGAGACGGCGCGGGAACGCCTGCACGCGGCCCGTTGCCGCTGGGTGCTGACGGTGCTTTATCTGGGCGGCTTGCGCGCCGCCGAGCTGACGGCCACCCCCATGGGCGCGTTCTTCTGCCGGCGCGATGCCCAGGGCATCGAGCGCTGGTGGCTGGAGGTCACCGGCAAGGGCAACAAGACCCGGCTGGTGCCGGCGACCGACGAGTTGATTGCCGAGTTGGCGCGCTACCGCCGCGCCCACGAATTGCCGCCTACCCCGCAGTTCGGGGAGACGCGTCCGCTGGTGCTGCCGGTGATTGGAAAAGCGGGCAGCGAGAAACCGCTGTCACGCGGCGCGCTGCACCTGATCCTGAAAGAGGTGTTCGGCATGGCCGCGGCGCGCCTGCGTGCGCGCGGGCCGGAATGGGAGGCGCAAGCCGCGGTGCTGGCCAGTGCCTCGGCGCACTGGCTGCGCCACACCGCCGGCTCGCACATGACCGACCAACAGGTCGACCTGCGCTTTGTGCGCGACAACTTCGGGCACAGCTCGCTGTCGACGACGAGCGGCTATCTGCACAGCGAGGAGGATGCTCGCCATCAAGCCACGCAGGAGCGGCATCGGATCGGCTGGGGCAGCAAGAGGTAGACGCCCGTGGAAATTATTTCACCATCATGAAACTATAGTGGGCACCAACAGGCGCGCTATGATCACCCCCTATCATCTCACCGGCGTTGCAACCGGCCCGCCACACATGGGGATGCGCCATTTGTCGAACGACGCCCGCACTCCCCACCAGCCAAGGCACACCATCATGGATCTCGAACTCCGCAATCAACGGGTGCTCATCACCGGCGGCAGCCGCGGCATCGGCCTCGCTTGCGCGGTCGGCTTTCTGCGTGAGGGCGCGCGCGTGGCCATCGTTTCGCGCAGCGCAGAAAACTTGGCGAAGGCCTGCGCCAAGCTGGCCGAAGGCCAGGGCGAATTTGCCAAGGACGTGGTCGCGGTATCCGCCGATCTGACCCATATCGCCGAGGCCGCACGCGCGGTGGAAGAAGCGGTGGCAGGACTTGGCGGCATCGACATTCTGGTGACCTCGGCCGGCGCGGCCAAGCGCCGGCCGCCGGACGAGCTGACCCCACAACTGTGGCAGGAAGCCATGACCGCCAAGTACTTCAGCTACATCAATGTGATTGACCCGGTGGTCAAGCGCATGGCGCAGCAAGGGCGCGGCGCCATCGTCAACATCGTGGGCATGGGTGGCAAGATGGCCAACCCCGCCCACCTGGCGGGTGGCGCAGCTAACGCTGCATTGATGCTGGCCAGCGCCGGACTGGCCAATGCCTACGGCAAGCAGGGTGTGCGCGTCAACGCGGTCAATCCGTCGGCTACGCATACCGAGCGCTTGCAGCAGGGCATGGAAGTGGATGCGCGCATCGGCGGCATGACAGTGGAGCAGGCGCTGGCGCGCGCCAACGCGCGCACCGGCCTGGGCCGCCTGGCCACGCCGGAAGAGGTGGCGGACGCTGTGCTGTTCCTCGCCTCGCCACGGGCCAGCTATATTTCGGGCTCCATCCTGTCGATCGATGGCGCTACCACGCCGATGGTAGTCTGAGGTTGCCAGCCTATCGCGTAGGGGCGCATGGCCGCGCAGCGCGTGCGGGGGCGCGCGCCGGGATGGGAACCGCAAGCCGCGGTGCTGGCCAGCGCCTCAGCGCACTGGCTGCGCGCGACAACTTTGGGCACAGCCGACGACGAGCGGCTACTTGCACAGCGAAGAGGATGCGCGGCATGAAGCTACTCAGGAGCGGCATCGGATCGGCTGGGGCAGCAAGAAATAGCAGCCTGCGCCGAACCTTCACCATCGTGAAATTTCGGCGCCATCCCATTGATACAAGCTTCCGTTCAAGTTTTTGGTCGCATCAAGGCGATTAATTGCATTTTATAAGAGCTGCTTACGGAACATGAGGGGTAAGCGTCCAGTTCTTCCGCCTTGAATCGATCCACGGGATCCTGCATCGTCCCCACGATGGAGGATCGTGGGGACGATGGATCGAGTGTCGACAACTATCGAGCGGCCGCGCCGCAGAGAGTACAGCGCCGAGTTCAAGGCGACGGTACTGGAGCAAGCTCGCCAGCCTGGGGCATCGGTAGCCGGCGTGGCGCTCAGCCATGGGCTGCACCCGAACATGGTGCACAGATGGGTCAGAGAGGAACGTGAACGCCAGATGCGGGCAACGCAGCGCGAGGGCCGTGCGTTTATTCCACTGCATGTTCAGCCTTTGACACCAACCATGCAGCCGGCCTAGGCGGTCCCATGCGAGACGCCAGCTCCGGTAGCTCCCGACGCCATCCGCATCGAGATCCAGCGCCCAGGCGGCACGCTGGTTGTGCACTGGCCTCTGTCAGCGGCACAGCAATGTGCCCAACTGCTTCGGGACTGGCTGCGATGATCCGCATCGACGCGCTGTGGTTGGCCGTCGAGCCCATCGACATGCGTGCCGGCACCGAGCGGCTGCTGGCGCGCGTGGTACAGGTCTTCGGCGCAGCCCAGTCTCATCACGCCTACCTGTTTGCGAACGCCCGCCACACCCGCGTCAAGCTATTGATACATGACGGCTTTGGCGTGTGGTGCGCCGCTCGCCGCCTCAACCAGGGACGATTTGTCTGGCCTGCGGTACAGGCCGGCGCCACCGGCGCACAACTGACGCAGGCGCAGTTCGACGCCCTGGTCCTCGGCCTGCCTTGGCAGCGCCTGGAGGACCTGCGCGCCATTACGCGGATATGAGGATGATCACGGCGCGTTGACAGCATAAATCCGGATGGTGGTAGTGCCCGGTGGCTGGCACGATGGCTCCATGCTGAACCTGCGCCAACTACAAGATCAAGGCCTTCAGGACCTCGCGCCCGAGGACGTGCTGGCATTGGCGCAGCAGATGCTCGCACACATTCAGCAGCAGGAACGCGAGATCAAGCTCAAGGACGTCAAGATCGAGAAGATCACCTTCGAGCTGGCGCGACTCAAGGCCTGGAAGTTCGGGGCCAAGACCGAGGCGATGAGCGCTGAGCAGCGCCGGCTGTTCGAGGAGTCCCTGGCCGAGGACGAGGCCAGTCTGCAAGCGCAGTTACAGCAGGCCAAGGGCGAGCCCTCTGTTGAAGACAACACCAGGTCCACGCGCAAGCCCCGTCGCCAGCCACTGCCGGCCCACCTGCGCCGAGTCGAGCATCACCACGAACCCGAGGATACTCACTGCCCAACACCGGGCTGTGGACGGACCATGGTACGCGTGGGTGAGGACGTCAGCGAGAAGCTGGATATCGTGCCGGCGGAGTTCTTCGTGCACCGCCACATCTATGGCAAGTGGGCCTGCCGCTGCTGCCAACGCCTGGTGCAGGAACCCGTCGAACCCCAGATCATCGACGGTGGGCTGCCTGCAGCCGGGCTGGTGGCGCACACGCTGATCAGCCGCTTCGTCGACCATCGGCCTTACTACCGGCAGGAGACGATCAACGCCCGTTCGGGCGTACACACGCCGCGCTCAACACTGGCTGCCTGGTCCGGGCGTGCTGGTGCGGCGCTTGAACCGCTCTATGAAGCGCACAAGCGCTTCGTACTTGCAGCAAGGGGGCTGCACGCCGACGAGACGCCGGTGGCATTGCTCGACCCGGGAGCCGGCAAGACCAAGCGAGCGTACGTCTGGGCCTACTCGCGCGGCGCCTTCGATCCACTGCCTGGCGTGATCTACGACTTCTGTATTGGCCGAGGCGCGCAGTACCCGATTGCCTTCCTGGGAGGTGCTAGCGAAGACCGCAACGAGCGATGTTGGCAAGGTACCTTGGTGCGCGACGAATACGCTGCCTATGACAGCGTGTTGCAAGCCAGCCCCGGTCGCGTAGCGGCGGGATGTCTTGCTCATGCCCGACGTCGGTACGACGAACTGCTGCGGAACCAGGGCAACAGCACGGTCGCCCCAGAGGCGCTGCGTCGCATCGCGCAGATCTACCGTCTTGAGCGCGAGCTCGCCACGCTGAGCAGCGAGCAACGTCAGGCCAGGAGGCACAGCGACGCCAAGCCGCTGTGGGAGCAACTGCATGCCTGGCTGCAACTGGAGCGGTCACGTGTGCCTGAGGGCAGCATCACAGCCAAGGCGCTCGACTACAGCCTCAAGAACTGGCCGACGCTGACGCACCACCTCCTCGATGGAGAGGTCAGTGTGGACAACAACAGCCTAGAAAATCTGATCCGCCCCTGGGCCCTAGGAAGGCGCTCGTGGTTGTTCGCTGGCAGCGAACTGGCCGGTCAGCGCGCCGCGGTCGTGATGAGCCTGGTGCAATCAGCCAGGCTGCAAGGGCACGATCCATGGGCCTACATCACCGATGTGCTGACCCGCCTGCCCACCCATCTGAACAGCCGCATCGACGAGCTGCTTCCCCACAACTGGCGTCCCGCACGCTGAGCGCGTCTGCTCAATCACGCGACAAGTGCGGATCTGACCCAATAGGACTGGGGTCATAGAGTCGCTTTTACAGCAGGTACTCCAGCGCCCGGATGCCGGCGCCCGCTTGTCATTGCGATTCGTCTCGATTTGCCTCGACCAGCCCACGCGTGTAAGGACCGCCGGGCAGCCGTCAAAAAAGCGCTGTGCAGACACGGCATCGAAAGACTCCAGAAGAGACCGAACACTACGGTCCTGGACGCGACCTCCGTAGTCTCTACTGGGGCCAGGCCCCAACACCTTGACTGCTCTCGGGAGAGCTAGCGTTCTCTTCGCTGCGTCGGACCCGTCGCGATGAAAGGATGCTTAGAAAGCGGTGAAGCCCGTCAATGCGGATATCTCGCGCGTTGTCCGCAAGACCGGTATCAGGACAGGTGGAGGTTGATCGGTGCGAGTTTAACTTGATAGGACTGGGTGAACGATGACCTCATGTCCACGCGTCGCGGGCGCTCAAAGTGAGCGCTCATCTCATGGAAGAGCGCGCATCATGTTTGTTGAGGAAGCACAACAGCGCTAGGCCGGTCAATGCCGCTGCTGCTTCGATTCCAAGCAACATTCGAACGAGATCATTTGGCCAACCGTCAGCGGAAATGCTGACCAGCCGCCCGAGCACCAGGCCGCTGGTGAACACGACGTTGATCCACATCGCGGGCTTTCGCCACGCCTTCGAGAGTAGACCCAGGGCCAGCAACAGACTGATACCGAGATGCATGCCACCGTAGTTGGCACGGATCTCATTGAAGGCATTCACCGAATGGGGTTGCATATCGAGGCCCGCCATTGCCGTAACGGGGTCGTGAAACGTATGCAAGCCAATTAGCAGGAAAGCCAGTGCCGAAACGGCCAGGTATATTTGAGAGAGGCGATGCATGAGTTGGCTCTCAGGTAGCGGATGTTGACGGAGTGGGTGTCGACTCACTGCCGGTCGGCTCGTTCCTGTCCACCGTCCATGTGTGGATGGGTTCATGACCACGGCGCACCCATTCCGGCGGCCGCCACAGGTGTTGCAGTCGCTGCCACACGGGCCCCGGTGACATCACGTCACGCCACATGTCGACAAACTCGTGGAGATTCAGCACCAGGATATTGTAGGACTTAATCTGTTGGGTGATGCCGTATTGCACCGTCTCCCGTTCTTCTTCGAAAGTGCCAAACATGCGATCGAAAATGATCAACATGCCACCGTAGTTCTTGTCGATATATTGGTCGTTTCGGCCATGATGGGCACGGTGATGGGACGGTGTATTGAAGATGTACTCAATCCAGCCAGGAAGGCGGCGGATCAGTTCGGTATGAATGAAATACTGATAGGACAGATTCACGGCCAGGATGAGTGCGACTGCGGCCGGCGGCACACCGAGGAGCACGGGAGGAAGGAAAAAGATGAAACTCCCAGCGACCACATTGAGCATCGATTGTCGTGCCGCCGTAGTGAAGTTCATGCTCTCGCCGGTATGATGAACGACGTGCGCCGCCCAAAACCAGCGGATTCGATGGCTGGCGCGATGAAACCAGTAGTAGCAGAACTCGACCGACAGAATGATTGGGAGAATGGTCCAACCGTCCACCGGGATATCAAACAAACGTTTTGAATATACCCACGCATAGATGGATCCTGTCACAAGAGCCACTCCCAGGGGCTCCATGATCTGGTAAGTGGTGCCCAATGCGATGTTCGCCCACACCTCCTTCCAGTTCAGTGTCGATTCGGCTCTACGCCTTCGATTGATCAGGGTCTCGAGACTGAATGCAATGATGAAGAGAGGAACCATGCTGAGCATGAACGCCTGCTTCCAATCCACGGACTTCCCAAATATGGAATGCAGCCAGTTCATCATATCGGACGGCAATTTAGACTCCTGTTCGCTTGGCTTGCCGACAGTTTGATCAAACTGGTGACCCTCCGCATTGACAGTCCTCGACACTTTCTTGACACTTCGCGACATTGTTCATTGTCATCCCATGTCCGCGCCCACCGCTTACTACGCCAGCACCTACGTGAACCTGCTTTTCGACTACTTGCAGGACCAAGGGCTGGATGCCGTGCATGTGCTGGGGGAATCCAGCCCTAATTGCCAGGAAGTGCGACTCTACGCGCTCGATCACTGGCGGCGTTTGCTTGAGCGTGCCGCCGAGGTTTGCAATGATCCGCTCCTCGGATTGCACGTTGGCCAGCGCATTGCGCCTGCGCATCTCGGCGTGCTTGGATACGCACTTGGGGCTTGCCCTGACGTCGGGGCTGTCTTGCAACGCTGGCAACAGTACGACCGTGTGGTTGCAAACGTAACGCCGGCGGAGCTAAGAACCGAAGGTAAGTCCGTCGTGATGACGTGGCCCCGTTCGACGGAACCAACGGGGCCGCTCGTTGACGAAACGGCCTTGGCTGCGATGACCCGTTTCACGCGAGCCATGACAGATGGTGATGTGAGGCTGGAGGAGGTGTGCTTTGTTAACGCAACACCTCAAGACACCACCCCTTATCTTGCATACTTCGGCTGCCCGGTGAAGTTCGACCAACCGGAGACGAGTCTGCGCTTCCCCGCCGACCTTTTGCAGGCGCCTCTGCGTCAACCTGATGAAGCGCTACTGCGAATCATGGAGCTTCAGGTACAGGCTGTGTTGGGTGCCATGCCGAAGATGGATGACATGGAACATGCCATCAGGCAAGCGGTAGCCGGGCTCGCGCGTCAAGGCGAAGTGAGCCTTGAAACAGTGGCTTCCTCCATGCACATGACCCCCCGCACGTTGCAGCGGCGACTCGACAAACTGGGTCTGAAATTTCGCGAGCTACGTGACGACACGAGACGCCGGATTGCAGAGAATTACCTAAAAGATCCACGGCTTTCGCTCGCTGAGGTGGCCTGGATACTTGGGTACTCGGAGCACAGTGCATTTACTCGCGCATTCCGGAGATGGACATCGCAGAGCCCGCAAGCCTGGCGCCGCGAAATGGATGCGTGATCCGCTACGGGCAACAACGCAGTCGCCCATGTGATTGCAGCGCTGAAGGTTTTAGGCTGGCCTCCTGGGCCCAAGTCCCAAGCTCTCGCACCGGGTTGCATGGCCTTCCATCGCCGCTACGGCGGAGTAAGCGACCCGCCCTGGCCCGTCGCCTCACGTGGCGGAGAAGCTGTTGAGCTTCTACCCGACTCATCTTTGAGACGACGGGAAAGCAGGTACTTCCATGCCGTCTACTTACTGCGAATCACCTCGGTGATTGGCTCGAAATAGCAACCATATTTGACATCGCCTACCGTGTCACTCATTTGCATCTCCGCTGTGTTGACGCGAGCCTGGATCCCATCTGTGACGACCTGCGGGTCAGCGGCTTCGCAGTTATAGAGTGCCAGGTACTGCCACGGATGAGGCCCCGCTTTTCGCTGCTGCTCCGTGCGACTGAAGCGCTGTGCACTCACCACGCCCGGTACACGCAACACGTCTGGAAGGTGCTGCTCGGTATACCAGCGATTGAACTCTTCTTCACGCCCCGGAACCGCGTTCGTGAGTACCAAATAGGTGAACTTGACCATTCTTATCTCCTTAAGGTTATTGAAGTACAGGGAATGTCCAGCGGCCGATGCCCTGTGACGCGCCCGTGATGGGTATGTGTTGACTGGCGAGTCCCTTGTTCACGTGGTCCTCTTTGCTGGAACCCGCGCTTTGGCATTCCGGCGGTTTCGGCGCTTGAGAGAAAGGGTGTGGCCCAACGCTTCCATCAAACGACGCAAGCCCGTAGACGTTCCCGTTCGATGCTGGGAAATCTATGCTGCAACCTTTCGTCCCCGTGTAAGGGGACAACCGGGAAGAAGGCGACGGAGCAAGCTCCAATCGCCAGTGAACAGAGTTCTCCGAAAACTTCAACGAGCGGATGTGCGTGAATTTCGTATCAAGTCTGCGGCCTTCTCTGCCATGGCCATAATGGGAAGGTTCGTGTTCCCACTGATGATCGTGGGCATCACAGATCCATCAATTACTCTCAAATTCTCAACCCCGCGAACTTTCAACTCCTCATCAACAACAGCGTTGTCGTCGACTCCCATGCGACACGTGCCAACCGGGTGATAGATGGTTTCCGCATGCGAGCGTATCCATGCCTTACGGGCTGCACCGGTGGAGAAAGCATCGATGTCGAGCCTTCGTTTGATGTACTTCCGGAGCGCCGGCTGGTCGACAATCTCGCACGTGCGTTCCACGCCGCGCACCAAACTCTCCAGGTCAGACTCGTCTGAGAGGAAGCGAGGGTCGATTCGGGGAGAAGCGGACGGATCTGAGGAACGCAGTCGCAGCACGCCTCTACTTTTTGGACGCAGCTGGCATACGCGGACTGCAAATCCGTGGGGAACTTTTTCGTTCGGCGGTGGATTACGCATCGCAATGATCAGATGGGCCTGCCACTCAGGCAGATCCGGATTTCCGCCGGAGCTGTAGAATGCTCCTGCCTCAACGCCTTGAGAGGAAGCCGGCCCGCCTCCTGAAAGAAGATAGCGAGCTCCTGCCATTCCGCCTCTTACCAGGCCGATATAGGGCGTAAGCGTATTGGGCTGCGACGCTTCTAAGCGAATCGCGCAATCAAGATGGTCCTGAAGGTTCTCACCGACGCCTTGCAGATCGACCACGGGAGCGATACCAATCGACTGCAGATGTTTGGCCGGTCCGATCCCCGACAGCATCAGGAGTTGCGGTGAGGCAATGGCTCCTGCTGTCAGAATCACTTCCCGGTCCGCGCGAAGCTCCACCTCCTCCCATCCATCCTCAATCACTACGCCTTGCGCTCGCTTTCCAGCAAGGAGAATCCTGCGGACTTTACAGTTCGCCATTAATGTCAGATTGGATCGGTTACCTGCTCGATCCAGGTAACGATAAGCGCCGGATCGCTTTCCCTCGGCAATCGTAAGCTCGTAGAATCCTGCGCCTACCTGCGACGCGCCATTGAATCCGTTGTTCTCGGGCATACCGGCAGATACTGCGCTCTCTATGAACGAAGTCGATATGGCGTTTTGCTGCGTGCCGTATGACAGGCGAATCGGACCCGCGTACCCGCGATCGTCATTCCTCGCCTTCGTTACCAGTGATGCATCCTCAATCTTTCGAAAATAAGGACGAAGGGATTCATAGTCCCAGCCCGACAGGCCCTGAGATGCCCAGTTGTCGTAATCGGATCGGTTCCCCCGGATAGCAATCATGGAATTGATCGAGGATGAACCGCCCACCACCTTGCCCCGGGGTATATAAATATTCCGATTGTCCAGCTGTGTCTGGGGCTCCGTCCAATAGCGCCAGTTGAATTTTTGACTCTTATAGAGAACCCGGATCCCTGCCGGCATCTGAACAAAGATGGATGACGCGGGAGCGCCCGCCTCTATCAGCAGTACCTTGACGCTGGGATCTTCACTCAGCCGAGAAGCGAGAACACACCCTGCCGAGCCGGCGCCGATAACAATGTAGTCGTATGTAGCGGTTTTCATAATCAGGAGATCACTCAACGCGAGCCGATGCCTTGAGCGCCATGCGCACGCGGCGAATGTGCTCGTCCGACTGTCCGAGCTCGTCAATCGGTACTCGTGACGTTTCAGGAGACGCCAAGATGGCAAAAATAGACAACACCGCGCCTCCCATCATGAAATAGGCGGGTGATGAAGGGTTTCCGGTCAGCTTCGTCAGAGAAGCGCTGATTAAAGGAGCGGTGCCGCCAAATAGCACCATGGCCATGTTGTAGCCTATCGACATGGCGCTGTAGCGTGTGCGTGTCGGAAACAGCTCCGTCATCATGCAGAACGGCGCGCTGCCATACATCCCTATCAGTACACCGACGCTAGCCATCGTGGCAATTACCACCTCTGGTGTCGAGCCCACGACGATCCGGAACAAAGGAAGCGCAACGACGAGGTATGCCAATGCCGCCGTAAAGGCGACGGGTCGTCGACCCACGCGGTCGGATAGCGCTGCAGCGAATGGGATCACAATCACTGAACCCAGAAAGGCCAGGCCGGACGCCGCTAGAGCTTGCCCGCTACTCAACCGACCAGTTGACACGAGATATGACGGGAGATACGCCAGGATCAAGTAGTAAGGGATGCCGTGTGAGATCGCTACGCCAAGACATTTGACAATGCTTCGCCAGTCGTCACGAAGGGCCTCCCGCAATGGTGCTTGTGCCGCGCCCTCGCGTTCCAAGTGCAACCGGAATGCCGGTGTTTCCTCGATGCGCAGCCGCAGCCAGAACGCACCCAACCCAATCGGGCCAGCGATCAGGAAGGGCAATCGCCAGGCCCATGCCTCAACTGCCGTCTGACCAAAAATGCTGGTGATCGCCAGAACAAGACCGGATCCGCTCAACGCACCAATTCCAGCCGACATACCAAAGAACCCGATCACAACGCCACGCCGGCGTGTCGGGGCGTACTCGGCAAGGAATGCGAGTGCTCCACCTGCTTCGCCTCCCGCGGAAAATCCCTGAATCATGCGTAGGGCTACCAGCAGCAAAGGAGCGGCGATGCCAATCGCCTCGTATCCCGGTAGGACACCGACCAACACCGTCGAAACGCTGATCAAACCAACGACAATCGCGAGCGTATCGCGCCGTCCAAGCCGGTCTCCCAGCGATCCAAAAAACAGAGCGCCGAGTGGTCGGGTAACGAATGCGACGGAGAATGCCGCGAAAGCCGCTATCAGGCTAACGATCGGGTCGCTGCTTGGGAAGAACACCTTCGCCAGGGTGGCGGATAGATAGCCATACAACGAGTAGTCAAACCACTCCAGCATGTTTCCCACGGCGGCACCGGAGATCGGCTTGAGAACATCCCGGACCCGCTGGGGGGTGGGGGTCGAACCTCTTCGGGGATGATGTTGCATTGATTTTGTCTCCACTTCTATAAGCAATGTTTGAAAAACCGAAGCGCGCTTACTCTTATTTGTCGTAAATATTAGGTAGCCTACCTATTACAATCAAATAGGCGTTTACCCTCCCATCAACGAAGTCAGGTGGCTGATTTTGAGCCGCAAATGGCACTTTTACACTTTATCTTGACAGACCATCGTGGCGACCTATGCTCCATGTAATCGATTGCATCGTGGAATGGGCTATGCGCCGATGCGAACGAGTGTTGAAAGACCTGCTTTTTTCTTGCGGTGGCCCCCCTAACTAAAGTCGATCACCCCGGAGGTAGCTATGTCACTGATGGCAGCGGTACGCGAGGCGTTCAATCAATGGGAGCGCTTTCGATTCATGTCGATGTTCGAGTACCTCAGTGCCGAGTTAGGGGAGAGCTGGAGCCTATTTATTTGATTTGTAGGCTGCCAAAGCGAGGTCGCTTCGGCTTTCTCGCTTGCCTTCTTGCACCGGCTTCACTGTCCCCCCGCGCCTCTTTAACAACGCGTCGTGAGGCTGCCCCCTTGGTCAGCGAGTGGTGGCGATCGCACACTTCTAACCCCACGTCCATGCGGGTGTTTTTTCACGCCTATGCATAGGTAAGAACCGAAGCCCTGCGATCCCGACCTCACGGAAGGTCCCGGCGTCAAAGGTGGCCTCCAGCAGGTCCCAAGCGGGCCTCCGGCCGCGCCTCACTCGGTACCGACCTCTGTCGTCAGCCAGCCCGGCCGGACCGCATATCTACCCTGGGACGAGCTATAACAACCAGAAGGCAAACAGTCCTCGCGCATACCCAGTGGGTCACCGGCGGCATATCTTGACCACTGAAATCGGCGGTCGCCCGCCTTCAGGCCAACTGGGCTCCCCCAGTCTAGCCACGCCCTCCTCTCCCACCCCTGGTCCCGCTCGAGATTTGTGACGCGAGGTCAATCCTCTGCACCGATTAGGGTAAACCCCTTTTGCACATAGTAGGTAGGCTACCTAATATGTACTCACAATTTCCCATCGGAGACATATTCATGACCGCCCCCCAAACCCCCACGCAGTCGACTGGCTGCCCGTTTCACGCGGCCTCACCTGCGCAGTCCACGTGTCCGATGCACGCTGGCGGGGACAGCGGCATCCCCGACTTTCCGCCCGAACGGGTCGATCCTTTGTCGCCGCCGCCGGTGTACTTCCAGATGCAGCAAGGAAGCGGCTTGGGGCAAGCTAGGCTCTGGGACGGAAAGATCGCCTGGCTGATTACGCGCTATGACGACGTCCGCTCGGTCCTGTCTGACCCTCGCTTTAGTTCTGACATTACGAATCCCGGCTATCCCACTGTCAGTGCTGCAATGAAAGTTGCCCGGGGTAGTAACCGGACCTTCATCACCATGGATGCACCCAAGCATGCAGAGCATCGGCGCATGCTGACAGGTGAATTCTCGATCCGCAAAATCGAGGCCCTTCGCCCGCGGATTCAGGCGATCGTAGACAAGCTGCTGGACGACTTCGCAACAAAGCCTCAACCCTCCGACCTGGTTAGCGCCTTTACGTTGGCTACGCCGGCATTGGCGATCTCAGAGTTGCTTGGCGTTCCGTACGAAGACCATGACTTCTTTCAGGAACTGGCGATGGTCCTGACGTCGAGTAGTGCGACGCTTGAGGAGGCCATCGCCGCAAATCATGAGTTGTGCGAGGTGTACCTGAAGGGCCTGGTGGCGAAGAGATCGGAGAACCCCGGGGAAGATATCCTCAGCCGCCTCATCGTCAATCACGTACGAAAGGGCGATATCACCGAAACGGACGTTGTTTCCCTTGCAAGGCTCTTGCTGATTGCCGGCCACGAGACCACGGCGAATACGACCGCAATGGGAGTGCTTTTCCTCCTGCAACGACCGGATATCTGGAATGAGCTTCGACAAGACACAAGCCTCGTTCCAAATGCGGTGGAAGAAATTCTGCGCTATCTGGATGTCACACATTCAGGAAAGCGTCGTGTCGCGACCGAGGACATTGTCGTGAACGGACAAATGATCCAGGCGGGCGACCCCGTTGTAGTGCTGAGTGTCTCGGCCAATCGCGACAGCTCGAAATTTGAAGATCCGAATGTGTTCGACCTTCGCCGAGATTCAAGGACGCAGGTCTCGTTCGGATACGGCCCGCATCAGTGCATCGGTCAACCCCTCGCACGGCTCGAAATGCAGATCATGTTCACCGCCTTGCTGGAGCGGTTTCCGAACCTCGAGCTTGCTGTTCCCGTGGAAAGCCTTGAGTTCAAGGGCGATTCACTCATGTATGGCGTCAAGGAACTCCCTGTTCGCTGGTAATCCCGACTTAAATGAGAAGCATCATGAAAATCACAATCTACCCCGAAAAGTGCTGCGGTTCTGGTCAATGTGTCGTCAACGCGCCGGATCTGTTCGACCAAAAGGACAATGGCATCGTCATTCTCTTGAACGCAGAGCCGTCGGCTGACCAATTCGAATCAGCACGCCTGGCGGCTGGCATCTGCCCAGCGCTCGCCATCGAGATTCACGAGGATCAGTGATGAACTCCCCCGAGCACATCGTCGTTGCCGGCGCCTCGGCCGCCGGCATCACGGCAGCACGAGCGCTGCGCGCACAGGGCTGGGGAGGGCGGCTCACGCTGATTGGAAAGGAAGGCGGCATGCCCTATGACCGCCCTCCTCTTTCAAAGCGGCTGATGGCAGGAGAATGTCCGGTAGAGGCGCTCAACCTTGTGTCCGAAGACGGCATGAAGGCGCTGAACCTGCACTACCTGGACGGGACATCGGCCACCGGCCTCGATACGGACGCCAGTTCACTGCAACTCAGCAACGGCTCCACACTTCAATATGATCGCTTGCTGATCGCCACGGGCGCGGACGCTCGAGTGATTCCCAACCTCAGCCAGGCGGCGAACTGCTACAGCCTGCGCAACTTAAACGACG
This sequence comes from Cupriavidus sp. GW821-FHT07C08, assembly GCF_059419025.1. Classification (NCBI taxonomy): domain Bacteria; kingdom Pseudomonadati; phylum Pseudomonadota; class Betaproteobacteria; order Burkholderiales; family Burkholderiaceae; genus Cupriavidus; species Cupriavidus sp. GW821-FHT07C08. The sequence goes on from NZ_JBWKQZ010000002.1 coordinate 239,191, forward strand.
CGCTGGCGATTCGGGAACATCTGACTGCCGGAAAGCGGGTACTAGTAGTCGGCGCGGGCTTCATCGGCACAGAGTTAGCGGCGATTGCAAAGACCAGCGGCTGTGAGGTGACCGTCATCGACAAGTCGAAAGTTCCTCTCGGGGCGCGAGTCGGGGATATCGTTGGGAAGCGGATCGAAAAACTCCATGAAGCCAACGGCGTGGTTTTCCACAACGACTGCGAACTCAGGGAGGTGAAATGGCGTGACCGCACCATTACCGAAGTCCGCTTGGACACTGGGGTTGTGATTGCTTGCGACGTAATTGTTGTGGCTATCGGCGCAGTTCCCAGCGTGCAGTGGTGCAGCGGATTAAACATCCGCAGCGGCGTAGTCTGCAATGAATACTGTGAAGCAGCCCCGAACGTATATGCCGCCGGCGATGCTGCAGAGTGGTTTCACAAAGGCTACGGCGAGCACATGCGTATTGAACACCGGACGAATGCAAGCGAACAGGCGATGGCCGCGGCAAAGAACATGCTCGGCTCTCGCGTTGAATACGCTCCGCTGCCGTTCTTCTGGTCGGATCAGTACCAGGTCCAAATCCACAGCTACGGACGCATCGGCCCTCAATACACCGTTGAAGTTGTCGAAGGGGATCAACTGAAAGACGACTCCTGCATCTTTCGCTACTACCAGGGAGACGTTTTGATGGGCGTTCTTAGTTGGAACGCCAGTAGAAAAGCGCGTGAGCACATCAAGCCGTTGAAGGAGGAGTGGACGAAGAGCCACGCTCCAGCTGCGGTAGCAGGTTAAGGCTGTATTTCATAATAAAAGAGGAGACAACATGACAAAACCCGCTTCGGCTATCCGCAGAGCAGTCCTACTCTGCTCCCTGGCCCTGCCCTCCATCCTGTACGCCCAGCAATCTGGCCCGTTGCCGGTCCGGCTCTTTGTTGGCTACGGACCGGGCGGTGGCACCGACGTAGTTGCACGCGCAGTTGGCGAAGAGCTGGCAAAAATCTGGAATCGGCCCGTAATCGTCGAAAATCGGCCAGGCGCAAACGGGGCGATCGCCAGCAAGGCTGTCGCGCGAGCTGAACCGGACGGTTCGATCCTTCTGGTCATGCCCCCGTCCACGTTGATCATCGACGCAAACTTGCGCCCCACTGTTGCTGTCGATCCCACCAAGGAACTCACCCTTGTGAGCGGGCTAGCCGCAACCCCACTCGTTGTGGTGACCCCGGCTTCCGCGCCATACAACAACCTCGCTGACCTCATTAAGGCAGCTCGTGCGGCCAACGGGAAGTTCACGTACGGATGGGCCAACTTGGGCATGCGTGTCGGTATGGAGGAGTTCGCGCAAAAGACCGGGGTAAAGATGACCCCAGTCGGCTACAAGAGTGCTGGGCAAAGTGTCCCCGCTATCGTTTCAGGCGAGATCGATATGCTCATGATCGATATGGCACCGATCGCGCAACTCGTTAAGGCTGGAAAAGTGAAGGCCTTTGCCGTGTCGACGCCAGAACGCTCGCCTATGCTGCCAAACGTCCCTACATTCAAGGAAGCGGGGATTGACGTCCAGCTTACGGGAACCATCGCCCTGTATGCGCCTGCCAAGATGCCCCAGAACGCAATCAAAAAAATGCAGAGCGATGTCGCTACGATTTTGAAGAACGGCGAGCTTCGCACGCGGATGCAAGGCACTGGAATGGAAGTCATTACGCAGTCCCCGGAGGATTTCGAGGGCTACCTTAAGCAGCGCAAGAAGAGCATTGATGCAGTAATTAAGGTCGGTGATTTTAAGCTCGAATAGATCGACCTCCGTCACAAGCACAGAATTTCGTAGCTAACCTCTTAGTCATTGGAGTACACGCTGTGTATCCAGAATTATCCCTTTACATCAATGGCGAATTTCTCGGCATTGAAGGCCGGCGACACCAGGACGTAGTCAACCCTGCGACGGAGGAGGTCGTTGGGCGACTGCCGCTCGCCACCCGCGAGGACCTCGACACCGCCGTCGAGGCGGCTCATCGAGCTTTCCTGACGTGGCGCGACTCATCGCCTTTGGAACGCAGTGCAATCTTGCGTAAAGTTGCGGAGCTCGCCCGTCAAAGGGCGCCGGAAATCGGCCGCAACATGACCATTGACCAGGGGAAGCCTCTGCACGAAGCCGTGGGCGAAGTAACGGTTTGTGCAGAGCATGCGGACTGGCATGCAGAAGAGGCTCGGCGGATCTACGGCCGCGTGATCCCCAGCCGCAACCCTAACGTCCGCCAGCTCGTGCTACGTCAGCCGGTCGGAGTCTGCGCAGCCTTCACCCCTTGGAATTTTCCCTTCAATCAGGCGATCCGGAAAATCTCTGCCGCGCTTGGCGCAGGCTGTACGATCATTCTGAAGGGACCAGAAGAGACGCCGAGTGCCGTGCTGGCGATCGCTCAACTGTTCCATGATGCGGGCCTTCCTCCTGGTTGCTTAAACATTGTATTTGGCGTCCCGGCGGAGGTGTCAGCACACCTCATTGCATCTCCGCTGGTCCAGAAGATCTCCTTTACGGGGTCCACTGCTGTTGGCAAACAACTAGCAGCTCTCGCAGGATTCCATATGAAGCGAATCACTATGGAGCTTGGTGGTCACTCCCCTGCAATCGTCTTCGACGATGCGGATGTCGATACCGCCGCCGAGATGCTTGCAAACTACAAGCTGCGAAACGCTGGTCAGGTATGCGTCTCGCCCTCCCGCTTCTTCGTCCAGCGCGGGGCTTACGATAGGTTCCTCAGGCGTTTTACGGACGTCATTGGCGCAGTGCGGGTCGGCAACGGTATAGACAGCTCGACACAGATGGGACCGCTCGCAAACCAACGCCGTGTTGCTGCAATGGAAGGGTTGATTGCCGACTCCAAAGCGCGCGGCGGAAAGGTTGTCGTGGGAGGGACCAGGTGCAGCGACACAGGACATTTCTTCGCGCCCAGCGTCGTTATAGACATTTCAGACGACTCCATGCTCATGACTTGCGAGCCATTCGGCCCTGTCGCCCCGGTTGTAGCATTCGACGATCTGGATGAGGTGCTGGCACGGGCGAACAAACTGACTTACGGCCTGTCGTCTTACGTGTTTACCGAGTCAGCGAAGACAGCGCATGCTGTCTCTACCCGCCTTGAGGCCGGCATGGTCAACATCAACCACTTTGGAAGCGCTCTCGCCGAAACACCGTTTGGAGGCATTAAAGATAGCGGTATCGGGAGTGAGGGTGGGACCGAGACGTTCGACGGCTATCTCGTCACGAAATTTGTAACTCAAGTGTAGATCGGGGGCCGCAAAGGGCGATACGTCGCCCTTTCCCCCGAAGCTACGTTCCCAGTCAGGTTTTGGCGCCTAAGTGAGTGTTAGGCGCCTTTTTTATTAGCGTATAGGTCGCGGCAGTGCGGCCCATATTGGGCGATGCGGTTGCTCTCGGCGACTCTGACAACTCCCTGCATGGCTCCGCAGTTGCAGCGCAAGCGCGGCCGGCTAGCGATAAGCCTTCTCGAATCGTGTCGTCTTCCAGGAAGATTTCGTTGGTATTACTCGTGGTCCAGCCACGGTTCTCTTTTGAACATCTTATCGATGATGGGGAACATCGCGATCACCGTCTGCAACTCCTCGGGCGTCAATCCCTCCATGCGCTTGCCCAGTGCCGCCGTCCGCTGTGCGGCCAATTTGCCGGCCACAGCCCGGCCTTCATCAGTAATCTGAATCATGTTGTTGTACGAGCCGACGGGTGCGGAGCGCGCGATTAACTCGGCGTCGACCATCCGCCCGACAATCTGCGTCATCGTAGGCAATCTGACGCCTTCATTCCTGGCCAGATCGCTAACTCGCATCGGCCCTCTTACGAGCAATGCACTAAGAACAGCGCTCTGCGCGGGGGGCACGTGCGCCGCTCTCATTTCCCGCCGCAGCGCTACAACGATCCGCATCAAGCGGGGTCTAAGTTCGTCCGCAAGCATTTCAACCGTAGGTTCTGTCATGTCTACAAAAAGGGGGCAATCACTGAGCAGATGATATAACGATTCAGTGAAGAATGATCGCGCGAAGTACCTGGAGGCACCGAGTCGATATGGTCCGACTGGTGAGGGTAGCGACCACGCAGACAGCGGCGGCGCGTGAAGGGGTTCTGTGCCTGTGGCCGGGTAGCAACTCAAGGCCGGGCCTTGTCGCGTTCGTTCGCGATGGCCGGAGCACCAATCTTGATGGAGAGGGATGACGAGACGAGGCGCTGGCTGGCGCTCTCGTCTCAAGGCGTCGACGCTTGATCCGCCGACGCGCGGAGCTTGCTAACTCAGCTTGACCAGGTCCTTCTTGTACGTCTTCGCCTTGTTAATGTAGTCGTCAGCGTTCTTCTCGATCGCAGCTTTGACTTCCTCCGTTAGTTCACGTACCTGCTTTGCAGGTGTGCCCATGACCAAGCTTCCTGCCGGGAAGTTCTTGCGCTCGCCGATCAAGGATCCGGCCCCCACGAGGCATTGTTGTCCGAGTTCGGATCCATTCAGGATCACAGCCTGAATGCCGACCAGACTACGTGCTCCGACCTTGCAACCGTGAAGCATCGCCTGGTGTCCAATGGAGACCATCTCGCCTACCTCGACGGGAAAGCCAGGATCGGTGTGCAACACAGCCCCCTCCTGGACGTTCACGCCTCGCCTAATCGTGATCTTTTCATTGTCGCCGCGGATCACAGCGCCGGGCCAGATGGACACGTCTTCGGCGATTTCCACGTCGCCGATGATTACCGCATGCTCGGATACATACGAGCTCGGATGAATTGTCGGTTCTTTCTCTCCAATTCGATAGATCGCCACAAAATGCTCCTCTTATCTTGATGTGACTAACTTTTCGCCGACCGCGTTACTTGCAGGAGGCGAAACACTACTGCATGGGCCGCTCTCGCAGCCCGTGCCGACTTCGACGCCGTTTCTTGCCCTGCCGCTAGATAAATACTTGTTCCTCTGGTTGGACTGCCGGCTCGATTGCATCATCCAGTACCTCGATCCAGTGCTTTACTGGCGTGGGCGTTCCACTTTGCAAATGCTGGATGCAACCGATGTTCGCGGACACGATGCAGTCAGGTTGCTTCTCGCTCAGATGCTCGATCTTGCGGTCTCTGAGCTGGAGTGAAATTTCGGGCTGCAGAACGGAGTAGGTGCCGGCTGAGCCGCAACAAAGGTGACTCTCCACGCTGGCACGATGAACGGAAAAGCCCAACTGTCCCAGATGCTCCTCCACCACTCCCCGCAGCTTCTGGCCGTGTTGCAGCGTGCACGGCGGATGGAACGCCAAGGCCGGCTTGTCGCACGCTTTGACTTTGCCGCGCAGTCTTGGCAGAAGTTCAGGAAGCAATTCGCTCAGGTCGCGGGTCAACTCGCTAACCCGAGCTGCCTTCTCGGCGTACTCCGCGTCATGCTTTAGCAAGTCGGCGTAGTCCTTCACGGTCGCGCCGCAGCCGGACGCGTTCATGACAATTGCCTCGACTTCACCGCTGGAAATCGCCGGCCACCAGGCGTCGATGTTTCTGCGCATATCATCGAGGCCGCCCTTGTGATCTCCGGTGTGCAGCCGGATCGCGCCACAGCAACCGGCTCGAGGAACACTTACAACCTGAAAGTCGGCTGCATCGAGTACCCGCGCGGTCGCAGAATTGATGTTCGGCATCATCGCCGGCTGCACACAACCTTCGAGCATGAGCACTTTCCTGGCGTGGCGGCGCGTTGGGCGCTGACCCGCAGGTCTGCTCGGCGTAAGCTTGTTGGCGAGCTTGGAAGGAAGTAGCGGCCGAACCATTCGGCCAATCTTCATGGCCGGCAAGAACAATGGCGAAGTTAGCCCCTCACGCAGCAGCCAACGCACCGCGCGGTCTTTTGGCGGACGAGGAATTCGCTCATCGACTAGCTTCCGCCCAATGTGAACTAGCTTGCCGTACTCGACACCGCTGGGACAGGTGCTTTCACAGTTCCGGCACGTCAAGCAGCGGTCTAGATTCTGTTGGGTGCTTGCTGTGACCTCTTCCCCCTCAAGCAACTGCTTCATCAAGTAGATGCGTCCCCGGGGTCCGTTACGTTCATCGCCCAGAAGCAGGTAAGTCGGACACGTTGCCGTACAAAAGCCGCAATGCACGCACTTGCGCAGAATCTCTTCGGCCTCCGCCCCTTCTGGAGTGTTGGCAAACTCATGACTTAGTTTTGTCTGCATATGGAGCCCCTTACAGGCCGGGGTAGAGCCGACCAACATTGAAGATGCCATCGGGATCAAACGCTTGCTTGAGATTGCGATGAATCTCGAAGAGCGCATCGCTCGGTGGCGTGAACACGCCGCTCCTATGATGCGGATCCCTGAACAGCGTGGCGTGACCACCAAGCGATGACGCCATTTCCCGAACGTCCTCGATGGGATCGTCGGTGTATAGCCATCTCAATGCACCACCCCATTCAATAAGCTGATTCGCGGCCAAGAAGGGTTGGGAGACTGCCGGAACGGAAACACGCCAGAGAGGCGCGTCGCTCTGTGAAAAGAAGTCGTGGCGGTGGTCGCGGACGGCATCCCACCAGGACAACGCTTCGTCTGGTTCCAGCTCAGTCCCGCCCAAACGCTTTCTGGCTTCCGTGACAGCAGAGGCTGCACCACTCAGTCGGAGGAACAGCTTTCCGTCGTGCCAGGCACTCGCATTGACTGGCAATGCTTGCCGAGTCAGCCCGTTTAAGAGAGACAACGCCCCTGCTTCGTCGCGTTCGATGACCAGGGTGATCCTCGATGAATGAATGGGCAGAACCTTCAGCGAGACCTCACAGATAACACCGAGTATTCCCATTGAGCCGGCCAGGAGACGCGAAACGTCATAACCGGCAACGTTCTTCATCACTTGCCCGCCGAATGTCAGAAGCTCGCCTTTGCCGTTAATCATGGTCGCGCCGAGAACGAAGTCCCGAATGGACCCTACCCCGACGCGTGCTGGCCCGCTCAGACCTGCCGCGACCGCTCCTCCGACAGTACTTCCTTTAGCAAAGCGTGGCGGCTCAAAGGCAAGGTACTGATTGTGCTCGGCCAGCACGGCCTCAAGTTCTTCTAGCGGTGTGCCTGCACGAGCGGTGACAACCAGCTCAGACGGTTCATAGCTGCAAATTCCGCTGAGGCGCCGGACATCACACGGTTCACCCGACGGCTCTTCACCGTAGAAGCATTTCGTACCGCCGCCAACGATGTTGAGAGAGGTCTTCGTTTTTCTTGCATGCAGGACTGTCTCAATCAGATGAGACACTTCCGTGGGGATCGTCGTCATTCTAGAACCTCGGGATTTCTGGATGCGGCAGCATCCCACGCCGAACAGTCATGCGACCATATTCGGCACATCGATGCAGCGTCGGAATTACCTTCCCAGGATTCAAGAGCGATTGCGGATCGAATGCACGTTTCAGCGCAAACATTTGTTCTCGCTCTGCGCCTGAGAACTGAACGCACATTGAGTTCAGCTTCTCCACGCCCACACCGTGCTCTCCGGTCACCGTCCCGCCAAGCGTGACGCTTGTTTCCAGAATCTCTGCGCCGAATTGCTCCGCCTGGTGCAGTTCTTCGGGATTGTTGGCGTCGAAAAGGATCAGCGGATGTAGATTCCCGTCGCCGGCGTGGAACACGTTCACGCAGCGAAGCCCATAGCGCACCTCCATCTCGCTGATTGCTCGAAGGATCGCAGCGAGACTCTTGCGAGGAATCGTGGAATCCATGCACAGGTAATCCGGGCTCATGCGCCCCGTCGCGGGAAATGCATTCTTTCGCCCGCTCCAGAAACGAAGACGCTGCGCCTCGTCCTGACTTGCTTCAAGACGAGTGGCCCCGCTGGCGGTGAGGACGGCATTCATCTTCACAATCTCGTCCTCGACCTCCAACGCCGTCCCATCACTCTCGCACAATAGGATTGCGGCCGCGTCCAGGTCATAGCCAGCATGCACGAAGTCCTCTACGGCGGCGGTCATCGGCTTGTCCATCAGTTCCAGGCCGGCTGGGATGATGCCGGCCGCGATGACGTTGGCTACGGCGTCACCAGCGGCTTCGACGGTGTCGAAGCTTGCAACGATGCATCGCGCAAGTTCTGGCTTAGGAATTAACTTGACGGTGACTTCCAATGTCACTGCGAGCATCCCTTCACTGCCTACAACGACGCCGAGCAAATCGAGCCCAGGGACATCAAGGGCTTCCGATCCAAACTCTATCGCCTCGCCCTGAATGGTGTATCCCCGTACTTTCATTACGTTCTGCAACGTGAGTCCGTACTTGAGGCAATGGACGCCTCCGGAATTCTCGGCCACGTTTCCACCGATCGTGCAGGCAATCTGGCTGGACGGATCGGGGGCGTAGTACAGCCCATACGTAGCGGCTGCCTCACTGATTGCGGCGTTGCGTACACCGCATTGGACCACTGCGGTACAACTCACAGGATCTACCCTGACGATCCGGTTAAAACGAGCGAGCGAAAGGAGCACGCCCATCTCATGTGGGAGCGCACCGCCTGACAATCCCGTGCCTGCGCCCCGAGCCACGACGGGCGCACCGAGCGTCTTGCACGTTCGCAGAATGGCAACAACCTGCTCTTCTGTTTCGGGAAGCACCACGACGAGCGGCTGCGCCCGATAGGCCGTAAGGCCATCGCATTCAAATGGCTGGGTGTCCTCGCGCTGCGACAGGATAAGGTCCCTAGGCAGCACGCCTTCTAGCGCGGAAACCACTTCCGCACGCCGGGCTTCCCTCCGCTCAGCGTCAGTAGGATGTGCCAACCAGCCGTCACGCGTCGCATTCATGACTTTGCCCTCCTGGTGCGATGAAGCTGCGTCGTGCTGTGCCGGTCTATTGGATAATCAGTGCGGAGCGACGGCGCGACCGTAGCGAGCCGGCGAACCGCGCAATCAGCCTGGACGGATGCTGCAGCTCCAAGGCGGAGCGTTGCTTCCGGGCGCTGAGGCTCAAACGTTGAGCGATGAATGCGATGCATTGTGTGGGGAGGTTCTAATACACTTCTGTCAAAGGCGTCGACGAGACGCCATGACTTGACTGTAGACAATCACGCGATATAGCAGGTTGAGAGTTATTTGCGGTTGAGTTGCAGAAAACTTGATTGCCGTGTTTGGGCCGCTCAACTTAGCGAGTCGGTGAGCCACTCCATAAAGGCGGCGCACTCCCATCTCTCCAGGGCCCCAGGTTCCCAGCATAAGTAGTGCGCCATCTGTGAAGGCACGGATCGATCCGATATGCGGATGAGTCGCCCCCCCTCTAGCCATGACTGCGCCATACGGGTCCTCACTAGTGCCACGCCGAACCCGCACGCGGCTGCGTCATAGAGAAGCCCTAGATCGTTGAATTGAGCGCCCACATGCGGCTCCGTTCTCGTCAATCCACATGCGGAGAACCATGTCGTCCAAGGCTCAAGCGGGCTACGTATCAGACGCGCCTGGTCGATTTCACCCGCCATTTCGAAGCCTTCGAAGGGGCCGAACTCGTTGAGATAGGTAGGGCTGCAAGCCGGCGCCACCTCCTCCGAGAGAACGACGCGATGATCGACGTCCGCATATCCGCCCGCGCCGTACCGGATTTCCAAATCGGATGGCTCGGCTGTGACGTCCAGGAATGGGATGGAGACCTGCAAGATAAGGTCGATGTCCGGATACTTGTTGCGGAACAGTTCCAGTTTGGGCATCAGGAACTGCCTGGAGAAAGTTGGGGTCACCGCGACCCGCAGTCGCGTGGAAGAGGCTTTTCCATTTTTGACCGGCATCTGCTGTAGCGCAGCGAGGCCGCTTCGGACATTCGCCAGGTACGCTGCACCATGTGCAGAAAGCGTGAAGTCACTCCGCCCGAAGAGTTCAACACCGAGGTGAGATTCAAGCTGGCGGATTCGATGACTCACGGCGCTGGTTGTTACACACAACTCGTCGGCGGCACGTGTGGCGCTCCGAAGCCTTGCAACCGTCTCGAAGGTGACAAGACATTGAATGGGCGGGATGTGTTGCAGGGCCATATCTTCTCTCCGTTTGGTGGGCTACCCAGGGCGGATATGCCGCATGTCATCGCTTGAGGCCTAGGGAGCGGCCACACTTCTTGCTGCTCTGTCGCTCGAGCACCATGCCAACGCTGCAACGAGCAAGCGCCCCCAGATTGCTTGCTCAGGATCGACTCACTGGGTCCTCAGGCAAGGACGTACCTGACGCCCTGCAAGGGAAGACCACCAAGTAAGTCGCTCTCCAACCCACAGTGACCTCGCCGCGGGAAGGTCTCTTAGCGATCCGACCTCTTCGTCGACTCCTGCTCCAACCCATGGCCGCGACTGCGTTAACTGCTTGACATTATGCCGCACCAATCTAAACTTATGTAATCGATTGCACGCAGTGCTGTTTTCGCCTCATCACCGTACTGGCATTGGTTATTTACAGTCTCTGACGCAGGTTACCGTAACGTATGTAATCGATTACCACATCACACAGGAGGCAACAATGCAGGAACGTCGTCGTAAGTTTTACGGGTGGGGCTATGAGGGTGACACCGTCACGCCGGACGAAATCCGGGAGTTCGAGGCAGCGTGGACACGCTTGCTGGGTGTCGAGCACTTCGAAGCGACACCTTTTCCGACGCCCGAAGAAATTTCGCTGCGCAAACCTCGCGTACAGCTGCCCGCGTCGCTTCGCGAAATCTGCACAAGCGATCATTACGACCGCCTGTATCACACCTACGGCGCGGGCACCATGGATGTTGCGCGCGCAATGCGCCGGGAATTTTCCAACCCGCCGGACGTCATCGCCTACCCGCGCACTGAGCAGGACATCGTGGACCTGTTCGACTGGTGCGGGCGCCAGAACGTTGCTGCAGTTCCGTACGGCGGCGGCACCAGCGTCGTGGCCGGCGTGAATCCGCCCGAGCACGATCGTTACCGTGGCGTGGTGTCCATCGACATGAAGCACTTCAACAAAGTGCTGGAGGTAGACCAAACATCGCAGGCCGCGCGCATTCAAGCGGGCGTCCTTGGCCCGGAGCTGGAACGACAGCTCAAGCCCACCGGCCTGACCATGCGATTCTTCCTGCAAGCGTGGGAGTTCTCGTCACTGGGGGGTTGGATCGCAACGCGAGCAGCAGGCCACTTTGCGACCGCGTTCACTCAGATCGACGACCACGTCGAGAGCATGCGAGTGGTAACGCCCCAGGGTGCCATTGAATCCCGACGTTTCCCGGTATCGGGTTCGGGACCCAATCCGGATCGACTTTTCCTCGGCTCCGAAGGCGCACTGGGCATCATTACCGAGGCGTGGGTCAAGCTTCACCGCCGGCCGGTCTTCCGCAAGCAGGTGACCGTACGTTTCCGTGACTATGCGCGCGCTGTCGAGGCCACACGGGTACTGTCTCAATCTGGACTGAACCCTGCCAATGCCCGCCTTGTGGAACGCGAAGAAGCCTTGTACACGGGTTCGAGCGACGGCAGCTATGACATTCTCGTGCTGGGATTCGAGTCCGCCGACCACCCGGTCGAGGCACGCCTGAAGCGAGCACTGGAAATTTGCGCGGAGTGCGGCGGCGAATGGGACGATGATCCGGTCAGCGGAAACCAAGGTGGTGCGGACGCTGCGACATCGAGCTGGCGAAACAAGTTCCTGCGCGGCCCATACCTGCGCGAGTACGCCATTGCTCGCGGCGTCATGCGCGAGACCATGGAAACCGCGTGCACGTGGGACAAGTTCGCCGCTCTTCACGCGCACGTCAAGGCAGAAACGCATCGGGCCATTCGCGAAGTTACCGGCCGCCCGGGTTCGGTGACTTGCCGCTTTACCCACCTCTACCCTGATGGCCCTGCGCCATATTTCACGTGGTTTGCCTATGGCGATAAGGCTCGATTGCCCGAGCAGTTCCAAGCGATCAAACGCATTGGAGAGCAAGCCATGGTGGACGCAGGCGGTACGGTGACCCACCACCATGCGCTTGGTCGGGACCATCGCCCTTGGTACGACAAGGAACGGCCGGAGCTGTTCTGCACCGCGCTAAAGGCCGCCAAGCAGGCCTTTGATCCGCACCAGGTCTTGAACCCTGGCGTGCTGTTCGACCCGAGCTAATTAGTTAGAAACTCAAAAAAGAGGAGTAGGAGATATGGCAGGCCCCCTTGCAGGTATCAAGGTCCTAGACTTGAGCCGGATCCTTGCTGGACCCTGGAGCACGCAACTATTGTCCGACCTGGGCGCTGACGTGATGAAGGTTGAGCGTCCCGGCACCGGCGATGACACGCGAGCTTGGGGCCCGCCTTTCCTTACTCGTGAGGATGGCACGACGACGGAAGAGTCGGCGTACTTCCTTTGCGCCAATCGCGGGAAGCGTTCGATCACTCTGGATGTCAGCAGCAAGGTCGGTCAGGATTTGCTGCACGAGCTAGTCAAAGATTGCGACGTCTTCGTTGAGAACTACAAGTTCGGCGATATGCAACGTTACGGGTTGGACTTCAAGACCCTGAGTGAGATCAATCCTCGGCTCGTCTACTGCTCCATCACCGGCTTCGGGCAGACGGGCCCATACCGCAAGCGGGCTGGATACGATTTCGTGGTGCAAGCCATGGGCGGGCTGATGAGCATCACAGGCGAGCGCGACGGCGTCCCCGGTGGCGGCCCGCAAAAATGCGGGGTGCCCATATCGGACTTGATGACTGGCATGTATGCAAGCGTTGCAATTGTCAGCGCGCTATTTGAGCGAGTCGGCAGTGGCCGCGGGCAGTACGTCGATATGAGCCTGCTGGATACGCAGGTGGCGTGGCTGGCAAACCAGGCCTCGAACTATTTGGTGGGCGGGAGCCACCCGCGTCGTTGGGGCAACGCGCACCCCAATCTCGCACCCTATCAGTCATTCCCTGCAAGCGATGGCTCTCTGATCGTAGCAGTCGGTAATGACCGGCAGTTCCGAGCCATGTGCGAAGCGCTGGGTTTAATCAATCTTCCGGATGATGACCGCTATCGACGCAATGCGGATCGTCTAAAGAACCGTGAAAGTCTTGTGGAGGTGCTCTCGGCTCGCTTTGAAGAAGAAGAGAGAGACACGTGGCTCAAACTGCTGGAATCGGTCGGCGTACCTTGTGGCCCGATCCAGAGCATTCCAGAAGCACTGGAGGATCCCCATATCCGGGCGCGTGAAATGGTTTTCTCTTTGCCCCACAGCAGCGGTGCAAGCGCGCCCCAGGTTGCGAACCCTATCAAGTTCTCTCGCAGCAGTATCGACTACCTTCGCGCGCCCCCAGCGCTGGGCGAACACACTGAAACCATCCTGAAAAATGAGCTCGGGAAGTCTGTGGAGCAAATTGAGGCAATGCGCCGCGATGGGACGATCTGACGTGTAATCCGCCCGACCACAGTGATCACCATAAAGATCACGTTCAAAGGAGACAGACATGCATCGATTGCTACGAATTGCGGGGGCATTAGCCGTTTGCGGAGTGACACTGACCATCGGTCTGGCCGCCGCCCACGCTAAGGAATGGCCGGTCCAGCCGATTCGGGTCGTTCTTCCCTATCCCCCTGGCGGCGCCTCAGACGTGACCGCCAGGCTCCTAAGCGCTAAGCTTAGCCAGGCATGGGGAGAGTCTGTTGTTGTGGAGAACCGGCCTGGCGCAAACGGCATCATCGCTAATGAAGCCGTTGCGAAGGCGCAGCCTGACGGCTACACCGTGCTGATGGCCAACCTTGGGCCGAATGCCATCAACCCGGCCGTATACGGGAGACTTCCTTATGACACGCTGAAAGACTTTACGCCAGTTGTCTTGGTGACAAAGGTGCCGCTCATTATCGTCACGGCAGCAAATTCGCCGGTGAAGGACCTGCGCCAACTGGTCTCATTAGCAAAGGCCAAGCCAGGACAGATTACCTTTGGATCTGCAGGCAACGGTTCGGGCAGCCATCTGGCCGGGGAACTCCTTAGTACCATGGCTGGCGTCAAGATGAACCACGTTCCCTATAAGGGAGACGCGCCTTCGCTCACAGACGTGCTCGGTCAGCAGATCAATGTTGCCCTTCCCACCGCGCTTGCTGGAATGCCACATGTCAAGAGTGGAAAACTCAGGGCTCTTGCGGTCACGAGCAAGACTCGATTGCCGGCACTGCCCGATGTGCCGACGGTAGATGAAGCGCTCGGGATAAGCGGATACGAAGCCGTTTCTTGGGGTGGATTTATGGTGCCGACCGGGACCTCACCAGCCATCGTTGCTAAGATGAACAGCCAGTTCAACAAAGCCCTTCAGGATCCGGAGGTCCGCGACAAGCTGATGGCTCAAGGCGCGCAGATCGCAGGCGGCACCCCGGAAGCATTCGATGCGTTTCTGCGCACCGAAGTTACGAAATGGAAGCGCGTGGCTGATTCAGCAAAGGTCCGGCTCGACTAGCCCTCACCGGGAATGCCGGTCCGTCGTCGGGATACCCCCCGACGACGGAAACTGCCTGTGGACTACCAAGGTCGTTACAATGACGGCAGTCGGCCGATATCCCAGGCTGAAGATAACCGCTGATCCGATATGGTGAATGTCAAGCAAGTCGCCCTCCTCGCCGGCGTTTCCTCGGCAACAGTCTCCCGTGCACTGACATCGCCGGATCGGCTGCGACCTGACACGCTGGAGCGCGTGCAGAACGCCATCGCAAGCCTCAACTACGTCCCGTCTTCCTCGGCTCGGGACCTGCGTCAAGGGCGCACGCGATCGGTCGGCATCATTGCGCCGACACTGATGAACGAGCTTTACGCGAAAGCGGTCGATACCTTAGAGGCGCAGCTCGATCGGCTCGGATACACCGTTTTATTGACGTGCCACCGGGACGACAGTGAGACAGAACTACGCTGCGCGCGCGCGCTTTTGGAGCGCAGAGTCGACGGAATCGCCATTATCGGGTCACAGCATCACCCTGACGTCTTCTCGCTAATCCACAAGCATGCCATTCCGTATGTCCTAATGTGGGCCGTCGATCGTGAGGGTATGCATCCCACGGTGGGATATGACAATCGCTTGGCGATGCGCAGGTTGACGAGCTATTTGGTCAAACAGGGACATCGAAAGTTTGCCGTCCTCCCAGGGCCACTAGAGACTCAATTTCTCTCCTCTCAACGACTTCTGGGCATCCAAGACGTCCTCAGTGAGAACGGCATTTCGATACCCGACGACCGCATTCTCCCGACACCGTACGAAGCATCTGCCGTCCGGCAAGCGGTTCGGACCTGTCTCGAGCGTAATGACTCGCTGCCGCATCAGGAACAGCCGACTGCCCTGATATGCATCAATGACTTCGTTGCTGTGGCAGCGATCGCGGAGTGCCGCACATTGGGACTATCGGTTCCGAGCGACATCTCAGTTTCAGGCTTCGGCGACTGGCAGATGGCGGAACTGATGACGCCCGCACTCACGACCGTACACTCGAATCCCGTTCTGATTGGCGAACTTACTTCTCGTAACCTGGTTGATCAGATTGAAGGCGGGTCCAAACGCAATCAGACCGAGTTCGAGCCTGACCTTGTAGTTCGCGAAAGTACGGCGCCGCCCCGATAGTTGGTGAGCCAAACTACGTTTTGTCGCTACGGACGGAACTCAGCCGTCGCTCTAGCTAGGCCCTCACCGGGCACAAAGCGGTCGAAGCATACGTTGTCCAGCTATTAAATGAAGCGCTGCAGACAACGTTCTGAGGGAATTCTTCAGTCATGCGGGGCGCCTAATGGATATCAGTCTCTGCTCCATCCTGATGTCCGCTTAGGGTGGGTCGGTAAGCGCCGGTCATGCCACTGACCTTTGATTGAGGCGTCAGGGTACCGCCGTTGCCAACTAAGTCGAACGTGTCCCAAAAAGCGGACACATTCGTCCCCTCCGGCGCGAGCCAGAAGCGTCACCGCACGAAAAGGGAGTTCGAACCTATTTCGGCCACCCCGCTTTGGCTGCCGCCGCATCCAGCGCACGAGAAAATCGCCCGATGTCTTCCGGCCGGAACTCGGCCAGAAACAGTTCTTTGACCGCCGCCTCGTAGATGCCCCACATCTTCTTGCGCAAGGCCTTACCTTGCCGTGTGACGGACACGAACGCGGCGCGGCCGTCTTCCTCTGACCGGATACGGGTCACCAGTTCTTCACGCTCCAGCCGGTCAATCAGGCGAGTCAGGTTGTACCGCTCGATGGCAAGCACATCGGCCAGCTCATGCATCCGGCGGCTTTCCTCCGGCCCGCTTTCAATCCCCCACAGCACGTCGTACCACGCGTAGACTGGCAGTCCAGCCTCGGCAAGACGCCGATCCACCTCACGTATCAAGGCCCGGTGCGACCGTACAAACGAAAACCACAAATCCGGCTTCTCAGTCGACATGGTATCTCCAATAGTTGCAGTTGCAATTATGCCGCAGAGCGCTCACAATGCCCAGACGATTGCAACTGCAATTCATTTGAAGCGCAATGGCCACGCCTATCCGACCGGGCCTGATGCGAACCGAAGCCCCGTCAATCCCATGGAGACAGAGATGAATGCCCCGGTGTTGCCGCTACACGTATTGCCGCTGGATGTGGACCCGCAGGAAACCCAGGAATGGATTGAGGCCCTGGCCGCCGTGACCGAAGTGGAAGGCCGCGAACGCGCCCACTACCTGATCGGCCGCCTGCATGAATCGGACGCGGCCCGACACGGGGATTTCCATGGCGCAATCACGACGCCCTACGTCAATACGATTGCCGAATCGGGCGAGCAGCCGTACCCAGGCGACACCTCGATCGAGCGCCGACTGGCCGCCATGGCGCGCTGGAATGCCATGGCGATGGTGTTGCGGGCGGGCAAGCACTCCAACGTCGGCGGGCATATCGCCACATATGGGTTCTCCGCTTTCTTCTGATGTCTACGGGTCGACCTTCGATTCTGTTGTTGAGGGTAAACCCCCTTTGCGCCACATAGGTAGGCTACCTAACATTAGCCACCAATCGCCCTCGGAGATATTTCCATGACGGAGTCGCCTGCTCCCACCCCTTCCTCCAACCCATCTTCCGCGGTAGAAGGGCGCTGTCCTTTTGATGCGGCTGCGAACGAGCCGAAATCAGCGTGTCCTTTTCACGCTGAGGGCGACAGCGGCGGAATCCCAGATTTCCCCCCTAAGCGCGTAGATCCCTTGGCGCCGCCGCCGGTGTTCTTCCAGATGCAACAGAAGGGCGAATTGGCACAAGGTAAGCTTTGGGACGGAAAGATCGCTTGGCTTGTCACGCGTTATGACGATGTTCGCGCTGTCTTGTCGGACTCTCGCTTTAGCTCCGACGTCTCACATCCGGGATTTCCCTCTTCCAGCGCCGCAGTAAAGGTTGTTCGGAGTAGTAACCGGACCTTCATTACCCTGGATGAACCCAAGCATTCAGAGCAACGGCGGATGCTGACCGGCGAATTCACGATCCGAAAGATCGAGAATCTGCGGCCGCGACTTCAGGCCATCGTGGACAAGCTCTTGGAAGATTTTGCGATGGGGCCGCAGCCTTCTGACCTGGTTAGCGCCTTTACATTGGCGACACCAGCATTGGCTATCTCAGAGTTGCTTGGTGTTCCATACGACGATCACGACTTCTTCCAAGAACAGGCGATGATCATGACGTCGAGCACCGCGACGAGGGAAGAGGCTAGCGCCGCGAATCAAGCGTTGTGCGAATACCTGCGTGAACTGGTGGCGAAGAGATCCGAAAGCCCCGGGGAGGACATCCTCAGTCGCCTTATCGTTAATCATGTACGGAAGGGCGATATCACTGAAACAGACGTGGTCTCGCTTGGAAGGCTTCTGCTGATTGCCGGGCACGAGACGACGGCAAATACGACGTCGATGGGGGTGCTCTTCCTACTTCAGAGGCCGGACATCTGGGAAGAGCTTCGCCAGAATCCAAGCCTCGTTCCAAACGCGGTGGAGGAGATGCTACGCTTCCTGGATGTCATACAGTCCGGGACGCGACGTGTCGCACTGGAGGACGTTGTCGTGAATGGGCAATTGATCCGAGCCGGTGATCCCGTTGTCGTGCTTAGTATTTCCGCAAATCGCGACCAGGAGCAGTTCAAAGATCCCCACGTCTTTGACCTCCGCCGTGATGCCCGGACACAGATCGCATTCGGATACGGCCCGCATCAGTGCATGGGACAAGTTCTCGCCAGAGTCGAAATGCAGATCATGTTCACCGCCCTACTGAAGCGCCTGCCGAATCTTCGGCTGGCCGTGCCCATCGAGAGCCTCGCGTTCAAGAGCGATTCGCTCATGTATGGTGTTAGGGCACTGCCCGTTAGCTGGTAAATCCACTACGGCGAATCACGATGAAAATCACAATCTATCCCGAAAAATGCTGCGGTTCCGGCCAATGCGTCGTCAATGCGCCGGATCTGTTCGACCAAAAGGATGACGGAATCGTCATTCTTTTGAATGCCGATCCGTCGGCCGATCAATACAAAATCTGCACGCTTGGCTGCTGGGATCTGTCCGGCGTTGGCAATCGAGATTCACGAGGCTCTCTGATGATTCCCCTAACAGGCTGCTGAAGTACTCATCGCGCAAGCGATGAGTACTTCGCCTCAAGGCTGGTAGGTTCGCTATTTCTCACAATCCGGAAGTCGGACCTCCCTGCATCGACTTTTCCTGCGTTTTGACGCCCATTTCCGGCCTCATTACCGCGATTACTGCAACTGCGGACGGATTTGTCCCAGCGAGCGCATGCGCACGAGGTTGTAGGCGGCCATGCTCAGCACAAACATCTGGTCGACCTTCTTCAGGCCGCGCACCATCACCTGACGCATGCGCCCCACGGTCTTGACCCAGCCAAAGCCCTGTTCGATCAGCTTGCGCTTCTGTTGCGAGACCGCATAACCGGCGCTGCTGGCAATGGCATCAGGAACGGCCGAGCGCCGCCCCGAGGTGTTCTGCGCCACGTGGGGCGTCACCTTCATTTCCAGGCAGGCCTGAATGAACTCCTGCGCGTCGTATCCCTTGTCCGCGCCGACGGTTACTTCCACGTTCAGGTCCTCAACCACCTGCCTGGCATCGTTGAGCATTACCTTTGCGGCCTCGCGCTCGGCGTGTCCGTCCGCATTGGTCACCATGGCGCTCACCACCAGGCCGTGGCGGTTGTCGCTCAGGGTATGACCCATGTAGCGCAGCTCGCTGGCTGTCTTGCCCTTGCGGTACAGCTTGGCATCGGGATCGGTCTTGGACTCGTGCGTCTCGTTGCTGCGCTTGCGCCCCTTGAAGTTGCCGCCGTCGTTATCGTCTTGGTCGCCGCCATCCTTGCGCACGAAACTCTTGTGGCCTGCCCACGCCTGAACCAACGTGCCGTCTACGCTGAAGTGCTCACCCGACAGCCAGTTCTTCTTCTGCGCGATGGCCAACACCTCGTTGAAGAACTGGATCACTGCATCATGTTTGATCAGCCGTTCGCGGTTCTTGGTGAAGACCGTGGGCACCCAAACTGGGTCGTCCATCGACAGCCCGATGAACCAGCGAAACAGCAGGTTGTACTGCGTCTGCTCCATGAGTTGGCGCTCGGAGCGAATGCTGTACAGCACCTGCAGCAGCATGGCCCGCAGCAACTTCTCCGGCGCGATGCTTGGCCGGCCGCCCTTGATATCGGCCTCGTACATCTGCGCGAACAACCGGTCCATCTTCACCAGCGCCTGATTGGCCATGGTGCGGATCGAGCGCAGCGGATGGGACTTCGGCACGAAATCCTCCAGCCTCCGCATCGTGAACAAACTCTCGGTGAAGGTGTCTGCGCCGCGCATGAATGTGGGGTTGGATGGGGTCCTCAAACCAACGCTTCAGCCAGTCCTCGCGCTGACTTCCGTTGGAGGTATTTCAGCGGCCTGCTAAGCAAATCGTAGTCATCGGGGCAACGGCCGCCGGCATCACGGCGGCACGAGCAGCCTGCGCGCGCGAGGCTGGGGCGGATGGTACTTCCATCGCAAAAGAGGGCGGCCTGCCCAACGGCCGCCCATCTCTTTCGAAGCGGTTGATGGCTGGCAAACGTTCAGTAGAGCTCCTCTAAATAGATCGCCTAGCGGGCATAAAATTTCATTCCGCAAATAACATCTGCCGAAACTTTAAATCTATTATAGAAAGATGACTCAAAGTCATAGGATTGGCTCCACCCAATTCTGTTCGAAATATCCGGTATAGATCTTTCCAGTCCTGCCAATTCGAACAGCGAACGCATAAGCCGCTGCGTGTTACATATTTCCGTGAAGCAATTGCCCTGGCTGAAGAGGGTCCGCCTGACTCTCGAGGATGTTGTCTGCAAACTATCCGCTATATCTGCAATATTCCAAGCTTCCTTTGGATTCATAAACACCGACAATGAAATTGCCTCCCAAAGCGGCCTGGAA
Source organism: Cupriavidus sp. GW821-FHT07C08 (assembly GCF_059419025.1). Lineage (NCBI taxonomy): Bacteria > Pseudomonadati > Pseudomonadota > Betaproteobacteria > Burkholderiales > Burkholderiaceae > Cupriavidus > Cupriavidus sp. GW821-FHT07C08. The sequence continues at coordinate 259,555 of NZ_JBWKQZ010000002.1, forward strand.
TCCCACAGATCGTGCATTGGTTGATCACGCACCACAGAATAACTAGTTACATCCAGATCGAAGCTGCAATGCGAGCTCTTAAAAATAGAGCCGCCCAAGAACAGACTCGCAGGAGAAAAAGCGGGGAGCTTCACGAACTTCCCCTCTTTAATTACGCGTGAATAGCCTTGTCGGCTGATTATCTGCTCGCCACTCAACGAAGTCACTTTCATTGGAATTGGAAGAAAAATATCATGGATCCCGACTTGGCTTCGTGACTGAAGTTGCGTCTGCATCAATTACGCTACTATCCCGGTCCGATACTATGAGCAGCGCGAGGATGTACCACCGCGCTGCCGGAAACGATGAGGGTCACCCGCCATCGCAATTCATCGAGCACTTACTCTTCGCGGCGCCTTAGGCAGCCTTGTCAAGCTCGGGATGCATGGAGTCCGACATCTGCGCCAGATGATGCAGCGTATCTCCGAACACCGATTCCATTTGGGTAAGGCGTCTAAAATAGTGGCTGACGATATACTCATCCGTCATTCCAATCCCACCGTGCAATTGCACGGCCTGCTGGCCGACGAATCGCATCGACCCGCCCAACTGATATTTCGCTTGTGCCATGGCGCGACGTCTCTGGTTCGCCGGCGCGTTGACGTTGAGCGAGGCGTAGTAGCTCATAGACCTCGCGAGCTCTAGACTCATCTTCATATCTGCGACGCGGTGACGCAACGCTTGGAAGCTCGCGATAGCGACGCCGAACTGCTTGCGCGTCTTCATGTACTCCACCAGAGCCTCCAGGGTTACGTCCATCACGCCCACGGCCTCTGCACACGTCATTGCAATGCCAAGATCCACGGCATACGACAGGCAATCCTGGCCTTCGCGGGTGACTAGCGTGCCCGGCGCCTTCGACAACGTCAGCTCCGCGGCGCGCGAGCCGTCGACAGTTTGATAAGGGTGTACCAATACACCTGGGGCGGAGCGCTCCACAAGGAACGCTCCGAGAGTGTCAGCAATCATGGCGGGTACAATGTACGCAGCAGCATGATCGCCAACCGGCACGAGGCTCTTACTCCCAGTAAGCTCCCAACCTTCCGCCGTCTCGACTGCTCGCGTCTCGCACGTATCGATGCGATAACGATTCGCGCGCTCCTGCTGGGCCAGTACGACCAGACTTTCTCCAGAAGCAATCGTAGGCAGCCACGCCGCGCGTACGCTTGCTTCGGCGTAGTTCGACAGCACTGCACCCGCAAGTAGAACTTGCGCCAGCGGTTCGAGTACGATGCCCCGCCCCAGTTCCTCCATAACCACCATAACGTCGACCGGCCCCATACCGACGCCGCCATACTCTTCTGGGACGTAAAGTCCAGTCAGCCCAAGCTCCGCAAGCTCCGAATACGCGTCCGCGGAAAATCCGCCGCTGCTCTCGGAACTGCGACGGTGCTCAAACGTATAGCTACGCTTTACCCACTTTCTTACTGCATCTCGCAGTTGGTCCTGGTCGTCAGTGAATTCGAAATCCATGCTCTACTCCTTTATCCGAGGACCACTTGCGAAACAATGTTACGCTGCACTTCATTGGAGCCACCGTAGATAGTGGTTTTCCGCAGATTAAAATATGTCGCGGCAAGCGGAGCGTTCCGTCGCTCTCCACCTGGGAACTCGCCATCCCACTCCGTCAACATAGCGTCTTGAATAAATGGGAGGCTATAGGGACCTGCAGCCAGCATCATCAATTCACTGTAGCGCTGTTGAATCTCACTGCCTCGGATTTTCAGTAGGCCTGCGATATCCAATGGATTCTTCCCGGATTTTTCTGCCGAGATAACGCGAAGAACCAGCATTTCGAGCGCGATAATATCTACCTCGAGCTTCGAAACCTCGTCTTTGAAACGAGGGTCGTCCATCATGCCTTCTGCAGCCGCGATTCGCTTCAGGCGTCGGAGCTCACGCTTGGCACGCCCGACTTCTGCAATGTTCGAGCGTTCGTGACTGAGAAGGTGTTTGGCATAGGTCCAGCCCTTATTTTCTTCGCCAATCAGGTTCTCAACGGGGACCTCAACATTGTCGAACCAGACCTCATTGACCTCGCACTCGCCGTCCAGCAGCTTAATGGGCCGAACCGTGACGCCAGGCGAACGCATGTCAATGAGCAGGAAACTGATCCCTGCCTGCGGCTTCCCTTCTGTATTGGTCCGGACGAGACAGAAAATCCACTCCCCGTACTGAGCCAACGTGGTCCAGATCTTTTGACCATTGACTATGTACTTGTCTCCCTTTCGCTCCGCTCGTGTCTTGAGCGAAGCCAGGTCGGAACCCGATCCCGGCTCGCTGTAACCCTGGCTCCACCAAACATCGCCCGTCGCAATGCCGGGCAAGAAGCGCGCCTGTTGCTCAGCGTTACCAAATGCCATGATGACTGGTGCCACCATGACAGGCCCATAGGGCACGAGTCGCGGTGCTCCTGCCAACGCGCACTCTTCCTCGAATATGTGCCGCTGCACTGGTGTCCAGCCCGTGCCGCCGAACTCGACTGGCCACTTATACGTCAGCCAACCCTTTTTCCCCAGAATTTGGTGCCAACGCTGCATATCGGTGCGGGATAGCTGCAGTCCGTTGTGCACCTTGTGCGAGATCTCCTTCGGCAAATGGGCGTCGATCCACGCATGTACCTCTTTTCTAAATTCCTGCTCTTCTTCTGTGAAATTCAGATCCATTTCTCAGTCCCCTACTGTGTTAGTTAGTCCTAGCGGCCCACGAAAACGGGAGCGCGACGCTCCTTGGCCGCCAACGCCCCTTCCCGGGCGTCTTCACTCCTGGCCAGCATCTGAGCTTGGTACTGGGCGCTATAGCCTGCCTCAACCAGTCCTACCGGAATCGAGTGTCTCGCCGCCTGTTTGAGGAAACGCAGTACCAGCGGCGCTGCGCTCGCAATCTGACGCGCTGTCACTAGAGCTGCCTCTGTTTCGCTTCCTGGTTCACAGAGTTCGTTTACGAATCCGACTTCATAGGCCCGTTGGGCGGATACCGGGCGCCCGGTCAACATGAGCTCCATCGCGATCTTGTGGGGAATCCGACCGACCAGCGAGCTAATCAAGCCGGCTGCCATGCCTAGGCGACCTTCGGGATAGACGAAGGTCGTTGCCGAAGTCGCTACACAAAGATCGCAGAATGCAAGCATCGATACGCCCGCCGCTATCACGGGGCCATTAACCGCTGCAATAACCGGCTTTCCAATGTCAAATGCGACATTGGGAATGGCATGCCAAAAGGAATCCGGTGGATCGTCCGTGTCGAGGCCTGCCGTAAACACCGACCCCTCTGCACGTAGCAGGGCAACGCGATCCTCTGAGCCCGCGAAGTCTTGCCACGCGTCGTGCAACGCGTCGCACATTTCCGAGTTCAGCGCGTTTCTCTTATCCGGCCGATTCATCGTAATGACCCGGACGAAATTTTCTGATTCGATTTTTATCAACTCGGCCATGGCGTTCTTAACGCTTCTTGTTCAGGAAGGATTTGAAGATTTCCTGAGTGGCTTCGGTATTCAAGAGTTCGGCGAACATCTTCACTTCCAGGTCGAGCGCAGAACCCACAGCGGCACGATTCTCGTGGTTCAACATCCGCTTTGTCGCGCGTACCGAAGCCTTGGGAAGCTTTGCCAGTTCGGCAGCCGTTTCGCGCGCCCGTGCAAGGGCTTCCCCGTCCTGCGTCAGCGACGTCAGAAGCCCGGCATCGAAAGCTTCTTCTGCATCAAAGAACTTTCCAAGCATCAACCACTCACGTGCCTTCCGGACACCTACCAGCGATTCGAGCAGGTAGCTGGATGCGCCCTCGGGGCACAGACCCAGCGATACGAACGGCATGCGGAAGCGCGCATCTTGGGATGCGTAGGCAAAATCGACGTGTTGCAGCATCGTGGCGCCGATTCCAATCGCCAGTCCCTCGACTGCTGCGATTAGCGGCACATCGATCGCGGCCATCTTCCGGAGAAGCGTGACAGCAGGGGAATCTTCATTACCCCGCCGGGTCTGGAAATCATTGATATCGGCACCGACAGTGAAGTGTCCGCCCGCACCATGCACGATGACTGCGGCACATTCCTTGTCCGCGTTGGCCTCATCCAGAAGACGGGTCAGTTCCTGGTACATCGCGGCGCTGATCGCATTGCGCTTTTCTGGACGCGCAATGCAAATCTCCAGGACGTTTCCGACATTATTAGCTTGGATGCTCATGATTGCTCCTGAAGTGTCTTTTTTGACGTTTGGCAACTAATCACCCCACGTTCTTCGAGACCGGCGATGTGGTCCGCGGAAAGTTCTAGCAAGTCGGAAAGCACGTCTTCTGTGTGCTGACCGAGTTTCGCGGGCGCCCGAACGTAGTGCACCGGCGTTTTACTGAATTTGATGGGATTGGCGATGCCCCGTACCGAGCCGATACCTTTGTCAACCGGCACGTCGATCGTCATCTGACGGTGGATGACCTGTGGGTGAGCAAAGGCTTCCTTGTAGGTATTGATACGACCGTGCGGGATATCCGCTGCGGAGAACGCGGCAAGCCAATGCTCGGTTTGGCGCGCCGCAAGAACCGACGACACCTGCGCAATTAGCGCCTCTCGATTCCGAATGCGTCCGGATGCGGAATAGAACGTCGAATCCCGGGCCAGTTCTTTGGCGTCGATCGCTTGGCAAAAGCGTTGCCACTGGGAATCGTTCCCCACAGCAACTACCACCTTACCGTCTGCCGTATCAAAGACTTGATACGGTACGAGAGACGGATGCGCGTTCCCCCACCGGTGCGGTTCGGCGCCATTGATCAGGCACGACAATCCCTGATTCGACGACAAGCCAACCAGACAATCGAGCAGTGCCAAATCGATGTGCTGACCTTCTCCCGTGACATTCCTGTGGTTCAACGCGGCGAGGATCGCGACCGTCGCATACAGTCCCGTCGTCAGATCAGCAATGGCGATCCCGACCTTCTGTGGCCCACCACCAGGCTCGTCATCACGCTCGCCCGTTATGCTCATCAGCCCGCTTTCCCCCTGGAAAACGAAGTCGTAGCCGGGGCGGTCAGCGTACGGCCCGGATTGGCCGTACCCGGTGATAGAGCAATAGATCAGGCGCGGATTGATCTTTTTCAGACTGTCGTAGTCAAGCCCTCGACGAGCCAGATCACCAACCTTAAAGTTCTCTACAAAGATGTCGCACTCAAGAACGAGCTTACGGATCAGATCCGCACCGTCTGGGTTGGCGATGTCCACGCCAACCGATCGTTTGTTCCGATTTGCGGAAGCGAAGTAGGTGGAATCCTCAAGCACTTCCGCTTCACTCGTCATCGCATACGGCGGCCCCCACTGCCGCGTATCATCCCCTCGCGATGGGTGCTCAATCTTGATGACATCGGCTCCCATGTCGCCCAGCATCTGGGTACACCATGGCCCTGCGAGCACTCGCGTCATATCCAATACGCGAATGTTCCCTAGAGCTTGTTTCTGCATAAGAGACATTCCGTCATCCCTCGTTCATTTGGATAGATTTGTACTCGAGGAACTCATCCAAACCGACGTGACCCGCCTCCCGGCCAACACCGCTTTGTTTGAAGCCGCCGAAGGGCGCTACGGGGTTGAATCGGGCGCCGTTAATATCGACCTGTCCTGCACGAATCTTCTTAGCGGCGTCGAGTGCGAGGTCAGGATCGCCCCAAACGGCCGCCGCCAGGCCATACACCGTTGCGTTGGCGATGCGGATGCCGTCGTCGATTTCGTCGTAGGGAATCACGCAGAGCACGGGGCCAAACACCTCTTCCTTGGCCAGATAGTTATGTTGATCTGTGAGAAACACCTTCGGGCTGACGAAGAATCCTGCAGGCGGAACATCCTGGCCTGACGCGATGAGCGTGGCGCCCTCCGCTACCCCTTTTTCCGCTAGTTCCTGCACGCGGTCACGCTGCTTGCCAGAAATGAGCGGGCCGATCCGATGGCCTTCGACGAGGCTGGATCCGACAGAGAACTTGGCGAGTTCTTGCTTCACCAGGGCTTCGACGGCCGACACATCACGCGAGTGAACAATCAACCTGGTCAGCGCGCTGCAAGTCTGACCGTTGTTGAGGAAGCAGGAAGCGAGCGTTCCCTTGACGGCCACAGTCAGGTCCGCACCCGGCAATACCAAGGAAGGCGACTTGCCGCCCAATTCCAGCGTCACCTTCTTAATGGTCGACGCGGCCAAGCAAGACACTGCACGACCCGCTTCCGTGGATCCTGTGAAGCTAACCATGTCCACGCCGTCAGCTCGCGCCAACGCTGCGCCCACTACCGCACCCAAGCCGTTCACAACGTTCACCACGCCCGAAGGAAAGCCTGCGTCATTGATGGCATCGCAGATAAGGCGCGTTGTTCGGGGCGTCAATTCACTTGGTTTGAGCACGACTGTGTTCCCGGCCAGAAGCGCGGGCACCACCTTCAGAATGATCTGATGAAGCGGGAAATTCCATGGCGTGATACATGCCACGACGCCGAATGGCTCCCGGACGATGACAGATGGGCCCGTTCGCGATTGCCATGGAAATCCTTCCGCCAGCTTTACGAAGTTCCCAATGTTCCGAATGGGCGAGTCGACTTGAACGATGCGTGAGATCTTCAAGGGCGTGCCAACCTCAGCCGCGATAGCATCGGCCAACGACTCCTGCCGATTTGTGAGTTGGTCTTTTAGGCGATTAAGAATTGCGCATTTGTCCGACACGGATGTTGCGGACCAGCTGGCCAATGCGTTCTGCGCGGCACCCAAGGCGAGACCGACGTCCTCCTCGGTACCTGGAAGAATTTGGGCCGATACCAGGCCAGTATTCGGGTCCTCTACGTCGATGAGCTGTGTGCCAGAAGCACGGCGCCACGATCCCCCGATGTATTGCTGATCGAAGATCTCCGGCATCACGACTGCACCTCTGAAATCTCTTCGACTTTCTCGGGGCTACCGGACCATCCCCACGCCAACGAGGTTCGGGATACACCAAGTAGGACGCCATTCAGCGCGCTCGGATGGATCCAGAGGCCGTCCTGCTCGGGCTTGCCCGTGTCGGTCCTTCGGGTCCACTTTGCGTTGCGCGATTCGAGTCGCCTGATTACGTCCGCCAAATCATGCGTTTCGATGTAGCACATGTAAAGTGCGTCACCTCGCTTGCCCGAAAACCTGCCCATGGCAAAGGCGGGATCATGCGCTTCAGCCAATTCGATGCGATCGAGACGATCCGGCGCGAACATCAGCAGCGTGCCTTCATAGCCAAATCGCGCGAACGTGATGTCTACTGCCTTGTCGCGCTGCAGGCCCAGTTTTCGCGCGTAGCAATCCGCGACTTCTCGCCAGTCGGTGCTGAGAACCATGGTGAGCTCGTACAGAAACGACACAGGACCATTCGCTCGAACCCGCGCTGCCGCTTCGCTGACAACGAGTGGCATGCCATAGAGGCCGCCCGCGTTCAAATAGAGACGGCCGTCGGCTTCAGCAAATCGGATACCTTGCTCGGCAAGGAACCTCTGGCATTCAGCCAGGCTAGCTGTCGAGACCCCTCCAAAGAAGAGGCCTTCCCCGAAGCTATCAAGATGATCACTTACGACCCCTGCTCCCCGCGGGGTCCAAAGTTCGACCGTGCTTTCGCCGATTACCAGGCTACGGCCACGGGCATTCAGATGGTCGCTTGCAAGCTCATCAAGATACTGCGCCCCAAGTACTTCCCTGTAGTTCTGCTCTGCTTGATCGAGGTCGCGCACCGCAACGAGGATTCTGTCAACCGAGTTCAACATTGCTTCTTCCTTAAAGTAACTGACCTACTGCACGGTGATGTGCGCGGTACGAATGAGCTTTTGCCATTTCGCCGACTCCTGCTGGATGAATCGGCCGAACTCATCTCGTCCTGCGCCAGAGATGATTCCGCCGATGTCGCCAATCTTGCTGCGGACGTCAGGCATCTTGAGTACAGCTTGAATTTCGGCATCCAAACGGGTGACGATCGGCTTCGGCGTTGCGGCAGGTACCAAGACGCCGAACCAACCAGTGATCTGATAGTTGCTCAGACCAGCTTCAGTCATCGTTGGGACGTCCGGCAGCAACGGGGAACGGACAGCACTCGTGATGGCGAGTGCGCGAACCTTTCCGCCTTTTACGAGATTCAATGCCGAAGGCATGTTGTCAAACATGATCGGTACATGGCCTGCCATCGTGTCGTTCAGGCCGGGGCCGCTACCGCGGTATGGCACATGAACCATGCGCAGGCCCGCTGTCGAAGCGAACAGTTCACCCGCCAAGTGCAAAGATGTTCCGTTGCCAGGCGTTGCGTACGACAAGGGATTGGGCTGTTGCTTCGCGTACTGAACGAGTTCCTTCACCGATTTGACCGGCAGTTGCGGGTTGACCACCAGCAGGTTGGGAACCTCCGCCAGGAGCGTCACCGGCGCGAGATCTCGCGTGGGAGAAAAGCGAGCGTCGGGAGTAAGCGTGGGGTTGATGGCAATAGGACCAATATTGCCCATAACGATGGTGTATCCATCAGCGGGCTGTTTCGCAACATAGGCCGTGCCAACATCGCCCCCAGCGCCTGGCTTGTTCTCGATCACCACGGGCTGCCCGAGTCGTTCAGAGAGCTTGGCACCGACGATACGTGCCAGCATGTCAGTGGTGCCGCCCGGCGGATACGGCACGACCCACTTGATCGGGCGACTCGGCCAGGACTCGCTGGCGTTCGCAACAGATTGACCGGTCGCTGCCCAGCACCCCACCACAGCGGCGCTCAAGCCCAATATCCATCGTTTCATTCGTTGTCTCCTGACCTCAAGAAGCAGGTTGCATCTCAAGGGCACCTGGCTTATGATGTTCACTAGGTGAACTAGCGGTACACAGGGTGTACGAATGAAGAATAATAGATCGATCCAACGCTGTCTAGCGGTGCTGCGCGCTTTCCGAGAGAACGGGCGACCTACGTTGGCGGAGTTGTCGCGTGCCGTAGACCTGCCGCACCCGACCGTTCTGCGCTTTCTATTGACTTTGGAGGAGGAGGGATATGTCGCGCGCGAGGGCAACCAATGGCGCTTGACTACCCGAGTCTTCGAAATCGGCTTTGCTGCTTTGGAAAGTTTGGGAGTGACAGACTCGGTTCAGCAGATGCTCCAGCAACTGGCTGACACGTACGCAGGAACATCCAACCTGGGTGAAGCGAACCCCGACGGGGTGATCATTATTGGAAGGGCGATGGCACTCGCGGAACGCCGTCGCCTCGTGGTGATGAATCTCCGGGTTGGAAGCATCCTGCCTCCAAGTAGCGCGCTCACACAGGCGTTGACCCTCGGGGTCGGTGAATGGGCGATGGTCGAGTATCCAGAGAGCAATCAGATCTCAGTTGCAGTCCCGCTTGCTCGGGTTGGCAACCGCCAGCTGGCTATCGGGATTTCCACATCGCCAGCCGAGGCGACACCCGAAAGGATCGAGAATGAAATCATTCCAACACTTCAGAATGCCGCAGCGATGGTCTCAAGGCTTGTTGGGATGGGGCCAGCGTAGGGAGTTCGCTCATCGCCCCGGGTGCGGAACCGTCGACTGATCAACACGAATCTGCCCGCTTGGCCGCTGGGATCTGTCCGGCGCTTGCAATCGAGGTTCACGAGGATCTCTGATGATTTCCCGTGAGCACATCGTAGTCGTCGGGGCACCCGCCGCCGGCATCACGGCATCACGGCATCACGGCGGCACGAGCGCTGCGGGCGCAAGGGCTGGCCCGGACGCCTTACGCTCATCGGAAAAGTAGGCGGCTTACCCTAGCATGGCGCTCATTGGACACGCCGACGAGGCCAGTTTCGCGACGGCTTGTGAAACGCGACGCATCATACTGACGCACGATTCTGATTTCTTGGATGATCAGCGCTTCCCATTTCACCGTAACCCAGGCGTGGTCGTTCTACTAGCTGCAACTGGCAATGGGACGCTGGAAATCGCATTAGCAGATCACTTGCGCATACTAACGCCCCGTACGGCAACGCCCATGTTGGCGCCAATATCTTCGCAACAGACGATCGAGAATGGACCGTCCGCAGGCATACTCGCGCCGAAGGAAGGCACGTTGAAACCCGCATCAAGCTGCATCCAGGAGATGACGCCCTAATTTGGGAGTAGCGGAGGCGTACCTAGCTACGCAGACGATTCTGCGACATGAAAGTTGCCGGGCAGGATCAATCTTCGAAGCTGTTCTGATGCGTGGTGTCTGCGACACTGCCGCTTTGGCTGGCGGTCAACGTAAAGGCATTGAGATCTGGGGCCGCTCAGTAGCCAGTACTTTGAGCCCGCATCCGATACTCCAGATCAATGCGGCCACCTTGGTTGTCAGCGTGCTCGTACTGATGATGGCGCGACAACCCGGTGTTCTGGCGATGCACAACTGTCATAGTTGCTGCGGCGCGATCCGTCACTAGGGAATCGCCTTATGTGGACGCCTCCCGGATTGCAAGCCGATTGACATGGTGGTCGACAGGTGAAGGCAGCACGCCTATGTCCGGCCCTTTTGTGCAGGCCGCTCAGCCTGCTGGCCCATATGGAATTCGCTGGCGAGGTCCTCATCTGATCATCGAGCGTTGCTGCTCACATTCCCTATCGGGTTTTCCTCGCCCCGGTCCAACCTGTTAGCCATCATGCGATCAATGCTTGCGCTCCTTGAGAAGAAGTCAGTTCAGGCGGGCCACGCACCTGGCTATGCAGCCATGGCGGGTGCCGTGTATCTCGTATCCCTTGCTAGCACCGCCCAGATGGTCCGGGCGAGTTTGTTGGCTACGGCAGCCACCACTACATTGAAAGGACGTCGCTGAAGCAATCCGTCGAGCCAGGCGGTTCATGCGCCTTTGATGATCACCGATCTGGCGCCGTGTATGAGTAGGGTGCGCAGGTAGGTGTCACCTCGCTTGCTAATGCCAAGCTGGCGCACGTGACCACCGGTGCCCGTTTGTTTCGGTACCAAGCCTAACCAGGCAGCGAACTCACGCCCGGAGCGAAACGTTTTGGCATCGCCGATCGCAGCCACCGCAGCCGTGGCGGTTAGCAGCCCCACGCCAGGAATTTCAGCGATCTTCTGGCATTCCTGATTGTCGCAAAGCGCAACCTTGAGCCGACGTTCCAGCACAGCGATTTCCTTGTCGGTTGCCTGCACGCGTGCCCATTGCTCTCGTAGGCTGTCGATCAGTATGGCTGGCAAGCGATTCGCGATCTTGGCAAGCGCACCAGAAATTTTTTCGGCAAATTCCCGATATCCTTCCGGAAGGACTTCACCAAACTCATAGAGTAAGCCGCGCAATGCGTTCGTCTGCATGATCCGGAACTTCATCAGTTGAGCCCGGATGCGGTGCAGCGCCAGAATGGTCTGTTGCTGCTCGCTCTTGATCGCAACAAACCGCGCCTCGGGCTGCTGGACTGCTGTCCAGATAGCTCTGGCATCGGCAGCGTCGGTTTTATTACGCAACACAAAGGGACGAACCGATCGCACAGAGATGAGCTTCACTTCGTGGCCGAGCTTCTGCAGTTCTCGTGCCCAATGGTGGGCGCTGCCGCAAGCTTCGATGGCAATGAGTGAACGCTCCCGCTGAGCAAGGAAGTCGGTGACCTGGCTCCGCTTCAACTTGATGCGCTCGATTTCACCAGTGTTGGCATTCACCGCATGAAGTTGGAAGACATGCTTGGCAATATCCATGCCGATGACGGTAAGCTTCATTTTGGATCGTCCCGATCAGGGTCGTTTGCAATCGACACCTCCACTTTGGCATAGGGATGCCATGGCAGCGAGGACCCTTACAGTTACTCTTGCAGGTAAGCGGCGCCCCGTTGCCGGGGGGAGGCGTCCATACCGTCTGATTAAATCAGTGCGCGAGTCATCGAGGCATTGGGTGAGCGCGTTGTCATGAGCGTGTCCATGATTCAGGTCCTGTGATGAAGCGACAGATCAGTTTTGCGGAAGCGGAAAGTCACGGCAAGAAGCGTGTGACGCGCCGCCAGCGCTTCCTGTCGGAGATGGAGAGCGTGGTGCCGTGGGCGCGCCTGATTGCGGCGGTCGAGCCGTACTACCCCAAGGGCAAACGTGGCCGGCCGCCGATCGGCCTTGAGCGGATGCTGCGCATTTACTTCCTCCAGCAGTGGTACGGGCTGTCGGACGAGGCACTGGAAGACGCGCTGTACGACAGCATGGCGATGCGGGCGTTTGCCGGGATCGACCTGGCAGTCGAGGCGGTGCCAGACGCGACCACGCTGCTGAAGTTTCGCCGCCTGCTCGTCGAGCATGAACTGACGCGAAAGCTGTTCGACGAGATCGGCATCATGCTGTGCGAGCGGGGACTGATGATGAAGGAAGGCACGATTGTGGATGCCACCATCATCGAGGCGCCACCGTCGACCAAGAACAAAAAGAAGAGCCGCGACCCGGAGATGCACCAGGCCAAGAAAGGCAATGCTTGGCACTTTGGGATGAAAGCCCATGTCGGCGTGGATGCGGCCTCTGGGCTGGTGCATAGCGTGGTGGGCACTGCGGCCAAGAGTCGGACGTGTCGCAGGCCCATGCCTTGCTGCATGGCCACGAGGAGCATGCGTTTGGCGACGCGGGCTACACGGGCGTGGACAAGCGCGAGGAGATGCAAGGCAAGACCGTGAAGTGGCAGGTGGCCGTCAAGCGCGGCAAGATCAAGGCGATGTGTGACGGAGCCGTCAAGGACTTGCTGATCGCCGTCGAGCGGGTCAAGGCACAGATTCGGTCGCGGGTTGAGCATCCGTTCCACGTTATCAAGAATCTGTTTGATCATCGCAAGGTTCGCTACAAGGGCCTGTTCAAGAACACGGCGCAGTTGTTCAGCCTGTTTGGTTTGGCGAATCTGGTGTTCGCCAGGAGGCTGTTGTTGTCCTCAGAGGGGAGCAATCCGTCCTGAGCGCGCAAAAGCGCGACCAGGAAAGGTGCGAAACGCGAGAAAGACGGCTTGAATCGGCCCATCTCTCCCGGATTGCGAAAGCTGAAGTCCTTGGCTTGTGCAACATCAAGCGCAAACCTCATTGATCAGCAATTCCTTAGTGACAACGGTGCCGCTCATTATCGTCACAGCAGCAAATTCGCCAATAAAGGACCTGCGCCAATTAGTCTCGATGGCAAAGGCTAGGCCAGGGCAGATCACCTTTGGATCCGCCGGCAATGGTTCGGGCAGCCATCTGGCCGGGGAACTCCTTAGTACCATGGCTGGCGTCAAGATGAACCACGTTCCCTATAAGGGAGACGCGCCTTCGCTCACAGACGTGCTCGGTCAGCAGATCAATGTTGCCCTTCCCACCTCGCTCGCGGGAATGCCGCAAGTCAAGAGTGGAAAGCTCAGGGCGCTCGCGGTCACGAGCAAGACTCGATTACCGTCACTGCCCGATGTGCCCACGGTAGATGAAGCGCTCGGGATAAACGGCTACGAAGCCGTTTCCTGGGGCGGGTTCATGGTCCCGAGCGGGACATCACAGGCCATCATTGCTAAGATGAACAGCGAGTTCAACAAAGCCCTTCAGGATCCGGAGTTCCGCGACAAGCTGATGGCTCAAGGAGCGCAGATCGCAGGCGGCACGCCTGAGGCGTTCAATGCGTTTCTTCGCGCCGAAGTTTCGAAGTGGAAGCGAGTGGCAGATTCAGCAAAGGTCCGGCTCGACTAGCCTCACCAGGGATGTCGATCCGTCGTCGGGAACCCCCCGACGACGGAAACTGCTTTCGACTACCAATCGTTACAATGGATGGCAGACGGCCGACATTCCGGCTGAAGATAACATCTGACCCGATATGGTGAATGTCAAGCAAGTCGCCCTCCTCGCCGGCGTTTCCTCGGCAACAGTCTCCCGTGCACTGACATCGCCGGATAGGCTGCGACCTGACACGCTGGAGCGCGTGCAGAACGCTATTGCAAGCCTCAACTACGTTCCCTTCTCGGCGGCTCGCGAACTACGTCAGGGGCGCACGCGATCGGTCGGCATAATTGCGCCGACACTGATGAATGAACTTTACGCCAAAGCAGTAGATACCTTGGAGGCCCAGCTCGACCGGCTTGGATATACCGTTCTGTTGACTTGCCATCGGGACGACAGTGAGACCGAATTGCGCTGTGCGCGCGCCCTATTGGAGCGTAGAGTCGACGGGATCGCAATAATCGGTTCACAACATCATCCCGAAGTCTTCTCGCTGATACACAAGCACGCTATTCCGTATGTACTAATGTGGGCCGTGGACCGCGAAGGAATGCATCCGACGGTGGGGTATGACAACCGCTTGGCTATGCGCAGGCTAACCACCTACTTAGTCAAACAAGGACACCGGCAGTTTGCAGTGCTCCCAGGTCCTCTCGAAACTCAGTTTCTATCGTCTCAACGGCTTCTGGGGATCCGAGACGTCCTCAGCGAGAACGACATTTCCTTACCCGATAACCGCATTTTTCCGACCCCTTACGATGCATCTGCTGTGCGACAAGCGGTGCGCGTCTGCCTGCAGCGCAAGGACTTGCTGTTGCATCGGGAACAGCCGACCGCCCTGATATGCATCAATGACTTCATTGCTGTGGCGGCGATCGCGGAGTGCCGCACATTGGGACTTTCGGTTCCGAGCGACATCTCTGTCACAGGCTTCGGCGACTGGCAGATGGCGGAACTGGTAACACCCGCGCTAACGACAGTGCACTCGAATCCCGTTCTGATTGGCGAGCTTACTTCGCGCAACTTGATTGAGCAGATCGAAGGAGGAGCCAAAAACATCCAGACCGAGTTCGAGCCTGACCTAGTAATTCGCGAAAGTACTGCGCCACCTCGATAATAGATGGCGGCCTCAAATCAAAAGTGCAACACCTTGCCATCATGCATTACTGTCCTGATCGTCCCAAGACTTCCCATAGCCGCATGATTTCGCGAGCCTTGGTCTGACGGTCGATGACGTCCGCTTTTCCATCGAGGCCCATCGCCTCACGAGGGAATTCCGCACATCCTGCCGGTGCAAGTTGGACGATCGAGATGCCCTTTCAAAACGGCATAAAGCTGCCTTGCGGCAGCGACGCGTTCTTGTGGCGTTGTTGCTTGTGACACGATCCCGTTCCCCTTTGATGCAGTGGGTAGGATTTTATCGCGCGAGACCTATGTGCCACACGGGCAAATGGGGCACGAAGCAACTGTAGGCGCAGGCAGGACATGGTTCCAGATGGATCGCGGCGATCCAATCGGGTTACATGGCGGTTACATAGACCGCAAAATGCACAAGGGTTTACAGGAAAACCCCTGTAAACCCTTGATTTTATTGGTGCGGCTGCAGGGCTCGAACGCGCCGCCCGATTTCCCGACACAGCGCCGGCAGCGCCACTATGGATTCAAAGATCCATCGCGCAGGCAGCCCAATGAGGCCCGCCACATCAGCTCGATTCGGTCTGTGCAACTTGCGCAATTTGCTCCTTCAGCCATTGCAGACCAGACATGTGTTGTTGTTGACGGTGCCATATCAAGCTGACCTGCACCGCAGGCGTTTCGAAAGGAAGATCCGCGAGCTGCAAGCCATAGTTGTGCACGAAATGCCTGGCCAAGTGCCAGGGCACGGTACCCAGCAAATCGGTGCTGGCGACGATGGCTGGAATGGTCAGGTAGTGCGGAACTTGCAACTGCACATGGCGCTGCACTTTGGCCGAGCCCAGGACGATCTCGAGCGGACTGCCGCGGCCGGCCCGCGGCAGGAGCGAGACGTGCTGTGCGGCCAGATACGCCGTCTTGTCGAGGCCTTCCTTGAATGCAGGGTGGCCCGGTCGGCCGATAACTGCGAGGCGCTCTTCGTGAATCGGTTGGTAGAGCAAATCGGCGTCGTCGAAGTACAGGTAATCAATCGCCAAGTCCAGATCTCCGCTGGCCAGCCGCTGCGGGATCAGGGCACCTTCGTCCGACAGTACCTGCAGCTTCACCTGCGGCGCCAGCGCCATCAGCCGGGTCATCAGGCTCGGTAACAGCCGTAGCTGCCCATAGTCATTCATCGACAGTCGGAAGGTTCGCTCCGTGTCCGGCTGAAAACTCTCTTGAACGGCAAGCCCTGCCTGCAGCAAGCGCAGGGCTTGCCGTACCGGCACGTGCAGCGTCATCGCCCCGGCAGTGGGCTCGAGTCCCTTAGCGGTACGGCGGAAAAGAGGTTGCCCCAGTTGCTCGCGCAGACGACTGAGAGCATTGCTCACCGCCGGCTGGCTCTTGTGCAGTCGCTCGGCCGCGCGTGACAGGTTGCGCTCCTGCATCAGCATGTCGAACACGAAGAGGAGATTGAGATCAATCTGCTGCAAATTCTGATTCATCAATAATTCTCATCATCAATATCCATTGGAATGAAAATGATCGCACCAATAGACTACAACACCAAGCGACCTACTGGCGCCAGACGTCAGAAAGGTCCGCGGGGGCTTGGCGGAACTGGCCACGTATCGCGAGCCCGACAGCGCAACAGTCTTTGAGAGCCGATCATGTCTTTTGATACCCAAACCTTCCGGAAGAAATACCGGGCGAACATTTCGCCTTACTACAACCCCTGGCTGCATGCTGGCTTCGTTCTTGTTTTCGGCGTGACCTTGATCCTCTTCTTGCTGAACAAGTTGGACCACGTCAGCGCGGTGGAGTGGCTAACTGTGCCGGCGACCTTAATTTTCTACAGCAGGGGCGAGTACCGCACCCATAAGGGTCTCGGGCACAACAAGAAGCGATTCGCGAAGGCGTTCTACCAGCGCCACACGGGCGACCATCATAGTTTTTTCGCAGATGACCAGATGCGCTACGAGTTCGCCAAGGACTGGCGGGTGATTCTGTTCCCGGCATGGCTGATCGTTGTCTACAGCATTGGCGCGCTGCTCGCTTGGTCGATCATCGGCCTGGTCAATGCGAACGTCGCTGCGCTGTTTGCCGCCACGCTACTGGGCGGTTATCTCAGCTACGAGATCTTTCATGCCTGCGAGCACCTCCCGCCGCAGAATCCGATCTGTCGCCTGCCGTGGATTCGCCACATGCGGCGGTTGCATGAATTGCATCACCGCCGTGACCTGATGCAGACCAAGAACTTCGCCGTAGTGTTTCCACTGTGGGACTGGATCTATGGAACCCTTCATTGGGAGCCCGAAGAAGCAAGCGAGAGCCTGGTCCCCACCGTCAAGATGCAGCATTCCATTGATATCGCCCGGACGCCAAGCCAGGTACTGGCCTACGTGAGTACTCCGCTTCGTTGGCATGAGTGGCATCCTTACCACGTAGCGGTCACCGGGCAGGGAGGGTCGCTGCCGGTTGGGAGCCACTTTGCGTACGTCGGCGGCCGTGCAGGCAAGTTGCAGTGGGAAGTCGTGGAAAGTCTTCCGGATCGGCTCTGGCGAACCCGGGCCCGTGGCAACCGGGGTCTTGAGATGTTCGTCACGTATGAGTGCATCGGCACAGCCACTGGCACGCGCTTCGTGCGGACGCTGGAGTATCGGTTTTCCAGTGTGGTGGCCCGCATGGCTGATCGGCTGGTTTTGCGTAAGCGAATCGAGCGCGACTCTGTTGCCTTGCTTCACAAGCTGCGCAGCGTCTCCGAGAGCGTTCTTCCCGCGGCAGAAATGGATTGTGCTTCCAAACAGGCGACATGAAGGGCATGGGGGCATGCAGGCTCCACCGCGCGTGTCGGCCTGAATCGCCCCGGCTTTCGAGGAGGCCAGTTGGTTTGAGTTGAGGCTGCCACAGCTGCGTCGACGGGATTCAGAACCAGGCAGTCGAAGCAGTATGGGAGCTGATCTCGGTCTGACACCCACGCCATAGGTGTTTGAAGTGCCTCGAGCCTTGGCATACCAATATGAGTCAGCATCGCAAGGCGGCACAGTGCCTGCTCGTCCATCGGGGGAAATAGCAGCCAGCCAGAATTGGTCAACGCCGGAAACGCACCAAGGTCGCCAATCTGCCACAACTGGTCAACACTGATCTGATACCTTGCGGCCAGGCGACCGAGCCAACCGCCAAACGCTTCGTCATCGAATGGACGCGGAGCAACGGGCCAAGGCCTGACACCCTCAGGAGAGCAGGGTTCGCGCTGCATTCTCTATGTGACCCAGGTCGATGGCCTCCTTCCCATCCCGGATCGCGAGTTCTGCGGAAACAGTCAAGACACGCGACACTTCCCCGGTTAGCCCTCCACTTGCAGTCAGAATGGCATGTACGATCTCTCGCCGTGCGAGATTCGACGGACGTCGAAGCGGCAAAATCATCTCGAAGGCTGCGAGAAGAGAACGAAATGCCTCCGTCTCCTGCCATCTCGGCACCTCGAAACGGGCGAATCGACTGACCATCTGAGGATCCGTTTGGAGCGCCAAGACGGCGTCTTGAGTGCCAACGAGGACAACCGCGATTTTCAAGTCATTGGCGAGGAACTTCAGCAGATTCAGGGATGCACGCTGCTCCCGATAGCCTGCCAACAAGTGATGAACCTCGTCAACGATCAGCATGCGCGCCGAAACTTTTCGAAGCAGTTCGCGACTCAGTTTCTCGAGTGCTGATAGCCTTGCCGCGGCGTTGAAGGGAGCGCCCAGCTCGAAGAGCAATGAGGAATAGCGCCGCCGTGTCCGCCAACAACGCGCCGCACGCTCGCGGTGGGGCTGGATGCGCTGCCGCATTGCGGGCAGATCTGCGCAAGCCGTTGCCCACACTCCTCGCAGAACCTGGCTCCCGCGGGGTTTTCGAACTGGCAATTCGTGCAGCGCATCTCGCCTCCCGACTGCCTGTGCCTGCCACGCAGCCATTACAGGCGCAATCCGGGCAGTTGGCAAGGCGGCGCTGTGGCAACCGATGACTTCTGCCAAGCTTGGGGCGGCACCGCGCGTATTATCAGGCTTGAATTTGTTCGGTGGTCGGGAAAATCATGGATCTTCTGTTGCCCCCAGTCCGGGCGCGGAGGTCACGTGACCATCCACACTCACACCGTGGCAGTCGGCAAATCCCTTTGAGGTCACTCTGCGATCGCAATGATCTGATTCAATTGCTCGCAGGCGGCAGCAAAGACCTCCAAAGGCGCCTGCTTCCAGGGGTGGGCCTTTGCGTTGCGGGCTCGCCAGTCAAATGACTTGGGCTGATGGGCCAGAACGTAGCTGTCCTTCCCCTTCGGTCCCTGAAACCTGATCGCAAACGGATTGGTGTCGTTGTAGGCCGCCGTGGTCATCGGCAAGCCAATCACGATACTGGTCCGCTCATTGAACGGCCGCGGAGAAAGCACAAGCATCGGATGCATATCCTTCATCTCACGGCCGGCTTGCGGATTGCAGTCGATCCAAATGATGTCGCGTCGCTCAGGTGCCCATACCTTGCCCGCCATCAGATAGCCTCCGCGCCGACACGCTGCGTGGCCATGGCTTCACCCCCATGCTTGATAGGATCAAACAGAGCCAACTTCTCCGCGAGCGTGAGGGCACGACGTCCAACGGGCCGTACCGTGACACCAATCTCTTCGACCGAGACCTCGACTTCCTGACCCTCAGCGAAATGGGCCGAGCGGGCCACTGCGGTCGGAATCCGGACGGCCAAGCTGTTCCCCCACTTTTGGATCGTCAGAGTTGCACTTTTTCGCATGATCAAAGCCTTCCAAGAACGTTGATACAAGTCTAAACAAAACCACTAGAAGTTTCAACGCGTATAGACGTTCTACCTCGAACCGCACCCACAGCTTGCCCGGCGGCGTACGACGGGCGATTGATGCTGTCAGAAACCGGCGCTAGTTCCCCTTCTGTCGTAGCGCCCGAGGCCGGGATCTGGCGCGGCGTCGCGTCCGCAGGCGACCACATCGTTTTGACGGCAGAGGCGTAAGCGATCTGGCCCGGAGCGGTGGCCGCCCTGCCCTCGGGACATTCGCACGGCACGGTCATGGGCGTGGCGTACAGTCCTGGGTGAGGCCTAGCCGCCGGCACAAAAATAATTTACATTGCGCTTTAGTCAGCATTTCGGCCCGGCTCCGGATGGCTCCTGCTGAATATTGTTATAGTTCAAGCACTTACCGCTGCCTCCATGGTTCTGGATCCCAGCCTCAACGCCGTCACCAAGCTCACCCGCACCGAGTTTGCCGTGGTCCGTGCCTATGCGCAGGGCATGCGGCCGGTGGACATCGCCAACCGCTACTTGCTGGACCCGGATGAGGACGAGCACCTGAGCGAGGCCCAGGCGATCCAGCGGATCCTGGCCTTGCGCGACCGGCTGGTGCAGTTCGCCTTGCAGCATGGCCGGCCCGAGATTGCCGGCATGTTCGAGGCGCTGCGCGCGCGTTCAGGGGTGGGCATGTCGCGGCGGGTAGACGCCGTGTCGGCGCTTGAGCAGCTTGGACAAGGCTACCCCCAGCCCCAGCACGAGGTGTCGCTCTGGTTCAAGCCGAGCCTGGCACGCCGACTGATGGCCGCCGAGATCCGGCGGATCGAGGACCTGACGTCCTTGGCAAATCGGCGCGGCAGCAGCTGGTGGCGTGCCGTGCCACGCATTGGCGCGCAGTCGGCCGAGGTCATCACGCACTGGCTGGTGCGCCAGCGCTCGGCCATGGGCGCCGCGGCGGTCAAGGCCTATGTGCTGCCGCCTGCCGCCCACGCCCACCGCGACGCGCTGGTGCCCTTGGCCTTGGCCCCCGGTATGCCATATCCCGTGCCACTCGAGCACATGCTGGTGCCAGCCTCAAATACCGCGACAGGGCCGGGGCTTGCCGCCGATCTGGCGTTCGTACGCGGCTGGCTACAGGATCGTGCGCCACATACCCGCAACAGCTACCGGCGCGAGGCCGAGAGGCTGCTGTTGTGGAATGCAGCGCGCAAGAAGGGGCTTCAGGCGTTGGAGGCCTGCGATCTGGAGGCGTATGCGGAATTTTTAGCGGACCCTCAGCCGGCGGCGTTCTGGTGCGGCCCGAGCGGGGCGCGCGACAGGATGCACTGGCGGCCGTTCGAAGGCCCACTGGGGACCAGTTCGGTGGCGGCCGCGTTACGGGTGGTTCGGGCGCTGCTACGCGCAATGGTCAAGGCCGGGCATCTGGCGGGCACCCCGCTCATCCCAAGGCAAGCCGCCGCCGCTGCGCCCACGGCGCTGCGCGCGCCGTCCGTCCAACCCGACGCGGAGGCGTTCCTGGTCTGGCTGGGGGAGGCGCGCCAGGGCCCGAGGCATCGGGCTGCGCTGGCTGCCATACATCTGATGCGCGACGCAGGCTTGCCACTGAGCGAGCTGGCCGCACTGCGCTGCGCCAGTCTGCAGTCGAGTGCCGAGGGCACCTTCCTGCGACGCCCGGGTGCGCGGCAGCAGCTGGTGGCCCTTGACACGGCCGTCCGACAGGCCTTGCAGGCGCATTGGGTCGATCGTGGCTGGCCAAGCATGATGCCGCCGGCGCAGGCAGCCCTGTTGGCGCCCACGATACAGCCTGCCACCGCGCGCGGGCGCAACAAGCGGCTTGCGGGCGTGGCGGGCGGGTACTCGGCCACCGGCCTGGATCAATTGCTGCGTAGTCTGTGGCGGCGCTTCAGCGAGCAGCGCGGGGTCCCATCGGAAGGGTTCACGCCCGGCCAGCTTCGCACGCGCGCCAGCCGGGCCTGAGCTGCTAGCGCCTGGATGCCAAGGCCAACCGAAGCGCCGGAGGCGAAATCCCTCCCCCCACCGCGGGTCCATACAACACAAGCAGCTCACAGAAGTCTACTGGCCGACAATCCCGACTGGAGTGCTCGTAGACCTCGGCCTGCCTTGTCACTTGGCTTATCATTATCCGAATTTTGGAAAGTGAGTGTACACTTTGTATGGGTTACGCGGCATTGCCGGCCTGACCGGCCTAATGTAGGGAGGCGCCAACCGGTCGCTTGCTGCATCCTAGTCCGCCATGCCCCCCCGGCAGCTTTTCACTGGCAGGAGGGGTGCTGCGGCCCATCCTCCGAACGTGCGGCGGGGCTGCGTGTGCGGCGATCGGTTCGACCGTCAGCTAGTACGAATCTGGCACTACATCAAAGCTGCTATAGGGGAATAGCCGCGCGTGCATCCCCTGCCCGGTTCCACCACCTGCGTTGGCATGCCATGCGTTCGGCCGATTACTTGGCACTTGGAAGGCTGCCGATGCCAGCGGCATGGCCAGGGGTTCTTGCCGGACGGACTCTATCGGATGCTGACAACGACGCTGCTTCGCCTCGCGGTAGACAGTACCCTGCCGCTTGACGAGGCCGAGCGCCGTTTGCTGCGCAGGGCCGCACCCAATGCGCTGCGACCCACCTTCGCCATTCAGGCAGTGGCCAACGATATCCCGCCCGACGTCGTCCAAAGGCTGCTTGGCCAGGCATCGCTGCAGACGAGTTCGCTGCCTGTCCGCTGGGGAGAGGAAGCGCAACTTACAAAGCATCGCGAGCGGTCGTGAACCTCACAGGTCGTCGCCGACGGATCCAGCCATTCTCATTTCCAGCGGGGCGAGAATATATCAATGGGGTTACGTGGGCGCCGACGATTGCGATCGCTACAAGAATTTCCTAGCGCAGCCGGATGCGCTCTGGATCGGCCCCAAGACTTCGCTAACTGCAGCGTGCTGACGCCCGTTCGCCGGACCGCTAAAGGGGGAATCCCAGCGCTATGCGGTGCGCGCGGATTTGTTTCTGGTTGGCCGGCGTGCGCTATTTGGGGCGGCAACCCCTGGCTGACAGCGAAAGAGCCAGTTGCAGCACGGCGCGAGATCCCCTTTGCAGTCGACAAGGCGTTGTCTGGAGAGTCGTGGGAAGCCCTCGCGAGGCGAGACGGTATCCTTGGCTATGGCAGGGCACTCCTCGGCAAGCGAAGCAAATGGCGCACGGTGCGCCTGCCCACGCGCGTCATTGACGCATTGCGAGCGGGTTGGGTTGATGGCGTACGTTATTTTGAGAATCCGGGAGACCAGGAGCTCTCCCTGCTCTCCCCTGTGGTGAATGCCTTCTACGCCCGCAGCACAGTCAATCCACATTAAGCTAAGCGCGGAGATACCAGCACTGACGGGGCCATGGTTTTCCCCGGATGGGCTCTACCGAATGCTGTCAACGGGCGTTGCAGCGCATCGCAGGGGATACGACGTTACTTCTTCATCAGGTGGAGCGGCAGCTGCTACGCCCCATCCATTGCGGAACACCTTCCTCGCCACCCATGCGGTAGCCAATGATGTCCCGACAGATGTCCTTCAAAGGCTGCTGGACCATGCCTCATTGCAAACGACTTCGCTGTATGTGCCCTCGGAGAGAAAGCGCACCTTACATGAAATCGCCAAGCTTTTTGAGAGCCATACGTGACAACAAGGGAAGAGTGCAATCCCAAGCGAACAGGATGATCGCTGCCATAGCGTCAACAGGGACGAGCCAACCCGCGTAGGGTCGGGCTGACCAAAACGCTCTAGTTGTTACACGAGCCGGTAATCAAGCTAGAGGCCAGCGGGGTACCAGCCGGCTACTGCGCCGCGGTTCACCAGAATGATCTCATTGGGAACGTGCCCCAGCTGCAGCACACTTCCTCCCCACTAAGACAAATGTCCGTCATCCGACAGGTGGGATTCAGCAGAGGCCCACGGCTTCATAAGCGACGGGATACTTGGCACCGGCCCATCCGACCTAGCGCGCATGGCGCCAAACCGGCAACGGCCGAGTTTTCGCACCAGAGTCGAATGCGATGACTGGCGAGGCGTGTGAGCTCCTTTAGCATTGGGCGCGTAGCCTGTCCGGCGTCTTGGCCCTGCACCGTGGCCAAAGTTGCAGCGAGGCCGCCCTCAGCCGACAAGCCCGCCGACCGCGCGGTTGTCTGTTCCGGCGTCGAGATCTGCGATGGCAGTGAGGAGCATCCTCATGCTTCTATATCCGGCCTTCGTGGCCCTTTCTCACTGCGGCAAGAACACCAAGATTGTGGGTCGCGGCGGGTAGCTTCTTGTAAGGTCACCAAATTGTAGTGTTTCGAGACTTTTACAAACGCAAAATCACCGTCTGTCCGGTTGCGACGTCGTGTGCCGCTAAGCATAGCTACGCACAGTGCGGCTTGCGCACAAGAGGACGGAGGTTCCGGAGTGTGCCTAATAGGCACACGTTCTTGGCGCCGTCACAACGGGCATAACCACAGGATGACTAGCCTATACACCATTGTTAGGCTGCGGGAGCGGAGCTCGTCTCGGCCTCCAGATGACCTTGTCATTCGAACAATGGGAAGGTGGGCCCTCACTGTGCCTAATAGGCGCGCTCAGCGAACGGCGCCAGGAGTGCGCCTATTAGACACACCGACGGTAGGCTGCGGTCGAGGGCGAGTGGGCCCGGCTCTAGCGGCGCCGTCAGCAGACTGGGACGCGTCCACGGTTGCGCGTGCCACAACCTCAGGCGGACCCACCGTCCTCTGGGAATTGGGTAACTTAAAGAGATACCTTTCCTCTAACACGGTAGTGGACGCCATTCTGTTGCGTTGGGACGGCCGGGTTACGACTTCAACTCATCATTGAGTTCGTTCGCGCTTCTATCCCCTGTAGGGATTTCGGACACGCCATGGGCCCACGGGTAAGCATTTCAGCCCGACTGAGACGACAAACACACTGGCCGGTAACGGCTTTTCGCCGGACAGTACTTGTTAGGTTCAAACGGGGTTGACGACCAGAGTACCGACTTGCCCGGCAAGCGTGTGGCGCGGCGCGCTTGTAGGTTCCATTCGTCTGTCACCTTTCCCACGCAGCCAGCCGCAAAGCTGATGCCCATTGACGTCCTGCAGCGCCTCCTCATATACGCTCCCAACAGACGACTTCATCCACGTCCAGGCAGAGCGCGCACGCGGCACAGACGAAGTGACGAAATATCTCAGCAACTGAAGTCACGCGATACAAGTTGTGCCTAATAGGCACACCTCGCGCCACCGCCGATTATGCCTAGAAGCACAGTTCTGGCGGCCGTAGGCACCCTCGCTCTGAGTCGGCCTTTTAGGCACACTTAAGCCGTAAAAAAACCCGCCATTGGCGGGCTTCTGATGTGACTAAACTGCGCATCAATTTGGAGTGCCACTGAATAGTTCGCTGATGAACTGGCGAATCCGCGTCTCCTGGGAGTCGGATAGAACTCCGGTTTTGATTTTTACTGTAAAGTTCTTTATATCCTTTGTGATGCTGCCCGCGTGGTTCTGACCAGCAAAGAACTTTTCGATGGAGCGCTCGCGAGCCGCTGAGCCCGACACTTTTTTAGTAGCCAATGCGGTTACGGCCGCGGCGAGCTTGCCCTGATCAAGATGGCCCCCGACGACATCGGTCCATAGTTCTCTAGTTGCCGACACACCCGCCTCTCCGTGTTTCTTCAGGCAAGACGCCAGTGCATCTGCGGCGTTACTCCCAAGAAGACTTGGCTGCAGGTCCAAGTCATGCTTCACGAAATCGGGCAAATCATAGAAAGCCATGAACTTGTAAAGCCCTCGCCTGGACAAGCCTACCGCCTCCGCAAGTCGTGTACGGTTCGGGAACTCCTTTTCCGAACGTTGAATAGACAAGGCGATCTCGTAGTCGGAAAGGTCGTCTCGGCCGATGTTTTCGACCAAGGCCAACACAATCATGTCCGCGTCGCTGCAGTCGACGACGACAGCCTTGATGTTCTCGAGCCCCAACATCTTATGTGCACGCCACCGGCGCTCACCGGCCACAAGTTGGAAACCTGGCTCAACGCGACGTACTACGATAGGCTGCAGTAACCCAACCTCGCGAATCGATTCAGCAAGCTCTGTCAGCTTGAGTTCATTGAAGGTGCGCCGCGGCTGCCAGGGGTTGGGAACAATATCCGCAACCGGCAGTTCCGAAGGCAACCCCGTCGCCTCTAACTCTTGAACCCTCAATTGCGCGGCAGCCAATGCGCCCGCCATACCTGGCGCTGTCTCAGTCCGATTTGCTCGACGAGTGGCATCCGGCTTACGGTCCGCCGTTGAGCGGATGTTCGCCGTCTTGGCGAGCATTTGTTCGCGAATGTTGCTCATTGTGCAGGCCTCCACTGTTTCACAAACATGTCGTCAACCCAACGGCAGTAATCCACCAGCGGCTGCCGAACACGCTGAAGCGACTTGGCTTGGCTGTGTGAGCTGCTGATGTCAAACACCGTGGTAAATGCCAGTGCGCCGGAGCTCATCACTGAGCTGGCAGGCACTTCAAAAGGGGCGAGCCAATGCCGATATGCACCTTGAGCCCAAGTTCGCACCACAGGAGCTGCCGATGTGGGCCCATAGTTAACTCGCGTCAAGAGCACTGACACGAAGTCGTACTTCTTATCGGCTTCGAATCTCATGAATGACTTTGCGACATCCGAAAAGAGTCGCCAGAACGACAAGGAGCTAAAGAAGTCCAGGTTTTCCGGCACCATGGGCATGACCATGGCATCGGCCGCCATCAATGCGTTCAAGTTGAGGTAGGACAGCGACGGCGAAGTATCCAGAATAATGTAGTCATACTTCTTTCGCAGTGGCTGGAGACCATCACGGAGTACCTGCCAGAATTTGAATCCTGGCACCTTCATCTGCATAGCAGGGAGGTGGTACTCCGCACCCACTAGTTCCGTGTGAGCCGGAATAACGTCCAGGCCATCCCAGTATGTCGATTGCAACTTCGCTTCCAAGCCACCTTCGACATCCTGGTTGTAAATGAAAGGCAGAATTGAGTCATCGGCGAATACCTCCTTCTCCGCGTACAAGCCGCACAACTCAGAAAGGGACGCCTGGGGGTCCAAATCGACGACCAGCACCTTACGGCCACGCAAGCTAAGGCCTTGCGCTAAGCACATAGTCGTAGTCGTTTTTGCGGACCCACCCTTCAATTGCGAAGTGATAATAATCTTGCCTTCGAAATCGCTAGGTCCAGCAACCAGCGGGGTCTGGTAGATGTCCGATACTTGTTGGACCCAATTTCTTGCCTCAGCCAAAGTAAACGTTCGGCCGCGACCAACGGTCTGCCCTTCAGGCAGCACACCGTCGCTATTCTTCGCCATGTGCAAGACCTGCTGACGGCTCAAACCACACAGCTCTGCAATTTCTGAAGTACTAAACATCGGTGCCGTCTTACGTGGCCGCGGCGCAAGAATCTGGTCACGTAACTCGACTGCGTAGTCGGTCACCACATCTGCAAAATCGCTAATCTCAGCTAGGGTGACCGTCGGGTCTATGGGCATCGGTTGACTGATATTCGCCATCGCAGCTCTTTTTCCGAAATTTGGACAAGCGCAGAATACAGCAATTGAGCAAACGCGTCCGCATATTTTGTGTAATCCGCGACACAGCGAAATCACTAAAGTTTACGAAACTAAGCTACAAGCCTTTGATTTACAACGTTTTCGGAAGATATGGGAAGAGGTGGCGCAAACGACTCAAAGAACTTTTGGAAGTCGCCAAGGAGCCATAAAAGGTGAGAGCCAAGTCCTCTCACCTCTCACCTTAGCCGTGTTCTTTGGTACAAAATCTCTCACCCAATCCCGCATCCATCGCCAGCGATGTGCTGTTCGATCCACACTTCAAAGCTCAAGATGAAACCTAAGGTGAGAGTTTTTGTAAGCCACGCGACGCCTACGCACAGCATCAACAGAACTCCGAACAAAATCTCTCACCCGATCGACTGGTCCGCAGAGTTAGAAGCCACTTCCTAGAACCAGGGGGCTGTAAAAGTGAGAGATTTTGTGCTCTGCCAAGCCAATCAAGAAGCCTACGCGCGCTGAGGTGGCCACAAGCAGACCACCAGCGAACTCTCAAAACGAGCCTAGGTACAAAATCTCTCACCTTTTGAAGGCTTCATCGCTGTTCAAAAACTCAAGTGCGATCGCAGGTTACAAAATCTCTCACCTTCGGATAACACCTTGACTTCAGCGCCCGAACAGCTGCGGCACAAAATCTCTCACCTTCAATGGATCTCGCGTGGGACTCAGTCACCTGCAGCTCCCACCCATGGCGACCGAATTTTGACTGGCGTCTGTTTGTTTGTTTGTTTGTGTTGTAAACAAAGAAAAACCAACAAACCTACAAACAGAGCAGGGTGATCCTCATAAAAATCAAAAACTTATCAGCCAAAAGTGAGGGATACGCCTACCGCAAGGTGAGAAACTTTGTTCCCTCAGGTGGTAGTTGTATACGTCTAAAGGGAGAGATCGCGGAGCCGAAGGTGAGAAAAGAGACCAGATAGGTAGTTCAGGTGAGAGATTTTGATTCACTCCTGTGGACATCTCTCGTATACGCTTGTTTTATAAAAGCAATTTCAACCAGCCGACGATCGTGAGGTGAGAGATTGTGTACCAAGGTGAGAGATCATGTACCTCGGCCGACACGAGGCACCTATTCCAGGTGAGATGAGTCCACATTGACATCTCACCATCACCTGACTAAAGTCTCGTGCAATTCATAACGTAAACAAGCTGCCCTCTCAGGAATCCCGGCATGGCAAGCAGCGTAGCAAAGCGGGTGACACCACTACAGTACGCGCTCGACTTATTCGTCGAGATGGCGCCCGCACAGACAGCCATACATGAGGTCGCCACCGACAAGGATATTGGCTACCACAAAAACAAGGTCTTCGCTCGCATTGTCGGACTGGGGATGTCCGCTCGCCGGTTTGTCGACGCTGCGTACTTTATCGTGGCGCAGGAACCCGAGGTCAAGGAAGGCTACGAAGTCTCGCTAAGCTTTTTCAAATGGCTGATGCGCTATGACAGCAAGAACAGGAAACACTTTTCGAGCGTTATTCGCAGCGTGAAGTCGTCGATGCTCGAAGTGACCAGCGCACCCGTTGTGTCGGTGGACGCGAGCGGCCGTCTCCTTGAAAGCCCCGGTGCGGCACATGACGGCGACGAGACTGACAGCGATGCCCGCAATCCTGATGTCGATACCGTGCGGGTCTCAGACGAAGAGGGCGACTGGCTCGAATTGATCGGTCGGGTCAGTGTGAGGGACGGACGGATTCGATTCCGTGTCCCTGTAGAGCTTCAACGGCTCATCAAAGACCCGGAGAATTCGTATTGGACGAGCCTTCTGGTCACGTCGAAGTTCACGCTCATCTACGCTCGCGCCATCTATGACCACATCCTGCCCAACGTATCGGACGAGCGGACGGACTGGTTGCCCCTCGATGTTGTGCGGAATCTACCGGGCAAGTCATGGGCCAATAACGCGGAGTTCAAGTACTTCAAGCGTGACTACCTTGACAAAGCAGTAAGCCAAATCAACGAGCTTTCCGACATTGAACTGTCCTATGAGACCCGTGCGGGGACACCCCGGTCTAGGAAGAAAGACCAGATTCGTTTCCAGATGAAGCGAAAGGATGCCGCCCTGGCGTCCAAAGCGGCCATGCTTAATTCGGTGGCGCTCTTCCAGGCATTGGAGAAGGAGTTTGCACTGACTGACTCTCAGTTCGAGCGAATCGCGGATAACCGCAGCGTCTGGACGGATGAGAGGATTCAGCAGGCTATCGAATACGTTCGATGGCGTATCCGTTCCGGTGACAAGGTCAAGCGAGCATCAGGCTATTTGTTGGATGCAATCGCAAACGACTATCGCGTTTCCGAAGCAGACAAGGAAGTTGAGAGAGTTCAAGCCAAGCTCGCAGACAAGGCTAAGGAGGAAGTCGAATCGAAGTCTGCTGCGCAGACCGCGGTCGCGGCGAGCGTTGCAGCGGCAGACGCCGCCGCAGAGCGTCGCAGGCTGGAGGAAGTCCGCGCGGCTCGAGACTATTTTGAGAGCGCCGAGATGACGACCCGTGAAGACCTAGTCCGTAAGTTCGTCACGACGAAGACGATTGGGACGCGAACGATCGAGCGTCAAGGTCTCAAACCTGCGGACATAAACGCAAAGAACATTATGGAGCGACCAAATATTGCCACTTCATTCTGTTCATTTGTGGCCGGTGAGCTGAGGAAGGCTGCCCGCAGCCGTGCGAATAGTCAGGACAACGTTCTTTAGTGACGGAAAGCCGGCCTAACGCCGCGCAGCGTGGACCGCGCTCACCGGCATCAAGCGGTATCGCGTGACAAATTAGGCCACGGCGGCGTCCGCTCTATTGCGGGCCGGCCCCCACCAACCTCGGCTGCACGCATACAATCGCCGCACCTGGAAGTGCAGGTGCGCAATACTCAGGGCCGGACGCCGTGCTGGTTGCAGGCAGCGGACTCATAATCCGCCTCCGAGAGGACACCGTGGGTTCAAATCCCACCCGGCCCACCAAATGCGCAACGCCGATGCCCTCATTAAGCAGGCCGACTGAACATGTTGGAAGGAGGTCTGCCACCGAGGATGCCGCGAACTTGCTCAATAGCGGCCTGTGCCATGGCCGACGATGACCGTTTCGCTGACGACGGCTGGGCTAGGGCACGCGAGAGCCCAGTCGCAGCTCTGTCCATCTCGATCAGCCAGGCACGCGCTTGCTCATGCCCTAATGAATTACGGCGACCGTTGGCCTCGGTGATCACAATCGACGCCGAGTCGACCTCATAGATCCGACCGTCGGGTGCAGACACCCGTCGCCCACGGTATCGCTCAATGAGTTGGGCAACCTCCAGCCGGTCTTGTGCCGCCTGCGCGGCGGTTGCGCGCCTCTCGTCTTCTTGGGCCTTCCGAGTTTGGACGACATGCCTATAGTCTATGGGCCTTCCGAGGAGAGACTTGAGGTAGGCGAACAGCTCTCGTCCCCGGAGTGGACCAAGAAAGTGACCCGCTGCCGAAACAACGTCCGACAGTCGGTGGCCGGCCTCCCTCGCGAGCCGCATCAAAAGGAAGAGGGCGGACGTCGTCAGCTCTTGGTCACGCACGAGAGGCGCTAGATCAATGGGCACGGCCCGATCATCAATTTGCACAAACTCTCTCGGCCCCGAATGTTTCTTCGTAGAAGACTGGTTGGGGTTGTTTACGCCACTCACCGGTGCGAGACATGCGGAGCTGGACCGCGACTCATCGGAGCCCGTTCGAGGTTCTGGGTGCCCAAGCTCCCGGCTAGCGATCCCGATGCACTGTAGCAACTTTGCGGTGAACCCGATGCGCCCGACAACCTCGAGTTGCGTCCTCGTGCGTTGCTGCCTTTCACGCTCAATAAGCCCGGCGTCTTCAAGTGCGCCAAGCGCCCGATAGACAGTGGCCTCGCTAATCGCGAGGTGCTGCGCAATCGTTGCCTTCTTTATGAAGGCGAGCGAGGTGGGATCCTTCTGGTTCAGGGCGAAGCGGATGAGCGTTGCCAAGACTTGGCGATTGGTGATGTGCAAAGCGCGGAGCCCATCGGACTCGTAGACCAACGCGATCGCTCTGAGAATCCGCTCCGGCAGCCGGCCGGCATCGCACCTGGCTGGCTTGGCTTGCGAACCGTGGCTTTCGACAGGGGCCGGAGAGTGCGGCGCACCGCCACACGTTGTTGTTCTTCGGGCAATAGGAAGCCCGTCGAAGCGATATCTCATCTTCTTCGATCAATGCGCAAACTTGTGGGGAGCATTGACAACGAAGGGTGGGCTTCATAAACTCAGACTGTCTTGTTGTTGGACGAGTCAAGAGGGTTTTGAAGCCCGCTACGCCTTTTGTCAATGCCGATTAAAAGCCTGGAGCATGCGGACTCCAGGCTTTTTTCGCTTATGAGGATGCCTACGGGCTCAACAACCCCTCCTTGAAATCCGAGTGCCACCGCTACGCACAAAAATGAAGTGCCGGACGGCTATGGCACGCGCGATGGCAGGGAGCTCGCAACCATCAGACGCCACGAACGATCGGTTGCTTAATAAATCAAGTTAGCCCGGCTTCAACAACGAACCGGGACGTGGGGTTCTTCTTTGCCGTAGAAATCTGCAGCCAGTCGCGGGCGCGCGTGAGGGCAACGTAGAAAAGTCGCCGCTCCTCACTCTCCGGACTGGCTTCGTCCGGAACGATGGTTTCCTCGGCCCGGATCACAACAACAGCCGACCATTCGCGCCCCTTGGAGGCATGCATGGTCGTCAGCACCAAGGCGTCGTCGGCCGGCTCGTTATTCTTTTGGCGCAGAAACAGCACGCGTTCCGAGAATGGACCGTTCAGCCGCGTCAGGACGTCATATGCGGTATTGATAGCGCGCTTGCCCGGCTCGTCCGCCACAAACTTGAGCATCCATTCGCGCACGCCATCGAGAACGAGGGAAAGGAACTCGCGTTCACAGAGCGCTTGCCATTCCGCCAGCTTCTTCAGGAAATCGCGATACTTGTCGACTGTTGGTTCTGCGATCCCGGCCTGCACCAGGTCCTTTTTTCGCGGAATCGATCCCTCCGGCTTCGCCGTAGTCTGCGTGTGTAGCAGCTGCAGCTCATGCGAGCTGATTCCGGCGAAACCTAGCAGGGCATCGATGCCAGAGCTCTTGGACTTCTGAATCAGTTCCAGCAGGTCCCCCATCAACGCTGCCTCCGGGCGATCGAGGATAGAGCGGCCGGTTGCCCGGTAGTACTTGATACCGTGCGAGCGGCAGACGGCCTCCAATGGATCGAGAATGCGGTTCGTCCGCGCCAGCACGGCCGCCGTTTTGCCAGCCCGCAAAACCGGTGTCAGCGCCTCAACGGCTGAAACGGCTTCCTTGTACTCGTCCTCAAATCGCTTGAACTCGATAGCGCCGCCAGGCCCGCGATGGGCTACCAGCTCCTTCAGGATACGGTCCTTGTTGTTTCGAATGACACGATCCGCGATGTCCAGGATCTCAGTGTGTGAGCGGTAGTTCTTCCCGAGGATGACGGACCGTGCGTCGAACTCTTTGATGAATACCTCCATGCCCCGAAATCCGAGCGCACTTCGAAATCCGTAGATCGATTGATCATCGTCCCCGACCACCGTCACTATCGAACCGGCCTCCGCGTGCAGCGCCGTCCAGCGTGATTGCAAGCTGTCGCAATCCTGGTACTCATCGACCAGCAGGTACGTCATACGGTAGGGCGCAATGGTTCCGCTTTGCATCCCAGCTACAGCCAACCGCAGCATGTCCTGAAAGTCGATCTTGCCGTTCCGGGCCAGGGCGCTCTGATAGGCCTCATACAATTGAGCCTCCACAGTTCCTGAAGGCGGGTCGGCCAGTTGCATCTTGGCGCGCTCAATCGCAGCGATCGCATCCTCGACCTTCCCATCAAATCCCCCTTCCTGCAGGATCTGCCCGACGATAGCGAATCGAACGCCGTCGTGGACGATATCGGTGAGCTTGCCGGTTCCCTTCCCGAGTTGCTTATAGGCCAGCGAATGGAAGGTGCCCGCGAGCAGTCGCTTCTTGGCATCGGCCCCGGCTAGCGCCAGGATACGGTCACGCAATTCGACCGCAGCGTCCTTGCTGAACGTTACCGCGCCCACCGTCACGTCTGGGTTGGCGAGCAGCACGGCTGCCTTCGCCGCAATCGTCGCCGTCTTTCCGGCGCCTGGCACGGCCACGGCGACGCAGTGCTGACGCAGGTCGACCACCTCGCGCTGGGCGGGGTTCAGTCCTTCCAATACCTTTTCGAGCGACATGGCGATCGCAGTGTGGCAGTAAGTGGCACTTGGTGCCGGTTCAAAACAGCAAGTACCCCGAAGTGGTACCTCGGGGCAGATGTCGACGTCTGTTGATACGTTCGAAAGTGAGATCATGTCTCACGTGGTCCCACTAGCCATCACCAAGTGGCACTGCGTCCCACAGAGTGCCAATCCTCTTACTTCTAAACGGAGGGTAGAAACTAGGGCTTGGTGGGACTTGGTGTGACTGAGCGGGACCGTGCAGGCGGACAGTCAGACGCCGCGAACGGTGGTCATCAGCTTCAGGTGTGTCGTATAGCAGCGGAGGCCGAGCGGCTGGAACTTTCGCAGGAACCTCGTGACCTCGTCATTGACGTCCGTCATGTCGCGGATCCCGTTCCAGACCATGAAATCGAACTGGTCCATGGTTTGGTCGAACTTGATGAGGACCTGAAGCGCTCGGACGGCAAAGCGAGAGTAGGCCTGGACCTCCAGCTCGACGGACGGCCGCGTAATCGTCGGTTCGAAAACGATGTCGTCCTTGGCCCGCATCTCCTGCTCGCGTTGCTGGCGGTAGGCGGTTGCGACGCGCAGCTGCTCGTCGACATAGTCCTCGAGCTTTGCCAACTCACGCTCCAGGAACGTTTCGATGGTCGATAATTCGCTGCGCGAGAAGGTCGACTGACCGAAGCGCTGCAGGTTGAGCGACATGCGGTTCATGTACGGCCACCATTGCTCGAACAGCGGCCGCAGTCGGGTGTGATTCAACTTCAGTCCGACGGCCACGACAGCCGCGCCAGCGAGCTCGCGCTCGAGAATTTGACGACCCAGTTCGCGACGCCGGCGAACGATGGCTTGGCGGTCTGCCGGCGAGAGTTCGCGGAACAGCTTGCGGGTGCGCTCGACCTCTGCCTTCTTCTTCTCCAGGTCAGCCGTTGAAATGATGCCTTCCTTCCGCAGGGCGTCGGCAGACGCCTCCATCTCAAGCAGCTCCGACTCGACGTCATCGGGCCGATCCGCGGTGCCGGCAACGTCGACCGCAACAGCGGCCAGTGGCTGATCAAGCAGTTCGCTGACCGTAGCGGGCAGCTCGGCAGGGATTAGATCGGTAGTGGTCATAATTTCTCCTTGGATGGCCAGCCACTTGGCCTTTGGCATTCAGAAAGATGGTGTCGACTACTTGCCGACATGAAATGACGCCGCAAGGCGCCAGCTGAGCAAGCCGACCAGGCAGACGCCTAAGGTCCACCAGTAGGCCAGCAGGGAAATCGGAAGCAGCAGGGCGGATGCACCGAAGCCGAAGCACAGCAGCAAGCCATGTGCGGCGACATGGAACGTCACCGGGTTCGCGAACCCAGCGCCGGCGGCTCGGATCCTTCTCGACACGGCGCCGTCGTTGAGCAGCGCAGCAAGCAGCACCATGCCGCCAAACAGCCAGTAATGCGCAACCGCCGACCGATAGACCGCTCGATAGATGGTCAACCAGAAGTGCCGCATCCAACCACGCCCAAATTCGGATGCGCCGGCATCGGGTAGCGCCGTGTTCGCATCCGAGCCGGAGAACGATGCGCGCAACGCACCAGACCGGACAAACCATCGATCAAAGCGGTCGTTAGCCAACATCGTTGCCTTGTCCGCCTTGGGCTGTCCGAGCACATGTTCAACCGAACCCTGTTCCGCTTCACTCACTTCGAATACGGCATCGTCCTGTATGAACGGAGCGATGGCACATATCATCAGCGGCGCGGCTAGCATCCACATCCGAACATGGGAGACGAATCGACTGTTGGCCATGGCTCAGATCCAGTGCAGAGCGAGCAGAACAGGCAGCGCAGGGATCGCAGCGAGCGCGCCCCAGAACAATGCCGGCTTACGCGCCGCAATGCCAATCAGCGCGAAGCACGGGGCCGCGTTGCCGAGCAGGAATGCGCTTGGTATCGGGGTATCCGCATTCCCTGCGGAAATCCACGCCTGCATTTCGAACGCGAGTGCCTCGTCGACGCGAAAGAGCCGTGCGGCGATCCGCGGCTGGGTCTTGCGCAGCGAAGCGAGCGATTGCCTCGCCTTAGTATGCAAAGTCTCGAGCGACATCGTAGTTCTCGAAGTAGCGGGTAAAGCTGTACCCGGTCAGCACGCGTGCGGCCAACTGGAATGCTGCGCATCGCTGCGTCACATTCCCGGGAACTGGTTCGTCTACCACCTGGCAGACGTAGCCGATGGGCTGGCGTTGCTCGAAAGAGGGGATCGACTCGTGATAGGGATACCAAACGTTGTACTTCTCGCCCTTGAATGCGGCGTAGCGCTTGGCGTAGAGATCGTGGGCACGGCCGAACAGACCTTTCATGAAGGCCGCGTTGGCGTCACCATGCTTTCGAGCGGCGCGCCAGGCGGCGATAGCGTCTGTTAGCATCTCCTTGACCAACGGGTCTTCACGCACGCGGAAGTTCACGCCGATGTATTCGACTACCCGCGTGCATACGTCGTCCAGGTCTGGCGAGACGATGAAAACGGGCGAGAGCTTCGCGGAGAGTTTGTATTCCTTGGCGATTTGTCGGAACAGGCTGGTGCGCATTGACCTTTTAACCTTGGATAATTGGAATTCGACCCTGGTAGACGGAGCCACCGGAGATACGCAGGAAGTACTGCAGGTTGGGCAACTGCATGATCAACTCATGCGGAATCAATGGCGCTTTCTCAAGCTGGGTCGAACGTGACACGGAACCGCTGAACTCCCCGACATGCGCCTCGGTGCCAGTGCTTGTGCTGCTCGACACCACGACATTCCGGATGGCCGTGGTGCCAGCCTTCTCGCAGAACCACTCGGCCGTGTCGATATCTTCCAATCGTAAGACGAGCTGGTTGTTCAGATTGCCTAAAACCTGCTGCATCTTCGCCACGTTTCCCAGTTTGGCGGTGAAGTCCGAGCGTGTCTGGTAGGCGACGAATGCCTTGAAGCCTGCGCCACGGCCCTTGTTCAGGATCTGCAGCATCTGCTCGTTGATCGCCTCGGCTGCCTCGTCGACGATCAGGACGATCTCTGGAGGCTTCTTGTAGAAGTTGTAAATGGAACCGGCGACGGAAGCGATGTCGGCTAGCAGCATCGACATGACAGCCTGGGCCACCATAGAGTTGGAGAGCGAATCCGCACCGACATAGAGCACCGCCTTCTGCTTGATGACCTTATCGATGTCCCAGATCTCACGGTCATCGTCGAAGTCGTCTGCCTTTGGCGCCAGCATGAGGCCCGTCTCGCCGGTGGCCAGCATCTGGAGCAACGGCAGGGCAGAGGCGATGATGCGGCCGTAGTGGTCCCGATCGTGCTGGAACGTGGCGATGAGGCCATCGATAGCCTCGTGGCCATTCCCCTTGTCGGAGAAGCGCTCGATGTAGAGCCGGGCCATCCCGTCCAAGCGCGTGCCGCCTGGGCGCTGGCCGGCCTGTTGCATGTAGCCCATCACCTCCTCTTCCCAATCCGGCTTGCCGGCTTCAGGGAAGAAGCGCTGCAGGGCCCGATCCAGAAGATTGTTAATGCCGTTCTGGGCGTATTGAAGGATTGACCGCAGGTTCGGCTTGTCGCCGACGTAGAGTTCGCCCTTTACCGCGCGGTCGATGAACAAGAATGCGAACTGGCGGAAGGGTCCTTCCTCCATCAGCTGGGCGATGCGAGTTGGGATTTCCGAGGGTTGAGACCAATTTTCTAACGGGTTCAGGCGGATGGACTGCGAGGGAGCGGCCTGCTTCCAGTAGAGAAATTTGCGCCCAGTGCGCTCACACTCGCGCTTGACACGTGCGACCCACTCGCCGTCATTTTTCGGGTCGATGACGATTAAAACGTCGTTGGGATTGTGGATGACCTGGGTCGAAATGACCTCGTAGGTCCGGGTCTTGCCTGAGCCGGTCGTCCCGCTTACCGATGTATGGCCGGGCATCGCCTTGTAGTGAAAGGGCACCTGGATCTTCTTCGGCTCCATGCCGTGTATCCATGATTTGCCCTGGGGCGAATGGTCGGCAATGCTGCCCGCAGGCGCGAGCAGTTTCTCGACGCGCTCCACTATAGGCTGCGGCAGCCACCGCGGCAAGCCGGGAATATCGCTTGACGGCATGCGAAGGATGTCGTGCGCGATCTGGCAATGCTTCTGTGTCCACTCAAAGCCAGTGCCAAGATACATGGCATCGTCGGTCTTTCGTATGCGAGCGCTCAGCGCGAGGAGCGCCTCGATCGGAAGGACCGCAAGCCACTTGGTGGAGATGGCCAGCCGAAACTTCAGCGCGCGCCAAACCTGTGTAGACCGGAACAGCAGCATGCCAACGCAGAACAGGGAAAAATACCCGGCGCTCGGCATATCGCTTAGCAACATCAAAGCTGCGGCAAGAAGCCACCCGATCGCGGCCCGGAATTCATAAATGGGCCGAAAGTGATTGATGTAGTGGTGCATCACTCGCTGCTCTCTGGGGATTGCGGAGGGGACGCAATGAGGTTCGCCACCTTGTCAACCAGAAGGATGTCTTGGCCGACGATCTTGTAGAGCAGCTGGAACTTGCGAAGGTTGTCGATGAGCGTCTCGGACGCGATGCCGTAATTGCCGAGCATGCGCTTGCTAATTGCCAGCTTGTTATCGACCCACGATACTTTCACCTTTCCCGCTGACACGTCCTGTGCTAGCGCCCTGAAGAACTCGCGCATCAGGTTGGACGCACCCTCCAAGGCTTCCTTGAAGGGGTCGGCAGCCTGATCGGGGCGCAGCGACTTGGTGCCGTCGAGTTGTACGATGCTTCGCGCTACCTCGCGTTGCGTGCCTTCGGCTGTCTCGGCTTGAGACTGGGCTTCGCCAGTTCCAGGGCCTGCTTCCTTCTCCATCTGCGACACCACCACGGTGCTCGCGTTCTCCGGGCCGGGTGTCGAATCGGCTTGCGCCGGTGCTGGTGGGGCGGGTGCCTTGATCTGGGTCGAATCTACCGCGGCGGCTAGCGCTTCGACACTCGGTGCAGGCGTCCTGTCGGGCGCAAAGGCGGCGCGGCGGGCTTTGATCTCGAACTGTGTCACTGTGTCGATGGCCTGCCGGACAACCTTTTGAAGCAAGGTCTCGAGTCCGGTCGGTCGAGGCTCGGGGTTGATGGCGCCAAAAAGATCAGCGAGGACCTGGCCGTCGAACTGTGCGAGCCGGTCCGCACCAAGAATCTCGCGCGCCAGCAACGCGGTGCGCATGCGCTCCAGTGGGAGCACCGCATCGCGACGGGTGACGCGATACGTGTCATCGCTTAGCCACGGACCGAAAGCTCCATGCACGGCGGGGATCCACTCCGCCCCATCCCTATCCCGAAAGAATTTGAAGTGTCGGCATGACTCATCAAGGCGGGAGCAGCAGGCGGCGAGAAACAGCGCATACAGGTATTGCGGTTCCAACTGCCTGCGCCGTTCGGACGTCTGATTGGCCGCGAACTTTTGTGCGCCAGACAGGCGCATGGCGAAGTAGGCCGCCTCAACCGTTGCCCGGAACGCACCACCGGCCTCGGCGTGCTCGTTGTGGCGCAGCGGCATGCTGGAGAACCACGTCGCACAACGCTCCAGCACATCAAGCCACTTGCTGTTGAAGTCCGCGCCATCCGCTTCGTTGGCGTACTGTCGGATGAGCGCGACGCGGTCTGCCTGGGAGGAAAGGAGATCGGAAGCGGAAAGGTGAATGTGAGGGGTCATCATT
Organism: Cupriavidus sp. GW821-FHT07C08; assembly: GCF_059419025.1. Classification (NCBI taxonomy): domain Bacteria; kingdom Pseudomonadati; phylum Pseudomonadota; class Betaproteobacteria; order Burkholderiales; family Burkholderiaceae; genus Cupriavidus; species Cupriavidus sp. GW821-FHT07C08. Next base: position 298,682 of record NZ_JBWKQZ010000002.1, read on the forward strand.
TCCCTGCCAACTTCCTGCCGAGGTTCCAGGCTCCGCGCCCAAACATCTTCATGCCACCGGTGCCACTCACCCCGCCACCAGTTCCGAAGAGAGATCCGGCGATCTTCGGAATCTCCAGCGCGACAAAGCCCAATAGGATGGCAATACTGAGTGCGTAGCTTGCAGCAAGAAGCGTGTCCGTGCCGATGTTGCCAACGTCTGAGACGATGCTGAGCAGTGTGGCGCTCACCAGCTGAGAGATGATGGCGGCGACCACCATATACATCGATCCTGTAACCATGTAGTCCAGCCACGCTGTGAAGTATTTTCGGGAGACGTCCGCCATGCCAAATGCGACGGCTAGTGGGCCCACCACGATGCCTACGGCTACCTGCAGGTGACCCACCAGAATGAACCACGAGTAGATCAAGGCCGCAATCAGCACCGCAATGAATGCCAAGCCGAACAGAATCGCTGAGACGACGGCATCAATCAGTTTGAGTGGGTTGGCGAACCCCGCGAGTAGTGTCCTCAGCACGGAGTCGTAGAAGCTACCTCCGGTCCTTGCCAACGAGATTGGGACGTTGTAGATGTCTACCCCCCCGTTGATAGCTTGGGCGAGATCGTTGAACCAAACAAACAGCCCGGGCGCAAAGCTGGTGTAGCTGGCGTAGAGAGACGCGAAGATGCCAACTACCAGAAAGGTCTCAAAGAGATCCGTCCACGCGGATACTGCGTCGCTCGTTGCCGCGAATCGTAGGCCGGCGAAGACGAGGGTGATTACCCCGAGTCCGAATGCGATCTTGTTGGCGTCAGGTCGCGTCCGCTCGCTGAGCCAAACTGCAGCCTGGATGAGCCCGCTTCGCAGGCCGTTCATCTTGTCCAGCGCCTTCTTGATGCCTTGACCGACCTCACCAGGTGCGCCAGCACTTGCAGCCGTGGCGCTATCCCCACTGCTGATCGCTTCCTGCGCGACGGCAACGCAGGAAAAGAGGGTGAGGAAGCTGAAGACGAGCGCGGTGAGCATCGCACAGAGGCTGTGTCGGATCAGCGAGGCGTGGCTCATTTCAGGTTCAGGATGCGCTGACGTTGCTGTTCGCGTTCTGCCTGCAGCCGGCGCGCGACGTCTACCGACTCGGCCTCGACGGCCAGTGCCTTTTGATCCTTGTCGGCGTCTGACTGCGTCTTGGCGCTCATGATCTGCAGCAGATCGGAGTTCTGGTTTGCGAGGACATCCAGCATCTCATTCGTCGCTTCGGCAGCAGCTTGTGCCGTTCCAGTCAGCTTCATTTCCTTCTGGATCTTCTGGCGTCGCTTCGCCTGGGTCTGCACGTTCTTGACGACGCTGTTGCCCAGGTTGAACAGGTTCTTCGCGGTCTTGTCGCCGTTGGTGAGAAGCGTGCGCTGATCTTCAAGCCACTGACCGCTGGATTTGCCGGATGCGGCCACCATGCTCTGAACCTTGCTCAGGTAGTCGGCATTCTCGGAAACCGTGCCATAGAGATCCTTCAGCGTCACGCCGTAGACGTCGTATTTGCCGATGTCGTCCTTGATGGCGTCCAGCTGTTCAGCCAGGTGCACGGGGTCCATGCCGGTGGCCTGCAGCAGCTGGTTGGCCATCATCCGGTATTGATAGGCAATGTTTGTGTTCTCGTAGATCTCCGTTTTCAGCGATTGCAGGGCGGTCCGCGTCGTCTGGACCAGATTGGCCACATCGATAACGGGAAGCCCGCTGGCGTGGGCCACCGACGAAACAAGAAGGGATGCCGCGACCGCGGCCTTGATGAACCACTTGTTCACTGGAACTTTCCTTAGACGGATCGCGCGAGCATTTCGCGCACGTAGCTTTGCTGCCAGTCGGGTGCACCCGACGCGTAATGACGATCAAGAATCGATTGCGCGACACCATCCGAGCGCAACATCGCCACCATCTCGTCGGAGAACGGGCTTTGCAGCATCCGGGTCTGGGAGCGCGTGATCCACAGATAGTCGCGATTCGGTACTGCATCGTTGACCATCTGGATCTGGTCATCGGTCAGGCCGAACTTCTCCTTGTAAAGGTCCTTGCTGGTGTTCGCCTGGCTGTTCGGTAGGTAGATGAAGTTGCCGACGTTCTCTTTCAGGATCTCGAAGTCGGCAACCCGGGCCAGTTGTTTGAGCGATTGCGTCGCACCCCAGAGCGCCGCATTGAGCTTGCGGATGGTCACGATCCACATTTCGAACCGCTCGTAGAACCGTTTGTTGGTGAAGAAGAAGCCCAGCTCTTCCACCTCGATGATCGTGTATCGCGTGCCGAGGCTCTGGCTGATGCGATAAAACGCATAGTCCATGAACAGCGCGCCCGCCCGCGGATAGTTCAGGAACAGATCCCCCATCTCGATGGACAGGTTGTCGCTGATCTCGAACGCGTCTTCGGCATGGTCGAAGAAATGCCCGTACTGTCCGCCTTGCAGCCAGATTTGCAGACGTTCCCGCAAGCTGTCGTGCAGCAGCGTTGCGAGCCGGCCCAGGGTCCAGCTCTCTCGCCCATATCCGGCAAGGATTTTCACTGCCTCGAAGATATCCTGGCGTTGCTGGGGTGAAAGCGTGAAGGAGTCGTCCTCAATGGCCAGCGTCACCCACTCGGAGACGTAGGTGAAGTTCATAGGATCGGCCAACAACGACAGCGGATTGACCCGAGTCGCCGCTTCGAACTTGCCGGTGATGTCGATGAACTTCCCGCCACTCAGGAGCGCCGTGATGCGAGTGGATCTGTCCTTGTCGAATCGGATGCGGCGAGCTTCGTGCCTGCCAGCCTGGGAAACCAGGAAGTTCAGGAACACGGACTTACCCGCACCGATTGGGCCAATGACGATCAGGTGGGCATTTCCACCGGGCTGGTGCAGGTCGACACGCTGCGCGGTGCGATGGCGGGTGGGCAGGCAGGTCAGCGGTGGCACTTCCTTGCCTGCCTTGTCCGAGAGCCAGTCGTTGCGCGAGGGGCCGGGCATGACCGATCGGACCGGGGCGAGGTCGGAAACCGCGGGCGTCTCGACGAACTGCAGTCGGCGCTGCTTGTCCCAGCGGCCGGGCAGGGTAGAGTTCCAGGCGGCCATCAGATTGGCTTTCTCGCGGATTGCCCCGAAGCCAGCGTTGGTGAGCGCCCCAACCACCTCGCTGACCGAGTCCTCGACGGCCGCCTCGGAATCACCGTAGACGATGATGGAGATGTTGGCAAAGCCGTGCTGCGTGTTCTTGGCCGTTAGCCGCTGGAGCGCTTTGCCAGCTTCCTTGGCCAGTTCCTCGCGGCCCTCGTCGTTCTCGGCCTCTTCCTTGGCGAAGTACTGCTTCAGGATGGAGCGGATGTTGAGCGCTGCCATCTTGTAGAAGCGCCTCACCTTTTCGATGTAGGCCGCAGCGCGAGCCGTGTCGAGGAATCGATACATGATGCAGACATCGAGCTCGGCGTCGAGCTGCATCAGGCTGTCCAGTGCCGCTTCCTGAAAGCTCATCCATTCCTTAACGGCGACGATTGCCGCGTACCGCTTGCCATGGGCGGACTCGAACAACAGGCGCTCGGCGCCGACGGTCACTTCGGATTCGGTCAGGTGGGTGTCGAGCAGCGTCACCGGGTAGCGAATGCGCCTCGGCGGAACGCTCGGATTGGCAGCCTGGTGCAGGGCGGCGTAGCTTTCCTGCATGACAAGGCGGCGCGTGCGCAGACGCGGCACGCCGCCGGTGAAGGCGTCGAGCATCGACTCGAAGCGACGCGCATCGGTCGAGATCTTCTCCAGATCAAAGGCAAAGGCGCTGCGCGCGAAGAGCGTGTCCTTCGTCGCCTCGAAGATCGCCGCGTAGATGGACTTGCCACCGACCGTCATGTGGAAACCGGCCTTGTCGAAGAACTTCGCGATGCCGCTCTCCGGCGTGTAAGCGAGTGCCAGCGAGTGGGCATTGTGGAAGTACTTGCCGGTCGTCATGTGCGCCCGGTTAAGGGCGTCCAGACGCTCGTCGGCCTGCGAGGCGAACTCTCCTTCAACGTAGTCGCGAGCGCGCCGATGGCTGATCTTCCACCACGCGGTAATCCGGTTGTCGAACGTACGGCATGCCTGGTCCAGCTGATTGCGCGCAGACGTGATGTCATTGCTGTCGGGGCTGTCGGCGTCCACACCCTGAAACGCGTAGGAAGCGAGTAGCGACCCATCCTTGTTGAGGACGAGTTCCGGCGTAATCGATGTCAGCCACGGCACCAACTCATAGAGGGGACGGCGCTTTAACTTCAGCATGGCAGGTCGCTGTCAAAGCCGTAGGGACGGCGAAAGAGGGTATGCAGCTTGCCGTGCCACGGGGTGGACTCGTACAGATCGCCGTAATGGTTATAGACGTTCAGAATTTGGTTCCACCATGGATCCCGGGTCGTGAGCCAGCGCAAGAGCGCATGAAACGCCATGCCCATCAGCACCACCGCGACGGGGATCTTCCAGCCGCTGCGGAACGTCACGTACACCAGCAGAGCGACCACCGTGCCGTTGGCGATGGCCAGTCCGCGCACGGCCCCGCCGATTTGGCGAGGGCGGGATAGCCCAATGCTGACGTGGTGTTCGCGCATATCAGAATCCGGAGCACTGGGCAGCAACGCCGAGCGTCTTCATGATCGCCGGGGCTGCAGCGGCAAGACCGATACCGATACAGATCACCGAGACGAACTTCATGATGGTCGACTCGGAGTTGGCGATACCGATAGCGCCCAGGACGATCAGGATCAGACCGGCGACAAAGAGGTACTTCGTGTTGATGAACGTGGCGATGCCGCAGATGAATTCGCCGAGGTTGCCGAGGAACCCGTAGTCGGCCGCGACGGCGGATGTGGCCACGCTCAGCATGCCGACCAGGACCAGCATCGACGGGGCGTACTTGCGCGCCGTCTTGGCGGCACATTGAACAAACGGGGAAGACATTGGAGAGACTCCTTGGTTTAGAAAACGCGTTCGATGTCGTAGTCGTTGTTGCGGAAGCCCTTGATCTCGATGATTTCCGAGACGTGCCGCATTTCGCCGGTGCGGCGCATATGCACCACGTAGTTAAAGCACTCAGCGATGAGCTTGCGCATGTCATCCAGTTCCCAACGAGAGCCTGGCGGGATGCCAAGCATCGCCAGGCTTTCCATGCGGGAGAGGGCCGAGCGGGCGTTGTTCGCGTGTAGCGACGCCATGCCGCCGTCGTGACCCGTGTTCAGCGCTTGCAGCAGGTCGAACGCCTCCCCGCCGCGGACTTCGCCAACGAGGATGCGGTCGGGGCGGAATCGCAGGGCGAGCGCGACCAGCTGTTGGGTGGTCACGTTCTTGTCGGTGTTGGAGAGCAGGCGGACCGTATTGGGTACCCGCGTTTTGAGTTCCATCGTGTCCTCGATGGTCAGGACACGCTCGCCGTCGGGAATGTTCTCGACCAGTGCGTTCAAGAATGTGGTCTTGCCGGAAGATGTGCCGCCGGCGACTAGGATGTTCTTCCGCTGCAGGACAAGCTCAATGAGGGCATCCTTGAGCGCTTCATCTTCGACAGAGCCCGTGAATATGGGCTGATCGGTGTGTTTGCTGCAGGCGTGCCGGGACGAGAAGGCCCCCGCCTTCACATAGTCGCTAAGAGAGAGATTGGTCTCGCGGTGCCGGCGGATGCTCAGCGCATGGCCGTCAATGGCTGTGGGCTGCATGACGGCGGCGATCCGAAGCCCTTTGTGGCCCGCATTGATGATGCCTTGTGCGGTGCCCCGCACCGCAGACTTCTGCACCGAGGAAGCCAGGGAGCGAACAGCACCTTCCAACTTTGCGGGCTCGATCCTCACGTCCAATCGCGTCATCTCGCCGCGCCGCTCCACCCAGATGCTGTCGTGCCTGTTGACCATGACCTCGGCCACATCGGACGCATCGATGTAGGCGCGTATTGGCGCGAGCGATTCAAAGAACATCGCGACCGCGCTTTCTTCGAGCTGGCTGAGTTGCAATATGGGGTGGTTGGAGACTGAGGATTCCATGCCCGCTATTGTTGGCGGGCGATGTATCGTGTGGCGCGTTGAAAGATATACGACTTTTGCCAGCTTTCTACGGTTCTTCGGCACGGCTCTGATCTGAGCCAACGCCTTGGTGTGGTGCGAAGAGGAAAGTCTGAGCATGCTCATGCTGTTTTCGCGGAAAGGGATACCAAAACCATCGGCTTTCCGGGTAATCCTCCTTCGGGGCAGTTGGATATAGGGTGCGACGGGAGAGGCAGCATCAAACGACGCCTCTAGCCGGCTCCCAAAGCCCGTCGCAGGATCCAGGCGTCGCTACAGCGTCCGGAGGTCTCTCAAGTGTCCTGCGTGATCTGGCGAGATCGCGGAGATTCTCGGAAAGCCGCGCAAAATCGCATGGCTTTCTGCGACCTGAAGGGGTGACTTCACTGCTTAAATTGGCGGCATCCCAAAGGACTGCCGCAGCATGCGCTTCTTCCGCAAAGATTCCGACAATGCCAAGCCCCTCGCCGTTGCGCCAGGGATGTATGGCAATGAAAGCCCCGAGCAGCTGATCTTCGATCGCACCACAAGAATCTCCGTGGAGCGCAACCATTGGAAGGTCGCAACCCTCGGCCTGGGCTGCATTGCGTTGGCGGCGATCATGACGCGTGAACCGCCGCCTTCGGTCGTGAAGGCTGTAGGCGTGTCGGCGGATGCGAGCGGCAAGCCGATCGTGCGAGAGCTTGAGGCGTTCCAGCCGGAAGGCATTCAGTTGCAATGGGCCCTCAAGGATCTCGTGACGCGCTGGTTCACCATCGAACCGATCCTGACAACCCAGGTCGAGGACTCACGGATGGCGCGCAACCTGCGTTCTGTCCGCGAACAGATGATCGGATCCTCTCGCAAGCAGTTCGAGGATTGGGTGGCAGAGGATGAACCGTTTCGGCAAGTCGGTGCGTCGGCAACCCTTGTCCGCGAAGTCAAGGTAACCAATGTGGCCGTCCTGCCCGACAGTACCGTCGCGGTGGAATTCATTACCACCACGACGGAGGACGGCTACAAGCCGCGCAAGATGCGGTACGCGATGACGTTCCGCTACCAGGTAAAACCGCCGACGAGCGACGCCGTGCTTGGCACGAATCCATTCGGTGTCCATCCCGTTTTCTTCAGCCTCCAGAAATCGCCGGCATGAAGCCGGGTCTACGCTCATGGATATCCGCAAGTCATCCCCGCTGAGTTCCCTGGTTGCCGCCGCTGTGATGGCGCTGACTCTTGCCATACCGGACGCGCACGCCGCCGATAAGCCGGTGCGCCGGGTCGGCGCCAGTGTCGCGGGCCTCGGCATCGGCGACATTAGCGACGCCATGAACCCGGCCAACCCCTTTAACGGCGGCGTAGAGCCGATCGCGCTGCCGGGTGACTCCCGCCTCGTCGTCTTTACCTACAACCGCGACCAGATCTTTCGTGTGCTGAGCGCGCCGCTGAAGATGACCACGATCGAGTTCCCCGAGGACGAGCAGATCGTTGGCGAGCCGGCGTGGGGTGAGAGCGTTCGTTGGGACTACGAAACCGATGGCCTGAACCATCTGTACGTGAAGCCCCAAGCGGCGGGTCTGGTGAATACCCTTTCAGTGAACACCAACAAGCGCAGCTACGAGTTCACGCTCGTATCGTCGCCGTTGGGCGGCATCTTCTACCAGAAAGTGCGCTTTCGTATCCCCACGACGTTTGCGGCCAAGGCCAAGGCGCGTAGTGATGCGAGAGGCGAGCGGGGCGAGGGGAGAGCTGATCTGGAGGGCGTTCGCAATCCGGATGCCCTTGCCGTAGGGCCTGAGCAGCTCAATTTCGAGTATTCCATCTCGGGCAGCGCCAGCTTCAAGCCGGAGGCAGCCTTTGATGATGGCAAGGCGGTGTGGCTGCGGATACCGAAGGGCGCGGACTGGCCGGTGCCGCTGGCCAAGGACGGCAGCGACTATGTGGTCGTGAACTTCATACGCCGTGGCGACTTTCTGGTCGTACAGCGGCTGGCGGAAGCCATCGCCCTGCGCTCCGGGAGCGAGGAGGTCAAGGTCGAGCGCGGTCGCCGGCGCATCCTGGGGCTGTTCTGATGCGCGATCGCACATCGTCCACCGGTGTCTCCGATGTGACGGATGCGCAGGAGCGCACCGTCAAGGGAAAGCTGCCGCGCAACATCGTCATGGCGCTGGGCGTGATCGCCGCCTTGCTGGTGGGCGGGCTCGGCTACTACTTCCAGTCGGTCAGCGAAGAGCAGTCCGATGCCAAGGCCGAGCAGGATCGGGCGGAGCAGCTGCGCCAACGGGCCAGCAGCGGCGACAACGGGCAGACGCTCGAGGCCACGATTCGTGATCAGGCGGCCAAGGCGCGTGCTGAAGCGGAGCGCCAACGCGCACTGGCAGTGAAGCCGGACACAGGCAGCGCGCCAGTGATGACGGCGAAGGATCTTGCCGCCCCGGCCAAAGCTGCAGCATCCGATGCGAAGAAGAACGAAGAAGACGATATCTTCACGGCCTCGATCTTCAAGAAGGGCATGCGCAAGTCCCAACTCGGGCAGGCCAAGGTGCCGGCCGGGCTTGCTGATCTGACCGATCCCGCGCAGATGCGGGCGCTGCAGCAAGCCGCCGTGGCCCGTGCCAGCACTGCCAACGGGGCGCCGGAAGCGCCGGAACTGGCCGTCTCGCCGGACAAGCAGTTTCTCCGCGAAGCAGGTGCCATGACGACCTTGCGCACCGGCTTCGACGGCAAGCTCCCGAAGTGCACGCTGAGCCGAGGCTTCGTCATCCCGGCAACGTTCGCGGGCGGCCTCAATTCGGACAAGCCGGGCGAATTCCGCGCGACCGTCTCGCAGGACGTCTACGACACGGTGAATGGGCGGTGCAAGGTGATCCCAGCCGGCAGCACCCTGGTAGGTGCCTACAGCGCCGAGGTCACGATCGGCCAGGAGCGCATCCTCGCCGCGTTCGTCCGTATGCAGTTGCCCAATGGGAAGACGGTGCCCCTCATGGGTATGCAAGGGGCGGACCCAAACGGGCACTCCGGCATCAGTGGAGACGTCAACAACCATTTCTGGAAGATCTTCAGTGGCGCCCTGGTTATCGGTGTCCTTCAGCAACGCTTTAATGACAGCAACACAGCCACAACCGTGGGACCGTCTGGCCTGACGACGTACGGCAATGCTGCCGGCCAGATTGCAGCGCAAACCGCATCCACCATCCTGAACCGCAACCAGAGCATCCGTCCGACGATCACGACCGAGCCGGGCCAGAAGATGATGGTGCAAGTCAAGCACGACATGGTGCTGGAGGCATATCGTGACTAAGACCATGCTCGCCCTGACCACGCTGGTACTCGCCGGCGCGGCACAGGCCGCAATGATTCAGGCTGTGATCAGCCCGAACGCCTTGGTAGTGCATGCCGATGGAAAAGACCGGCTGCACACCATCGCCGGAAAACCGGTCCTGTATTGCGGCCTCGACGCGTTTCTAGGCTGGTCGGCCAGGCTGGTTGGCGCATTGATCGAGCCCGGGGCCGAGGAAGGTCCAGTCGTCCAACTCGGCGGGAAGGCCGTGCCGATCGCTGTCCTCCTCGCACGCGAAGGCTGGCTGCGGCCGCCCATCCTCACCGAAGCAGCCCAAGAAGCGCTCGCGGAGCGCCGTGGCGGGTGGGGTTGCGCGCCGAAGACCGAGCCGTTTTCTCAGATGGGCCAACGAGTCGATCCCAAGATTACGGCTGGCATCGCGATGAATGAATCGGCATACCGCGGCCGCCCTTGGCCGTGGACCTTGAACGTCGCGGGGCGCGGCATGTTCTTCGCCACGCGCGAGGAAGCGTACGCGGCGGTCAACCGCCTGCTGGCCAGCCAGCGCTGCGATTTTGATGTCGGTCTTATGCAGGTGAACTGGTGCTATCACGGCAAGCGCTTCTCGTCGCCTTGGGAAGCGCTCGCACCGGCGACCAATATCCGCGTAGCGGAGGACATCCTGGCCGAAAACCTGCGGCGCAGCGGCTCCCCGATGAAGGCCGTGGCCTGGTACCACAGCGCCAATCCGGAGCGCGGCGGGCCGTACTTCGCTCGTTTCATGAACCACGTCGCCCAATTCCGATGATCAGGTCGCTTCTTCTCTCCGCGCTGGTGTTGATGGCGAGCGCTCACGCAGCGACCGACACCGAGCCGCTGGACTTCGATTACCAGGTCGTTGCGCGGGCTGCGGATCGGCCTGCCCTGATCTTCAATGACGGGCTCTCGACGTATATCCAACCGCGGCCGGGCCAAGTGGTGCAGGCTGACGGTGCCGCGCAGAACGGCCCGTACTGGGTGGTCGATGGTGTTCCCGATGTGGTGCGCTATTCGGCCAACGGCCAGGCGGTCGTGGCGCGTTGGAAGCGAGCCAACGGCTTTACGTCCGAGCCGGCCAATCCGCTGGGCGATCTGCCGCGCGCGGCGATCTCGGGCAGGCTGGCTTTGATCGGCAGCTATACGGGCTTGCCACTGGTGCGCGCGGGACGGTCGTCCCTGCCATTGGCGCAAATGGTCAAGTCTATTGCGCCTGCCGGTTGGACCGGCACGGCGCAGAAGGACATTCCGCTGACGGATGACGTCTCGATTGAGCTGCAGGGTGGCGAGAACTGGCTCCAGGCGCTCGCGCGGGTCCTCGATCGCCGCGATCTTTACGCCGAAGTGGATTTCACTCGCCGCAACATCGCACTGCGCGTTGCGCCTCCGAAGAGCTTCTCGGTGATGGGTGAAGCGTCGGCCGCGGGGACGGGTGGGCTGGTGCAAGCTTCTGCGACAGCAGCCCATATGGAGCCGGGCGGCCCAACAGAAGCCGCAGCGTCGGTGCCGGTGGCCGGAACGCCTTTGCCGGAGGGCCCGACCCTGGCATCGGCCTTCGGTGCCGTCGCAATCCGCGACAACAAGCAGGGTCGCATCGAGATTCGGCTCGAGCAGGAGCCCAGGGACCTGGTGTTGCGCGACGAGACCGATAGCAAGATCTGGACGAAGTGGGATGAGGCCCAGCGCGTGCTGTCCTTTGCCACCGTCGACCGGTTTACGGCGATAGCGGACGGAAAGTCCGTGAGTGTGCAGCGCGTGCCGGAGATTGACTACGTCTTCCCGCGAGAGAACGGCGCCGGGTTGGAAATGGCTTTCGAAAAGGACGGCACGACCTACCTGAGCTTCGCCAAATCGATGGTCAGCGTGTCGGTCTTCGGCGATGACCACCAGCGCAACGGTGAGCAAAAGGACCGCTACTACAAATTCAACGGCATTGCGGCGCGATTGACGGTGATCGCCGACGGAAACGTGGTCTACGTGGATCGCGTGCCGCAAGTGCGGTTCAAAGAGCAACCCGGGAAGGTGGCGCTGTGATGATTCGCAGGATCGGAGCGCTGATCGTCACCTCACTGCTGGCTGGGACTGCCTATGCCGACTGCCTGGACGATGCCGCCGTATTCCACGGTGTCAGCCCGCCGCTGCTGCGGAGCATCGCCATCCAAGAGTCCGGCATGAGGCCGTGGGTGACTAACCGAAATACGAACGGCTCAGAGGATATTGGGCTCTTGCAAATCAACTCGATTCACTTGCCGCGGCTGAGCAAGTACGGCATTACGCGGGCCCACCTCTTCGATGGCTGCGTGAATGCCTACGTCGGCGCCTGGATTCTGCGCGAGAACATCCAGCGCTTCGGCCCGACATGGAAGGCGGTTGGCGCATACAACGCCGCGTCGCCCGACAAGCAGTTGCGGTACGCCAACCAGATCCATGCCCGGTGGCAGGCGCTGCAACGTGCCGCATTGCGGTAGTCCATTCCGTTCATTCGAAAGCATAGCTATGCGCCAATCCAACCGAACCATCCGCATCGCCGGGGCTATTGCCTCGCTGGTCACCAGTCTGTGCGTCACGCCGGCCGCCAACGCTTCCAAGGCACCCAGCGCGCATCCAGCACAACAACTGTCGAGCGATGGGTGGCAGTCGTTGCAGCCCGAGCGCACCAGCAAGGCCGCCGGCGGGGAGGCACTGCTGGCCGCTGTGTCGCCCATGAGGACCACTGTAACAGGCAGCGCCGTGTTGGGCTCCGGTGACACCTCGCCCGCTGCGGCGGCCGTCGCGCCGGTGGCTCATGAGTTCAGACTCCTCAAAGGGGAGCCCCTCCAACAACAGCTTCAAGGCTGGGCTACCCGGGCTGGCTGGACAGTGGCATGGAACGTCCCGGACGGTTGGATCGTCCCCGGCGACAAAGCTTACGGCAGTGACTTCGAAACGGCCGTCAAGCGTGTCGTCGAAGAGCTCGCGAGCAATGGTGCGGACGTGGTCGGCGATAGCTGGCGCGGCAACCGCACGGTGATCATCAGCCAAAACGGAATAGTGCAATGAGTATGCGAAGGAAACGCTTTACGGCGGCTGCCGTGGCGGCCGCCACGTTGATGTCCGGCTGCGGCGTGATCGAAACACGCAATGTACAAACTGCGATCGGCAGTGAGGCCAACGCGCACTATGCCGATGCGCCGCGCAGCCGGCCGGTGTTCCGTGTGCATGAGGGCGCATGGCTGATGGGAGAGAAGGTTCGCGCAAGCAAGCCACAACCGGACATTTACAGCAAGCATGTGGTGTTCAAAGGCAGCATCGGCTCGCTGACCGAGGCCGCCAACTGGATCGCGCAAAGCGTCGGTGTGCGCGCCACCGTGGACGCGTCGGCGCTGCCAGTCATCCCGGCTCAAGTACAACCGGCATCCGGGCCACGACCAAGTGGGCCTATCCCGATGGGTGGGGCTCCGCGTGTGGTGGACCTGGGTGCTCCGCTGGCCGGCGGAGCCTCGGTATCGGCGAATGGCGCAAGCATGGCGCCGGCATTGCCGTTGACCCTGCGCTATGAAGGCAATTTCAAAGGATTTCTGGAGGTGCTTGAGGCGCATTTTGTCGCGTGGTCTCGCTATAACGACGGCACCGTGACGTTCTTCAGGACCGAGACGCGTACCTACATGCTTCCGAGCCTTGCGGACTCCTCATCCATGGCCGGATCGATCACCACCTCGGACAGCAGTTCCGGCGGCATGTCCGGTGCCAGCAGCAATGGCAGCGGTGCTGGCGGGACCGGCGCGGGTAGGAGCGGTCAGTCGACGAACATGTCGGTCGAGATGAAGCCCTGGGAAACACTCCAGCACACGGCAAAGGCGGTTGCCGGCGCCAGTGCTGAGGTCGTTGTTGACAAGAACTTGGGCACTTTGACGGTCACTGGCGACCCCGTACAGTGCGATCGCGTCGAGCAGTTCGTGAAGAGCCTGGCTGCCATGTATGGCAAGCAGGTTGCCATCGATGTGCAGGTCTATGAAGTCCGCGTAACGCGCGAGGACAACTACGGCCTGAACCTGTCGCTCGCTTACCAAAGCTCGAGCGGCCACACCGGCGTCTCCTTCAGCTCGCCCAGCACGCCGACTATCTCCGGCAGCGCCTCGCCCATGAACCTGGGCGCAACGATCATGAGCGGCCCCCTGGCAGGAAGCAAGGCCGTGGTCCAGGCGCTCTCCAGCCTCGGCAACGTGTCGCAGGTGGTGTCGCGCTCAGGCGTCACCCAGAACGGCAAGGTGCTCGCCCTGCAGACGGCAACCCTGCAGGACTACGTGCCGCAGTCGCAGACGACGTTGGCAGCGAATGTCGGCTCGACCAGTTCCATCCAGACAGGCACCGTGACCTATGGCTTTACCAGCGCGTTCCTGCCCAAGGTCGTCGATGGCCGGATCCTGATGAACTTCGATATGACGTTGTCGGACCTGCTTCCGCTGCAGCGGTTCAACGCAGGCGGCGACGCGAATCAGACCAGCGTGCAGCTGCGCACCATGCCGACCAATCGCTTCGCGCAGTCGGTAAGCCTCAAGCCGGGCGAATCCCTGGTGCTGACAGGCCTGCGCAATCAGAAGGCAGCGACGACCAACAACGGCGTCGGTGAGCCATGGATGGCTGCTCTTGGTGGCGGTGTCGGCGCCACCAGGGGAGACACGGTCATCGCAATCGTGATCTCGGCTCGCCTCCTGTAACACAGAGACAACACTATGCAGAAACGCGCATTGAATCTTCGTTGGGCTGCGGCTGCCTTGACCATCGCCGTTGCTTGTCTGTCGGCGACCGCCACGACCACTGCGGCTCTCGCGTCGCCCAATCCGGCTGCTGCCGCAGTTGCCTCAGTTGGGGCTGCCCACGTGACCTCGCCCCCGGCTTCCAGTCCGACGGCGAAATCGGTCACGGATCCTACCGCAGCGATCGCTGCAGCGAGTGCGACTGCAGGCACCACTGCAGGCGCTCCGGTCGAAGCCACCCAGCCGTCTCGGAACACGGATGCGCCGGAGCTGGCCACCCTGCAGTCGCAGCTCGCGCTGTGGAAGGCCCGTGCGGAGATCGCCAAGTACAAGGCGGAAGTGAAGCGCGCGGAGGACTCGATCACGGCCGCACCTGCGGGGGCGCCGCAGCCAGGCGGGGCACCTTCAATTTCGCTGACCGGTCCGATGCCGACGGGTGGGGCCAGCCCAAGGCTGTCAGATGGGACACGCCTCGTGTCGCTACGCGCCTTCGACGGCCACTACAACGCCATTCTCGATGTCGACGGGCGTACCGTGCCGGTTCAAGCCGGTGACACGCTGGATGGCGGCTGGAAGGTGGTGAGCATCGATGACGCCGGCGTGAGGCTTGCCAACGGCAAGCGCGTGCGCACGCTGAGGCCCTGAGCCATGGCCGAGATCCTGTCATTCCCCGGGCTGAAGGGCGGCTTTGCTATTGGGTTGTCCTGGCTGCACGAGGAGGCACAGCCTACCAATAGCGCCTTGCGTGCAAGCGCTCTGGAGCTTGGCCGCAATGTTCGTTGGGGCGTGGTCCATGAAAGCGCCGAAGGTGCGGTCCAAAGTGGCTTCTGCGAACCCATGGCCGGCGCGAAGCCTGCTGGGCTAAAGCCGCTCGCCGCCATCGTGGCGAGCCAGCATCGTCAGCCATGGATGGGCCTCTTTCACCTGCAAGGCAGCCGCTGCTGGTATGTGGCGGTCAGACAAGGCCATGCCGTCATTACCGGTGGAGATCAAGTCGGCACTCTGGAAGAGTTGACTGCAGTCCGCGCGCAGCATCGGGCGCTTGGCGAATGGACGGAGGTTGAGGGGACGCTGCGCGACCTGGCGGCGATGGCGCGTGCGTCGAAGGGCGTGTCGGCCATGCGGGACGTCCTGACGGGGCCATGGAAGTCGACCGCTTACGTCGCGGCGGCGATCGCGGGGACAGCCGCGCTCGCCGGGGGCGGGTGGTATTGGTATGACCAACAGCAAAAGGCGGAGCGCGAAGCCCAGCTGATGCGTCAACGCGCAATCGCCGCCGCGCAGCGTGCCAATGAGGCCGCGCAGCAACGGGTGTTGCCTTGGGTGGAAGAGGCCGCGCCGGCGGCCTTCCTTCAGGCATGCCGCCGTGCGTGGGACAACCAGGCGCTCGCTGAGGCTGGGTGGACGCTCGCCGGATGGCACTGCAAGCGAGCCACCTCGACGACCATGACGATCGAAACGAACTGGAAGCGGGATGGCGGGATCGCCGCCAATGCGCCGGGTGTGCTCACGTCGGACGGCAATCAGGCGAATGCCTCGTCAAATGTCCCGGCTGCCTTTCTGCCTTCGGCGTCGGCTGTTCATTCCGTTGCGGATGCACAGCGGTCAATGTGGACCTACGCGCACGGCAGTGGCGTGGGCTTGCAGTTGACCATGCCGCCCGCGCTGCCTCCGTCAAATGGCAATCCACCGGTTGATCCCTGGCTTTCCATGACAGCAGATATCTCGTTCGGCGCACCGCCTTGGCTCGGCACGGGCGGAGGTCTTGATGCCGTGCCTGGCTTGCGGCTCACGGAAGTCAGCTACGACGCAGCCACTCAGGCATGGAAGGGAACCGGGAAGCTATACGCACTGCGGGACGGTGCATCGCCGCCGGTAGCGGCCAATCACAACGTCGGAAAACCACGATGATCGGGACCATTTCGCGCCTGTGGCGCAATCCGAGCCGAGATCCTGCCCGTTTCACGGCAATTGCCTTGCGGGCCGAGCCGTCGGTGAAATCCGACGTGCTGACCTTGCCGCCGCCACCGGATGTGTTGGCGCCCCATATCCTCTATCCGAAGACCATTCCGGCAACCTTCGACCGCGTTGCCTGCAACATGAACCGCCTGACGGCTGAGCAAGCGGCGGCTCTGCGTCAGCGCGCGTCCGAGAGCGGACTCTATGTCGAGAATCTCGTCGAGGAGTTCGGCCTCACCAATGATGAAGTGCAGCAGGTGCTGGCGGTGCACGGTTGCGAAATCTACGTGGACGCGCGGCACTTTGGTACGCCTCGCTTCCTTACCTGGGAAGCGAAGCTGCGGCGCAGCGGTGCGGCGCCACAAGTGCGCAAGGTGTCCGCGCAGGAACTCTCGGTATTGCGGCAGCAGCGCGGTACAGGCCTGTTGCAGGATGCAGACCTGCATACGTTGAGCCTGGCGCGCCGGCTGATTGCCGATTGCGCCGTGCTGGTCGCCTCGGATATCCACATCCTGGTCCGTGAGCACCATACCGAGATCCAGGTGCGGGTCAAAGGGGACCTGCGCACGGTCGCCGCCCTGTCCATGCGCAGGGAAGAGGGGGAGCGACTGATCCGGGCAATGTACACGGGCTTGGCCACCGTGAAGGCCGCTACCTACAATCCGCTGGACGTCCAGGATGCGCAGATTGCCGGCGACGCGCTGCCCGGCACGGGCCTTTCCAGTGTGCGGATCGTCCGCGGGCCGGCCTATCCGGTGGAGAGCGGCGGTGGCTTTCTCGTGGCGCGCCTGCAATACCGGGAACATCACCAGGGAGCCAAGAAGTCCGAAGCGCTCGAGGCGGCGAAGCGATTGGACCTTCGGATGCCAGAGAGTCCGATGGGCGATTTCAAGCTCGGCGAGATGGGATACACGCCCTTACAGGTGGAACTGATCTCGCAGTTACTTCGTCGGCCCATGGGGGTGATCGTCGTGACGGGCCCAACCGGCAGCGGCAAGACGACGACGCTCTTCGAGTGCACCCGCCACCAGGCCCGTCTATTCCCCCAGAAGCGGCTGGTCACGATCGAGAACCCGACCGAGTACCCGATGGACTGGGCGATCCAGCTTGTCACGGAAAGCGAACGCTTTCCGGAGATGCTGCGCATGACACTGCGGATGGACCCGGATGCCGTACTGCTGGGCGAAATCCGTGGTGTTGAAGAGGCGATCGCAACGCTGCAGGCCGCGGCCACTGGTCACCTGGTACTGACCACCCTGCACGTGACCGATCCGTTCGAAACCTTCTTGCGGCTCGTCATGCTCGACCACGTGCGTCTGGCGATGGACGTGATCTGCAATCACAACCAGGTCATCGGTCTGATTGCGCAACGGATCGTCCCGTTGCTTTGCTCGGAATGCTGCGTGCCAATTGAAAGCGCGGCAGAACCGCTGCCGGACTACATGATGCGTGCGATGCGCTCTTGGGGGGATCTGTTTGGCGTGCGCGTTCGCGGCGCAGGGTGCGAACACTGCCATGGCGAAGGCATTGTCGGTCAGCAGGCAGTGGCAGAGGTCGTAGTGACCAACGAGGCGCTGATGCAAGACTGCATCAACGACGGGGTGTTGGCGGCGAGGCGCAACCACAGGGCGCGGCCCGGCTCCGACAAGCCGATGATCGCTCACGCCATGGACCTGGTCCTGGCCGGCCGGCTCGATCCGGTTGACGCCGAGCGAAATGTCGATGCCATTCCGATGCGGGAGCAAGTGTGAACGGATTGTCCTGGGGAATGCGGCGGCGCCTGTATCAGCAGGCATCCAGCCAGTTGGAGAATGGGCTGACTCTCGCGCAGGTTCTGGAGGATTTCCGCGAACGGCAAGCTCGGCGCGGCAGAAAGCGCGCGGCCGAGGCGGCGAACGAGGTGGGTCGCCAGGTACGCGACGGCAAGACACTGATGGCGGCAATGGGCGCAAGCCTTAGCGATCTCGAGCGCAGCGTGCTGGACGCGGGTGAGAGGGCGGGGCAATTGCCGGAAGCGATGCGGCTCGTGCTGGACGTTCGGGACCTGACGACACGCCTTCGTCAGAAGCTACAGGCGAGCTTCTTCGCGCCAACGGTGTATCTCGTGACGCTCTACGTGGTCTTGCTGCTGATCGGGGGATACATCGTCCCGCAGTTCCTCGATGTACTGCCGCTCCAAAGATGGACGGACTGGGCCTATGCGATGTACTGGATGGGGCAGTTGGCGGTGGGGTGGCCAGCGCCAGTGATTTTCGGCGGGATCGGTGCATATGCCGGCTGGAGTTGGTGGGCGCTGTCTCGATGGACGGGGCCGGGCAGGCGAGTCTGTGACCGGCACGTGTTCCCGTTCACGGCGTACCGAGAGATTACTGGCTTCACCTGGCTGATGTCCTTCGTCGCACTGTTGCGGGCGAACGTACCTGACACCGTTGCGCTGGAGGGACAGATCAGCTCGGCGTCGCCCTGGCTGGCGTCACGGCTGCGGCCGATCCGTCTTGGGCTTGCTGATGGTCTGGACCTGGCGGAGGCCATGCGTCAGGCCGGCAATGGATTCCCGTCCTTGGATCTAATCGACGAAATCGGCGCATATGCGGGCTTCGATGACTTCACCGAAAAGATCACGGTGGCCGTGCGCCAAAACGCTGAGGTCATCGAGCGGCAGTTGCTCGCCAAAGGGATGGTCATGTCCGCGATCTTCACCGGGTTGATGTTCCTGGCCTTCGTGGTGCTGCAGCTCGGCTCCAACTCTCTCTCATCGATCCTCACGTCCTCGATGGGACAGTTCTAACAAACGGCTTATTTCAAACTCAAAAAGGGGTATCGAATGGATGGAATTCTCGGGCGCATCGTCGCCATTGTCTTGGGCCTGCTCGCACTGGTTGGCATTGCCTACGCGGGTTACAACGGCTTTCAGACCCATAAAGCCGGTGTAGTCGCGACCAACCTCACGCAGCTGATTACGAACGCTCGTGCCGGATTCTCGCAAGGGAACAACGGGTATACCAACTTCACGACGGCGAACATCGCGGCCATGGTTACTGGCGGCATGTTTCCGACGGACATGGTGCGCGGTACGACGCTGGTCGATCCGTGGGGCAATGCAGTGACGCTTTCGTCCGCCAACAATGGCTCGCAGGGCGTGATCACCTTCGGCGGCGGCAACGCACAGACCGCAAAGCAATGCGTAAGCGCAGCCGTGGGTCTCAAGGACTATGTGACGCTGACAGTCGGCTCGACGACGTTCAACCAGGCCAACCTTCCCGACCAGGCGACCGCCGGCGCGGCCTGTAGCGCCACGGCGACCTTCGCTCTGACATTCCAGTGAGTAAGGCGAGCGTGCGGCTACAGCGACCGCTTCTGCATCGGTATCACATCCACGATGGAAGGCAACGTAATCGAGCATGGCACTTTAGGGGTATGACGTGGATGGGATTCTTGGTCGGATCATCGCGATTGTTCTGGGCCAGTTGGCACTCATTGGTAGTTTCCTACGCGGGGTACAACCGCATCCAGAGCCACAAGGCCGGGGCAGTGGCAACCAACATTGCACAGCTGAGCACGATTGCCCGCGCAGGGTTCTCGCAGGGCTACGACGGCTCCACCGAACTTCACGACGGCGATCGTTCCGTCGATGATTACCGGCGGGTGTTCCCGACGGACATGGTTCGCAGCACCACGCTGCTCGATTCCTGGGGCATGCCATGACGCTGTCTTCTGCCAACGGTGGCTCGCAAGGGGTAATTCAGTTTGGTGAAGGCGGCGGTCGGACCGCAAAGCAGGGCGTGAGCGCGGCCCTGCTTCTCAAGGACTGCCGCCTTTACGCTCACCTTCCAGTGAGGTCGAGGGCCCGTGCTGGTTCCTCAGGAGAAATGTCATGGGTTACCTGATCATGCCCATCGCCACGGTCCTGTTTTGTCTTGGATTCGTGGCGCAGCTCGCGCAGTTGTCGCAAGCGGCGCCCGGTGCCGGTGTGCCCGGTCGCATGGAATCGGTGGCAACCATCACCGCACAGCAGGCGCAGGCCTACGGCGCAGCCTGCGTAGCTACGGCCGGCGCGACGCCCGGCCTGGTCGGAGCAAGTGTCACGCCGGTGCTGCCGGCGGGCATGGTGACTCCTGCCGGCGCGGGCTGCATGGCCGTGGCCAACCCAGCTGGGGGGCGGGACGTGTACGGCTATGTGCGCGTGTCCTCAGGGGCGGGCGCGTCGCTGCTCGGCACCACCCAAGGCAGCCTGGCGTGGTTCCGCGTCCGAAGTCAGGGCACGGGCGTCAATCTTGCAACCGGCATGGCGTACAGCGTGCCGGCGAACATTCCCGTTGGGGCGCTGGTCCACTGGGTCCAGCTGAACACCTGAGAAACGCATGGAAGCGATACTCGGATATCTCATCGCGCTGATGCTCTCGATGCTGAGCCTTGCCGGCTTCGCGACGTGGGCGAAAGCCGGCGTCACGAACGTGCAGACCGCAGCCGCGGCGAGCCAGATGCTGGTTTTCGATAAGGCCGCCCTGCAGTTCGTGCAGGACGAAGCCGCAACGCTGGTCGCCCAGGCCACGGCGAGTGTGCCGGTGTCGGTCACGCCGGCGATGCTAGTCAATGGTGGCTATCTGCCCGCTGGTTTCTCAGTGACGAACGTGTTCGGGCAGACGTGGTTGCTCCAGGTCATGCAGCCAACGCCAAACAACCTGCAGGCGCTTGTCACATCGCAGGGCGGCCGTGCCATCACAGACACGCGCCAGCTGGTGCAGATCGCTGCGCAAGCCGGTGCGCAGGGCGGCTTCGTACCATACGCAGGGCAGAACGGAGACCCGACGATGGTGCCAACCAGGGCCTATGGGGCGTACGGCGCGTGGCAGGTGCCGCTGGCGAACTACACCAACCCGGGGAGTGGCCGGCTGGCTTCGTTGTTGGCCTTCACCGGAGCGCAGGCCAATAACGGGTATCTGTACCGGGTCCAGGTACCGGGGCATCCCGAGCTGAACCAGATGCAGACATCGCTCGACCTGGGCGGCAATGACGTCAACAACGCAAGGCGGGTGTCGGCAAACACATCCCTCACAAGCAACGGTGAGACATACCTGACCAGCACCGGAAGCCCAGGCAGCGCATGCGGTGTCGACAAATCGATCCGGACGAGCACAACGGGAACGGGGCTCGTGATTTGCTTCGGCGGCATTTGGCAGCCGATCGGCACGGCCGTCACGAATGTGACCGACGGTACGTGGTGCGGAAACAATGGCCAGCTTGCCACGAGCGGTACAAACGTCGGCTACATCTGCAAAGGGAACCGGTATGTCGCGTTGACCAACGGGTTGGGGAACTTGTCGATCACGCGGAAATTCGAGAACGTATCGGATGGAATGACGTTCTCTAAGGACAACTGCCCTGGCGGCACCGCTTGGGCGATGTACACACCAAGGCAGGAAATGGTGAATA
Source organism: Cupriavidus sp. GW821-FHT07C08 (assembly GCF_059419025.1). NCBI lineage: Bacteria > Pseudomonadati > Pseudomonadota > Betaproteobacteria > Burkholderiales > Burkholderiaceae > Cupriavidus > Cupriavidus sp. GW821-FHT07C08. Next base: position 320,106 of record NZ_JBWKQZ010000002.1, read on the forward strand.
TCACTGGAACCGTAATGCCGCCCATTCAAGGAACGTACTTCTCAGTGAACGACTATGGCACCTACTGGTACGCGCAGGCAAGCGCCATGTCGCCAGCGGCTTGGTATAGCGGCAACGATACCGGGGCTCTTGGAGGGCAACTGCTGGGCACCGTCACGACAGGCTGCATGTACTAGAAGCAAGATCGATCTATGAAGCGCATTCTTTTGGCGAGCGTTCTCGCTGCCGAATTCTCAACAGCGGCCGCACAGTTGTACACGTTTCCGGCGTCACCAATGACAGTGGCAGACTGTCCTGCCGGGAAGATCTGGCTCGTCCAGAATGGTCTGGCCACTTGCGGCGCTCCGGCACCGCCCCCGCCGCCACCACCTCCACCACCGCCTCCACCACCGCCAAACACGGTGACGTTTGTGCTTGTTGCTGGCGGCTTTGCGGCGGGTGGCGGCGTGCCGGTTCCAGCGGCTACCCCGTACGCATACTCGTACACATCCCGGCAAGGTTTCGGGGGCAGTAATGTAGAGTATGTGCTGTTCGGCAGTGTCCCCTACGATCAGTTGAAAGCTTCTGGCGGATACGCAGCATTGACGTCTGCGCTGGTCACCGTGAGAAATCCGGGGGCGTCGACGGTCGTGAACGGGTGGGTCATCACTCATGGCACACCGTCAATGCAGTTTCAAGCCGTTACTGGGCCTGGGTTCGACTCGGCCTTGACCGGCGGCGGCAGCAACGGCCCAGGGACGTGCTTCACTTGGACATACCTGGCGCCGGCCAGTGTTTGTAATAACGGCGCTACAGTGCAGTGAGACTAGCCCGCGGAAGAAGAGAAAATGGCCCGCATCGATGCGGGCCATTTCCAATTTTGCAGCTTGGCGCTACGTCAGTATACCGTGAAGCTCCAAGACTTGCTGATGGCTACGCCGTTGCGAGCGCCCGCGAAAGTTGCGGTGTAAGTGCCAGCCGAGAGCGGTTGGGTAGGGAGAAGGAAGGCCACTCCACTGTAGACGTAGGGATCCGAGATAGCCGAAGCGACTGAGCTCGGCTTCGCGGCGCTGGCAACCAGAACTCTGGCGGGAACTGCGTTACCCGCTGGGCCCGTGAGGATAAAGTTTGAGACCGTCAGCACGTCACTTGCATTGGGAGCTGGAACCCTGAACATGACAGGGTGGCCTGCGCTCGGCAGATCTGGTGCCGGGCTTGGCGACTCGGCGGTGGCGGTGAATGTTCCTGGGACGCTTTCGGCGTCGATTGGAGAATAAGCAAAGGCGTTCGTCGCCATTTGCTGTCCACCCCACTGCGGGAGGCCATATCCGCTGCCGTTTGCACCGGTCTTTACGCCAAAATTCATAACGCAATAACCGTCACGAATGGAAAGGCCGATCGTCTCCTGGTTGCTGGTGATGCCCTGCAGGTGATACACCGAGTTCCTAAAGTCCGCCAGGCAGCCGATGGAACCATCTGCCGCTTGGCTGATCCACTGGTCCTTCGAGGCACCCGCGGCTACGCCCTGTTCGTAAGGAGTTGCACCGGTAAAGCCGGGCTTGCCGGCAGTTTCGTCGTGGCCAACCGCAGAATTTGCTTTCAGGTACGCGACGTGGTTGTCCGCGGCAACATCGAGGGCTGTATCTTGCTTCAGGGCACCGACGCCCATCTTGATCCGATAGTCGCTCAGGGCATTGAACGCTGCCAGACGCAGGTCGCCACTGGGGTACGAAGGGGCGGAGACCGTTGTCGCCGGCGGCACCGACGTCGGAGCCTGCGGAACCGTTGGCGTGGTTGGTGTACTCGGCTCCTGCTTGGAGCCACCGTCGTCGCCACCACCACCGCCACATGCGGCCAAAGTGAGCGCCGTGGCCGTGGCCAGGACCGAGAAAGCGAATTTGGAGTTTTGCATTTTTCTTCTCTGATTTTGAATCGGCCGGGGATCGGTCCGTTATTTTTAGCTTAACGTCCGGGGCGCAAAGTCAAGTCCGCGCCCAGCCTTCGGCCGGCGTGAGCATACACGAAGGGGAACACCATCTAGACGACAAACTAAAGCCAACTTTGACCCCCTGAAGGTGGGGCTTCAGCATCAGTGGTGTAAGGGGTCCGGCCGCAGTGGTTGCAAATATGGTGCTGCCGCATGGAGAGGAACCGTTGTTCGCGCCACAGGCGGATGCTGCGCGATCCGCAATAGCAGGCCATGCCAATATTCGTTGCGCATTCGGGATGCTTCTCGCAGTACTGCTGAAGCTTTGGGGTCTCCCTTGACGGCAGCAGATACAGCAGGAAGAGGCCGATGTAATGCGTGCAGAAGCAGATCAACGCCCACTTCCAGCCGCTTCATCCCCATTGCCGCGCGAGCATGTATGCCAGGACCGGGGGCACTACAAAGACGAGAACGAATAGAATAGCGGTACTCATCATCCTTCAGTCCTCTTTGATCTATTTGTGCCGGCGCGCCGCGCCATTTGGACCGCCAAGTAGCCCACTGCAGCCGGGGCAGGAGAATGCGTGGCTGAGTTCAATACGGGGCGCCGCGTTTGCAATGAGATAGGGGGTCCGACATACCCTGCAAGGTGCCAATTCCAATTGCGCATCGGTGGACATGGTTCGGCAAATGTGACATGCCCGATCGGCAGAGATCTTGGACGAAGTTCCGAAGAATTTTTCAAAAAGATCGTAGGCTGCGATGAATGCCTCCGGAACATTGGCGCCGAACGCCAATGCAATGCGATACAGCGTGACGATGGTCGTCGCCTGAAGGCGATGGGTAGGATGTTCGAAGTACCAGGCGGTCGACGTCGGTAGCTGACCGGAGGGAGAGGATTTTCCGTGGATCAGGTGGAACAGCTTGCGGGTACGTGTCGAGGTTATGCCCAGCAGCGATGTGATAGTCGAGGCGCGGCAGTAGCTTCGGACCATCATTTCGCTGTAGACCTTCTTCTGGAATGGCTCCAACCGGAGGTTCGTCCAGCTGTTCTTCGTCGCCAAGCGATCGGCGCGCAGCGGGGTGGAGGTCAGGAAGTGATGCCCTTTCGAATCGGTCCCCAGCCGACTGGAATCAAAGTCGATCCAGAAAGTCTTGCTATGCAGGCGCCAACGGAAAATCGGGAAGTCCACCCGCGCAATGGCCGTGTCAAGGACGTGCTGCGGGAGCGAACGCAGATACTCTGCTAGCTCCTTGGTGATCCCGAGAAGCGGCGCGGCCAGAATGCTGACGTGGAGCAACTCGACCATCAGCCAAATGTAATGGCGATTGTTGTAGAACAAGCGAAGCTTGTCGTCGTTGGTCCAGCCAGGTAACTGAGAACGCAGTGTGTCGACGGCCAGTGTGGTCGTTGTGTTTTCACTCAAGCAACGCCAGTCCTGTACCTCGGAGAGCGTCGGCACGACAACGAGGAACGGGGTGCCCATCAAATCGCGTTGCGTGGCCTCCGCCTTGCGGACCTTGTCGACGCCACCTTTGCCAATATGCAGCATCTGCTCAAGCTCAGGGTGCGCGCCGAGCAGTTCCGCAAGGTGATCGGTGAGGTGATAGTTTGCCGACCGAATCCGATCGCATGTCATCCTGGTGAGTCGCAAACGCTCAAACTCGGCGGTGGGGGAGTGCTGTAGCATAGCTCTTTGCTCTCATCGGGCATTCAGGGCCGAGCGAATGTCGGCGTGGAGACGTGAGACGATGCTGTCGAGCACCGTCAAGGCCGGGCGGAATTCGGAAACGTCTCCGGCCATCTGTACGGCGAGCTGCACCGACGCGAATGTCGAAACGACTTGCTCGAATTCCGTCACCAGTTTGGCGAGTTCATCACGGGCGCGCGCACGCTTATCCAGGACGGACGAGCGTTCTGCGATTTCGTCCTCAATCTGCTGGCGCCGCGACTGGATATCGGCCAGCTCTGCCTTTGCCGCGGAGAGTTCGTCATTCTTGGCGGCCAGGGCGTCTTCCAGGGAGGCGTAGCCTAGCGGAACCACTTGCACTTCAACGGTTTCCGGGCGGGTATTGGCCTTCGAGAACGCCATGCGGTCCTGCAGCTCTCGCTTCTCGCGCTCCAGATCATCGATCTGCATCCGGATAGCGCTGTAGCTCAAGTTTTGCCGGGTCATCTCCTCCCGTACGTGACTCAGCGCTTCCCGATCCGCGTCGCGTTCTGACGCCAATCGTCCGAGCTCAGTGTTGAGGCGCCTAATCTCAAAATCCTTGTCGGCATTCTCGGAAACCGTACTTGCAAGTTCCGCTGTCGCGATGTCCAACTTGGTTTGGACGTCGATAACCTCCTCCTCCTGCTTACGAAGCCGCTCGACGAACTTGCGAATGTCCTTGCGATGGTAGGCCGGGTCGTTCTCCTTGAATTCGATGACCGCGTCAATTTCCTCCGCGGAGTAGTCACGCCGGCGTAGAACCATAAGTTCACCAATATTGAGCTTCGAAAGCGCGCCGTTGTGCTGAAGAAAGCGATGGTAGAGACTCAGGTATAGCTGTGCCTGGCTACGAGTGAGGTCGAGTGCGTCCTCAGCGATGGTGAAGAACATCTCCCGCGCGCGTGACCGTGCCGCTCGGGTGTCGCCATACTCAGCAGCGACGATTTCCGTCGTTGATTCATGCATGAGCTGAAGGTCCGCCCCAAGGTCCTGGAGCAGACGAGAGATCTTGTCCTTCGTGCGCTGAATGTTTCGGACACATTGAAGAAGACGGCTGAATGCGTCCTCGTTGACTGGGACAGTCCCGAGCGCATTGCGTAAGGCTATCTCCGCTCGGGAGACCTCAGGTTGCACAGGGAAATTCACGATGTCTGCCCGCACGGCAGGAACGTCTTCAGTTTTGATTTTTTTCTGCGGCATTTTTCGCTCACTTGGAAGGAACCTGACAACCAGCGTTACGGCCCAGAAGCGTTGTCAAGTCCTCATGGAGAGTACGGAACGTGCGACGCCTTTTGGTCAGCAAAAGCTCTTCATTTAGGGGTGTCATTTGCCGGGACAGGTGCAAAGCTGGTTGCTTATGCTTCGCTTATCGGTACCGTTTGCCCGGGAATTTAGGGGTTTACCCCTAACGTTAGGGGTCGATATTAGACATTCGAAAAACAGAAATAAACAAACCTTAATTTGCGGACGCGACCTCAAACCATGAGCATGCTCATGCGTTTTTCCCGGAAAGCCACCGTGTTTTGGTTAGCTTTCTGCCTACCTTCCTTGATCCTCTGTCGTTAGGATCGTGACAAACCTGCGTTCAGACGCATCGACCTAGTGCGCGCCGAATGGCGGCAGCGCTCAATCTCATAGTCCCCCGCCCACGCCAGCGTGCTTTCGCCATGCGCTACTGCATGCCGCAAGCGCGTTGAAGCGCAGCTGTTCCTCCAGAGATTCCTTGCTCCCTCGGAGCATCGAACCATCGCCTGGCATCTGCCAGGAAATCCCTTGCAACGTTTCTGGAGAGAAACTATGGAATCCTTTGTCACGAATCTCATCAAGCGTCCATTCAAATTCTTCATGCTCTGCATGGTGTTGTACATGGCGTCGCAGTCGTTCATCGTCGGTGCCTTTGTGACCGTCGTTGGACTGTCATTCCTGTATCACCGGGCCATGGTCTGGAACAAGGCCGTGCCCGCAGCGCCGAAGGTTTCGATGCCGGATACCCAATCCAAATCGAAGCACGAATCGCATCAAGTGGGAGATCCGCTCGAGCAACCGTATGAACGCTCGGCTGTGGTGACGCCGCTTCGTCGAGCGGGAACGCACGACCGTTCCTGATCCGTTGCCGCCTCTCTGAGGCGGCGCTTTCCACCTGTCGCGGGTACCCGTTATCCGCCGGCTGGCGGGTCTCCGGGTGCCTGTCCGGAGACCATCATGGAAACGACAACAGCGGGATGGCAGCTCGACTTCTTCGGTGAGGCGGCCGCCATCGTAGTGCCCCCTCCCAAGCTCGACCCGTTGCCCGACCCTTCTCTCTGGAGCAAGGCGGTGCGCGAGAAAATGGTCGACGCTCTCATCAGCCTCGCCTGCGATAGCCGGCGCGGCGACAACATGCCGGAGTCCCTCATCGACTGTGCCGAGATGCTGCGTGCCCGCATGCGCAATCGGCCTCTCGATCTGGAGGAATACTCGATGACGCTCGGCTGGATCTTTGGCTACTGGAATGGCGCGTTGCCATATAGCTACGTCTGCGCAGTATCCGGGGTCGACCCTGAGACCCTGCAAGACGTGATTCTCAATCATGCCAGGCTGCGTTGCGACCTCGATGTGGTCCGACGTTTGTGCTGTGGCTCCCTTCTTTAGACCATGACTTGGCTCAATCTCATCAAGCGTGTGGCCGGTGTTCTGAGCGCGGAACACAGAGGGTCATCCTCTCCCAGCACGATCCCGGTCGGCACGGGCGCCGCCAACGAGCGGCAGTTCTATGTTCACGGCGTCCCCCATCTGCTTCGGGACGAAGGTGATCGCGTGATCCACTTCGTTGGGGGCTTTCATCATCGGCTGCAAAGCACGCCGTATGGCGACAAGCTGCTGCCGGAGGTGATCCCTCGTTGGAAACAGGTCAGCGTGCATCCAGGCGAAGCGCTGGAGAAGGTCGCGGCTGACGTCATTTTTCAAGCCGAGCGCGAACTCACGCCGGACGTGCCGACAAGTAGTGACGCGCCAGCAGGAGGGCGCCGCTTTCAGCCAACGCGTAGCTTGGATGGCGCCCAGCCATCGCGCAGCAAACGCGAAGACGGCGAGCGGGAAGGGGGCGGAAGCGCCTCCTCTGAAAAGGGTTCCTCTTCCGCCTACACCGTGGGCAAGCTCATCGAGTGGGGCGAAATGGAGTTCCCCAACCGTAAGTCTGGCGGGCCTCGTACCTACACTTCGTTTGCCGTCAAGCTGTACACGAGTGCCGGCGAGAAGACCCTGCAGGGCGAAGGTCTGAAGGACGCTCTCGCAGAAGCCGGTTGCAAGCTGGGTGACCGTGTTGCGGTCAAACGCCTGCGCAAGGAAAAGGTGCCAGCCTTCGATAAGAAGACTGGCGATCCCATTAAGGACCCAAGGACCGGAGAGCAGAAGCTCTGGGACAGGTGGGTCTGGAACATCAATCTCGTTCATTGAATAGGAAGCACCATGGCATCCGTCAACAAAGTCATCCTCCTGGGCAACCTCGGGGCAGATCCTGAAACTCGTTACATGCCCAGTGGCGACGCGGTGACAAACATCCGTATTGCGACCACCGATCGCTACAAGGACAAGCAGTCCGGCGAAATGAAGGAAGCCACCGAATGGCATCGCATTTCGTTCTTCGGCAAGCTGGCAGAAATTGCTGGTCAGTACCTGCGCAAGGGTTCGCCGGTCTACATCGAAGGCCGCATTCGTACGCGCAAGTGGCAGGATCAGTCCGGCCAGGACAAGTACAGTACCGAGATCGTCGCCGATCAAATGCAGATGCTCAGTGGTCGCGCGGGTGTCAACGATGACGACGGCGATGCCGGCGCAGAGCGAGCGGATTCGCAGCAGCGTCGTGGGAGCGAGCAGCGCTCGGCTCCGCCAACGCAACGCTCGGGCGCGGCGCGTCAGCAGCCTGCGCAACCGCCGTCGGGTGGATTCGGCGGATTCGACGACAATGAGATTCCCTTCGCGCGACCTGCAGTGCTCGATGGCATTCCCTTCCGCAACGATGGCGCGCCGATGTACTGACGCGCTCCTCCAAGAAGTGCCTCTTTGAACTAACTGCTACCGGCTTGCCCGGTAGCAGCGGTGCCTTTCTCGGCCGCTCGGCCAAATCCCCATATTCCCCTCAGCTAAACGCAATGCTGAAAAGACCTTCTGGCCTCGGCCGGGATGTCTTTTGAGCAAGCGTTCCTTCGCCTGTCTCAGGCATCGACCAACCCTCCACCTGGAGCCATCCCATGAAAGAACTGAGTGATATCGTAAAAAGCTGGACGCCCGCTCAATGGGACGCTCTGGTGAGGCAGTACGTGCCAGCGGAAGTCCTGACGGACAACTTCTGGCGAGGACGCCCAGGTCCGTGCCCCCTCTGTGGTGGCCATGACCGCTTTACCTATGACAACAAACGCGGCCGCGGCGATTGGGTCTGCCGGAAGTGCAATGCAGGGAATCCGAAAGCCGGCGACGGCCTCGAGCTCGTGCGTTGCTACACCGGCATGACCTACTCGGAACTGTGGCGGGACTTGAATGGCGAGCGGGCTGTGCCGATCGACCCCCCCTTTACGAGGCCAAATTCAGCTCGCCGGGGGAAAGCAGTAGATCCCGCCACCAAGATGCGGCGTATTGCGAAGCAGTGGGAAGCTGCTGCCGGGCTGGTGCCTGGCGATCACGCCATGCGCTATCTTGCTGCCCGGGTTCCTGGCCTGCGCGCGCCGCGGCCAACGGCCTTGCGCCTGGCGGTGCAGGACTATTGGTATGAAGGCCAGCTTGTTGGCCGCTACCCGACCATCGTTGCGCAATTCACACGGCCAGATGGGCGCATGGCCACGGTGCATCGCACGTCGCTCGACCCGCGACAGCCCGCCAAGGCGACGATAATCACTGCGGATGGGGAGATCCTCCCGGCCAAGCGCAATGGTGTGTCTGCGTTGCCGCTGACCGGTGGTGCAGTGCGTCTGATGCAACCGCGCGATGGTGAAGTTGGTGTCGCGGAAGGGCTGGAGAGCGCCTATGCGGCGTACATGCTCTTCGGCGTGCCGGCATGGAATTGCCTCAACCGGGTACTGCTGAGTCAGTTTGTGGTGCCGCCGGACCTGGGCATCCGCACGGTCCACATCTTCGCGGATTTTGACAGGATCGACCCGAAGACCCGAAAGTCCCCAGGCATGGCCGACGCGCTCGCGTTGGAAAAGCGGTTGCGCGCCGAAGGGCTGCACACCGTCATGCATCGACCAAAGGTTCGTGGAACCGACTTCTGCGATCAATGGCGCACCGAGTACCAGTTGCGCCTGATGTCTCAACAGGCTGTTACCGCCTGATCAGTTCGCCACCAGCCGGTGGCGCCTTACCTAACCTCTGCCCTGTGGGTCCTTCCCACAGGGAAGGAGTCCCCCCTTGGCAGGCTCTCCGAGGAGAAAAGCAATGCCGCAAAAGGGTTTCACAGCAATCATCAATAAACTGCATATCCAAGCTATGCGTGCGACCGCCGCTACGGAAGTTCAGGCCGGACAATCGGAAGCGCAATTCTTCGATGTGTACCGCCGAGAGCCGTCCGGTGGCTTCACGTTCCTAGACCGGAAGTTCTCGTTCGATTCCGCCCTCGACTACTGTTTGGCGCCGACTCTTCACTGAGAGGCCATCCCATTCACAAAAAAGCCCAGCAAACTGCTGGGCTTTTTTTTGGTTCTTCGCCGATCTGCGTGACCGTTTAGAAACAAAAAGGGCCAACACGCCCACCACTGTTATCTTGGAGTTGCGACACAACAAGAATCAGGAAGGTGGAGGTTGGCCCCACGCGATTGTATGGCCCAGCTCGGCTGCTGGGAAGGCTATCGCATGCGCGATAGTTGGGAAGAGACCCGCAATGGGCAGCGTATTTGCATCATCCGGCTGGAACCTAAGGGGCGCCGTAGGCGGTGCTGCGATGGCTGTGGTCGGGGCGTTAGCAGTATCCATGATCGGGTAGAGCGGCGCGTGCGGGATCTGCCTGTGTTCGAGATTCCGGTGGAGCTGATCGTGCCGCGACTTCGTCTGGCTTGCCGGCGATGTGGCCCGAAGCTGGAGCGCCTGGACTGGCTCGCGCCCTATGCGCGGGTTACGACGCGGCTTGCGGCCAGCGTAGCGCAACTGTGCAAGGTCATGTCGTTGCGCCATGTCGCGGCCTTCTACCGGTTGGCCTGGACCACGGTCAAGCGCATCGATCTGCGCCATCTTGAGCGGGAATTGGGACCGGTCGATCTGAGCGGGGTCACGGTGATCGCGATGGACGAGTTTGCGATCCAGAAGGGCCATCGCTATGCCACAGTCATCGTCGAGCCGTCGAGCAAGCGGGTACTCTGGGTCGGGCGCGGTCGCTCCCGAGAGGAAATCCGGCCCTTCTTCAAGCTGCTTGGCCCTGAAGGCTGTGCCCGGCTTCGCGCCGCGGTGATGGACATGAATACCGCCTACGACCTGGAAGTGCGGATGCACTGCCCGCAAGCGGAGGTTGTCTATGACCTGTTCCACGTGGTGGCCAAGTACGGTCGTGAGGTCATCGACCGCGTCAGGGTGGATGAGGCTAATCGGCTGCGCGGCGACAAGACCGCTCGTCAGGTGGTGAAGTCTTCTCGTTGGTTACTGCTGCGCAATCGGGAGAACGTCACGCGTGAGGCCGATCAGATCCGGCTTGATGAAATACTGGCTGCCAACCAAGCGCTGATGACCGTCTACGTGCTCAAGGACGATCTCAAGACGCTCTGGACATATCGGCATCCCGGCTACGCCCGGCGCTTCTGGCAAGGGTGGTACGAGCGCGCAATGGCCAGCGGCATCGCACCTCTGTGCCTGTTCGCCAAACGCCTCAAGCCATATTTACCCGGCATCCTGGCTCACAGCCGCTGGCCGTTGGGAACCAATCTGGTGGAAGGCATCAATAACCGGATCAAGGTCATCAAACGGATGGCCTATGGCTTCCGCGATGACCATTACTTCTTCCTGAAGATCCGGGCGGCCTTCCCCGGAAATCGGTGAAGAACCTTTTTTTTTTGGTGCGCCCGGCAGGGCGCACTCACTTGAGGGTGCAAGTCCCTTACACACCCGGCAAGGGGAAGTGTTAGCCAGAGACAAGGGTTTCCCGGGCGACTGGGAGTCTGAAGGAAGTCCGAGGCAAAGCGCTGGCCTGACGAACAGGAAGCGGATGAGGCGTCGTATCGGGGTGAGGTAGCCAAAATTGCCAAAGCCCAGTACTTGCACGGAACGGTGCGGCGTATATCCGACAGGCATAAGCGTGAAGGTGGGTGCGTCATACCCGGGGAGATCTGCACCGCTGCCATGGTGCTACCGACGTCGAGAGGCGTCGGGATGGCGGTGTAGAAGTCAGCAGAGGCCATATTGTGCGCTGAGCAGCGCGTTGTTCGGGAGGGTTCAAGTCCCTCTGACGCTCAGATGAGGGGCGTCATATCCAAAAGCGGGGGTAATGCCTCGCTGGCCGGAGAGAGAAGGCAGGTATGGAGATGCCTAACCGGGCACGAAGGCGAAAGCCGGAGACAGCCAAGGCAGACCTGGAGCCACCTTCCCGTAGGTCTCCGGAGGGCAGGGTGTCCACCGCGAGGTGGAATCCGAAGGGCATGAGGAGAAGTACCGGGCCGTAGTCGATGGGGGCTGCCCCGATGACGAACCGGTCGGCCAAAGGTGGGGCAAGGTCGAGCCCGCAGTATGGGGGCGAAGGCGTTCTCATTCACCCACCGCACCAAGGTGTTTGCGGACGGCACGGTACGGAAGAACAGCGTGTGACCTCAGGAGGACTGGCACAGTCTGCGGGTGGCACCGCGGGAAGTGAGCCTATAAGCGAGGAGCGAAGTGGCGAGCGGTGCTGTGCCAGTAGTCGGACGGCTGAGTAGTACCTGAAGCGTGGCCAAAACCACGTGACCGAGCGATCGGCGACAGAAGTGGGTCGGGGAAGGCAGCCGGCGAAGATGATTGGGAAGAGCCCGGACGACAGTGAGTAAGGACACGGAGGAGGATCAGTTCCATGAGTGAAATACCCGTACATCCGCGCCCGAGGAGACTGTCTGACTGGATCAACCCGATGGAAGCAAGGAAGGTCCACTCATTAATTGACAAGGTTTTTCAACGGAAGAATCTGGAAGTCGCCTGGGAGCGAGTCCGGGCCAACCGGGGCAGTGGCGGTGTCGATGGAATCAGCGTGGCAGACTTTGCCGAACAGGCGGACCAGCATCTGGACCGTCTGCAGGCAGAACTGCGTGCGCGGACCTATCAGCCGCAACCGGTCCGGCAGGTCTCGATCCCGAAAGTCGGCAAACCGGGGGAGTTCCGCAATCTCGGCATACCGACGGTGATCTCATAATGCACCTCTCACAGTTGAGTGTGGGAATGTTGCCCCCGAAGATGCCCTGAAGTGCGCACCCAGTCCCGCAGTTGCTGTTCCTTGACGGGATCCAGCGTGATCCACCATGGGCCCCGCCCGTCGAGCTTACGAGCGTGGACGACTTGGCGCTCAATCCAGTAATACACGACGTGTGGACTGATGCCCAGTCGGTGAGCGAGTTGCTGAACCGTGAGTTCGTCAGGCCGCATGAAGTTGGTCGCCGCAATCCCGTACCGGAAGCGGATCCATTTGACCATGGAGAGCGTGAACGATTTGCCAGTTGAACTGCGCAGGCCTTCCTGATTGAGGTGCGCAGCGATTTGCGGGTCGGACAAATGTTGCGACAGTTTGCGCACGTGCTCGACGGTTGCAGTGGGATAGCGCATCGCGTCGGCGACCGGCTTGGGCAAAGTCACGGTGGTGTCGGTACAGGTGCCGCCCTGCCAACGCACGTGTAGGACCACCTGTCTGGTTGCGGGAAGTTTCTCGACCGTAATGTCCCGGATGAGCAGTCGCAGCATGCGCTTGCGATCCTTCGCCGGGGTCGCCGGAGCACGCCAGAGGCGCGGCAGATTGCGCGCCAGTGCGAGGATCTGGGCCTTCTGTTCGGGTGTGGCAACGCGCGCCTTCTGGCTCTGGAACTGGGCGGCTTCCGTCTTGATCGCTGCGAGGCGAAGCATCGCGTCATTCCAGCGCCGCTCGAGGGTGCCCGTGACCAGACGGTTGGCGGGATCGCATTCCTGATAGCGACGCTCGGCAAGAGCGACTTCATACTCGGCGCGTTCGATGCGCATATGCCACTGACGCATGATGGCCTGATCCCGCTGCTCGAGTTCGTTCAGGGCGGTCACGGCGAGTTCGAGTTCGGCTGGCCGCAGGGCCGCGAGCATCGCTTCGCCGATCGCGTTGTCGAGCAGGTCGCTGCGCACGCTCATGCAATCTCTGGTCGCTAAACCCTGGCGGCGCTGCGCATTGCACAAGTACATTGGGTAGATGCCACCGTTACCCTGGTAGCGCACGGTCAGCGCCCGACCACAGCAGCCACAGATCAGCATCCCCTGAAGCAGCGCCAATCCTTCACGCGCCGGACCGCTGAGCACGGTGCCTTCACCGTTGGTCCGGTTGCCCGCCAGGCGTGCCTGGTTCCGCTCAAACTCCTCCGGGCTGATGTATCCCTCGTGATGGTCGGGTAGATGGACGCGCCAGTCTGCCTTGGGTACCGGCTGCACGCGCTTATGCACCTCCCCCTGTGGCGTGATGCGCTGGCGGTACTGGTACCGTCCAAAGACATAAATGCCCGCATACGAAGGATTCTTGATCAGGCCGATCACGCGCTCATGGCTCAGGCGCCCCCAGATGAGCCGGCCCGCCCAGGCGCCGCCATAGGCGCGCTTCGGAAAGCGCAGGCCATCTTCGGCAAAGCGCTTGACGACCGCGTATGCGCTGCCGGTCTCTCGAAAGAGACGAAACACCAACTGCACGGCGCCGCGCACCTCGTCATCGGGATCCAGGACGATGTGGCCTTCGTCGTCATAGCACAACCCAACCGGGAGCGGAAAGCGCAGCTCACCCTTCTGCGCCTTGTTGAGCTTGCCGCCTTGGAGGCGCCCGCGCAAAAAGTGCAGTTCCGCCTGTGCCATTGTGCCTTTGAGACCGAGCAGCAGGCCGTCGTTGAAGTCGCCTGGGTCGTAACAGCCATCGGCGTCGATTACCAGGGTATGGGTGAGGGCGCACAACTCGAGCAGGCGATGCCAGTCCAGATTCGAGCGCGCCAGGCGCGAGACCTCCAGCGCAAACACGGCGCCCACGTGCCCCATCGAGACATCTGCCACCAGCGTCTTGAAATCCTCGCGGCCCGTCATCTGCGCGCCTGACTGACCGAGGTCCCGATCCAGGATCCGGATCGACGTTTGTGGCCAGCCCAATGCCAGCGCTTTGTCGCGCAACGCATACTGGCGCTCGGTGCTCTCCTGATGGTGTCGCACCTGGGCCAGCGTCGATTGGCGGATATAGATGTACGCCGGCTTGCTCTGATGTTGGGGGGTGATCTTGGTGTTCATCGACGGCCTCCTCGGTCAACTCCAGCGCGGGCTCTGCGGTGAGCCAGGCTTCGAGCATGTTGGCGATGAGTACGCCGGCCGATTGCAGGTCGATGGAGTTGGTGAGCGACAGCGGCGACTGGCTCACCGACGCCCCTTATAGCGCCTCGCGGCGGCGTAATAGTTCGCGATTGATCTCGCAGATCTCCTCGATGATCTCGCGGACCCGGTGATAGTTCGCCAGGTGTTCGGTGACGTCGGCGTAATCGGCCTGTGGCACGTAGTCCATTTGTGGTCGGCGCCCGGGAAAACTCACCGACAAGTAGTACTTGGGGCCATGACCTGGGCCATCGGCGCACTTGCAGCCAGGCTTGCCACAGCGCTTGTAGCGTTCGATGAGCGAGCCCCGCAAGAGCGTGTCCAACGCCGGCATTTGCTTGAGCAATTGCGCGCGACGCCTGCGTAATGTTGACGACGGAATATCTTCCATTGGCGGACCACGTTAAAAACTGGTCTGATAGTAGGGCAATGAAATGCATTGATCAAGCTCCTTTGGTTGATGACTTCTTGGAGGACGAAGCGGCAAGCTGGTCGATCAACGCGATCAGCTCCAGCAGCATGCCCAGATCGAAGCGAGACACAGGGATCTCGCAATCGTCTTCGACGGCAGGCGCGCCCCAGTCGGTCCATTCGCGGGCAATGCTGAAGCTGCCGCGCTCGACATGACCCAGTAGCAATGTGTCGACGCCTGTCACCCGGCGCGTCTTCAGGACCGGAAAACGCTGGCCCCGGAGCGGATGAAACGGATGGCGGATCTCAGCCCATCCCAAATGCTCGTTGAGCGCTTGTGCAGTTCGCGCTGACCGTCCCCTCTGCGCTCGACAGGTTCGTCCAGCAGGCAGTGTTGCAGGTGCTGCAAAGGCAGTGGGACCCGACGTTCTCGGACTCCAGTTACGGCTTCCGTCCGGGACGCTCGGCGCATCAGGCCGTGGAGCGCGCACAGGGCTACATCCAGGCAGGGCATCGCTGGGTTGTAGACCTCGACCTCGAGAAATTTTTCGATCGCGTGAACCACGATATCCTGATGAGCCGGGTGGCGAAGCGGGTCAGCGACAGGCGCGTCCTGAAGCTGATCCGCTCCTTCCTGACGGCAGGTGTGCTGGAGAACGGGCTGGTTGGTGCAACGGACGAGGGCACGCCCCAGGGCGGTCCGCTGTCACCGTTGTTATCCAATCTGTTGCTCGACGATCTAGACCGCGAGCTTGAGCGACGCGGACTGCGCTTCGTGAGGTACGCAGACGACTGTAACGTCTACGTGCGCAGCGAACGCGCGGGCCAACGGGTGATGGGTGGGCTGAAAGCCTTCCTCACCAGCAAGCTGAAGTTGAAGGTCAACGAGGCGAAGAGCGCGGTCGCCCGGCCACACACTCGGAAGTTTCTGGGCTTCACCTTCTTGGGGCGGGAGCAGGTCAGAAGGCGCATCGCGCCCAAGGCCCTGGCTCGCTTCAAGGATCGGGTCCGGGAACTGACGCAACGCTCGCGCGGGATCAGCGTCGACCAGTTGATCGGCACGCTGAAACGATATCTGACGGGCTGGCGTGGCTACTTTGGTTTCTGTGAAACGCCCAGCGTGCTCAAGCAACTGGATGAATGGACCCGACGCCGCCTACGCTGCTTCTTCTGGACGCAGTGGAAGCGTGGCCGGACCCGATTCCGGGAGCTAGTTGCGCGAGGCGTGGACCGCAACCTTGCCGCACAAACGGCGGGTTCGCCCCACGGTGTCTGGCGCCTAAGCCACAGCCCGGCACTGAACAAGGCGCTGTCGAATCGTTACTTCCGCTCGTTGGGCCTTCCGTCGCTGGGACCATCGCCGATCAACTGATCCGAACCGCCGTGTACGGACCCGTATGCACGGTGGTGTGGGAGGAGGCAGGCCGCGAGGCCTGCCCCTATCCCGATCGAAGATCAGCCGCGCTTTCGGTTTTTGACGCCGTTGTAGACGACCAGGACGGCCTCCAGAAGACACCACCCAATCAGGACAGTGAAGACGAAGCGGTTAATGCCTTGAGTCGTGGACAGGTATTCAAACATGGCTCGGTATCCTCCTGTTTTCTCTGAATGCTATTAGGTTGCCACATGAAGAGGCGGAGTCAAGCGCCGCCGTGCGCCGCAGATTCTCGCTTAGCCGAATCGCGCCATTGCGTCATTGAGCGCACCGAGATCCAGTCCCGCAAGCGGATCAGGACCGTCCGCGGCAGGCTCAGATGCGGGCGCCGGTGTAGCCCGTGGCCGCTCCTGTGCATGGGCTGAGGCAACCTGCGGTCGATCCGCAGCAAGCCGGCCTGCCGCAGCCGGCGACAATGGCAGGATCGCGGCTACTGTAGCGTATGGTGCGGCGGTCTCCCGCTCCCTCGCTCCTGAGGGTTCGGGGTGAGCCAGCAGCGGTGGAGGCGGTACCGGTGCTGCAACGGTCGGCGTCGTTGCAGCAGTGGGAGGACGCAGCAGCGTGTCGGGACCAGCGCTGAGCACAAGCTGCAGCCCCCGTTGCGCGAGCAGTTTAAGCATGAACGCCCGCTCCCGAGCTCCCGGGAACTGCCGCAGATACGCGAGCAGATCAGGAGCCGAGTCGGCGGACAGCGTCACGGTCATCTGGAGCTTGTCCATGGCGGGCGTCCTCAGGCGGCCTTGGCGACTTGCCGTGCGGAACCGATGGTATAGAAGCCGCGAACGTTGGCGAAGCAGGGCGCGTCCATGATGTGGATCACGTTGTGCGGGAAGGCAGCACGAATTGTCGGGGCGTAGAGCTGGGCCCCGCCACCAGTCAGGATGATTGCCCGGATATCGTCGGTGCGGCCGACGCGTGCCTGGATTTCCTTGACCGGCTGATGGGTGACGGCCATGGCCTCTGCCAGGTAGGGCGAAACGTCCAGATCCTGACCGAAAAACACCATTGGCTTGGCGTCGCGGATGGCCTTGTCGATGCGTTCGATGCTGTCGGTGGGATGCCCACGGTCAGCCGAGATGAGGCTTGCCACCTGTTGGTAGATGCGCGCGACGCCTCCAGGCACCCCGCCGCTTCGCGTGTCGTCCATGGTGTAGCCACGCGCCACCACCCAATCGGTTGTGAAGTAGCCGACATCGATCACCAGGTATGCGTTCTCAGGGTCGTACTTCTTGCCGTTTTGCTGGATGTACGTAATCAGCGTGCCCAGCGGCTGCGGCAGCGGGAGCACGCTGTTGATGTGAACGTCGCCCCACCCAAAGTTATGGGTGCCGGTGAAACGGTCCTTGAGGTAGGCAGCGTACTTCAGCGTATTGTGCACCGGCAGGCCCAGGACGAGCCGATCAACTTCCATGGCATTGGCATAGTGCAGCGAGCCGGCGAGCAGGGCAGCGTAGTTGGGTGTCGTTACATAATCCTCAGACAGGGAGCGACCGGTATGGACATGAGCGGCGCTCAGCGAAACATCGGGTCCGACCTCGTATCGCGCACCATCGACCTCCACATTCACTACGTTTCGAGCCCGGAAGATGCCGCCGGTATGCGCGGTGAGAGAGGACGTTGCGGCAATGGGTGCCAGCGAGGGGAACATGTTGGTTGCGATGTCCGAGCCAAGCGGAAAGGCGGACTTGGTGTTGCCGTAGCCAACATCGATTGCGACGGTCGAGATTCTCATTTGTGCTCCTTGGCGATTCATTGAAGTGGATGGCTCCGATGTGTCGAATGTCCTTCGTGTTCCGAGCAAGTGGGACTTTGTACCTCCGAGCCCCATTCACTCGCCTCAGGTCGGTGGGAGCATCTGGGACTTGGTCGGACTTTGTCGGTCTTGCTTTGAGAGCGTCGGATTAGATGGCACATCGACATAGCCCACTCTACCGTCGGAAAATCGAAGTCAAGTCGCCGAAAGCTCGCGATTTTGCAGTGGCAAACGTTGCCGTTTGGCCCATGCCTGGTATATGCTTCGAGCACTTACCGCGTCCCCGACGCATCGACCTCGCCGCCAGTTGCGCGGCAAATCCAGCACGCAAAACCCCGACATTCGGGCCTTGCGATCGCCAGTTGTTCACGCCGGAAATTGAAACGGCATTTTTTTCAATTAAATCAAATGGACCGTGTCGGATAGTGAGGACACCGGACACCGCGATACCAAGCCGATTGGCGGTCTGTTCGTGAAAATAGACCGCAGTGTGGACAATTCCGAAGCCGGACACCGGACAGGTGCTCTGTGGAATTTCCACGAATGCCCGACGCCCTTTCAGCCGCTTGGCTGGGCGCGGATCACGAAGCCCGACACACCGCAGCAGGGATGATCCGGCTTTGGGGCGGGGAGCTGTTTGCGTACCGAACGAGCGGTGGACGCAGGCTTCTGAGCAATATCGACCCGGGGGGCGCTACCGGTACCAGAACGGCGCAACAAGTAATCACTCATCACGGCATCGGCCGGCTGCACCAGGACGAAATCCCTGGCGCCGTCAGGCTGGCATCCATTGATGCACCGGATAGGGTGGCCGCGCAGCGGCGTGCAAGGCGAAGGCCTGCGCCCGCACTGCGGACAGTCACGACGCATTGCTTCCATGCTCAGGGCTGATCGGTTTGGCATCGCTAAAGGACAGGAAGGTAGTGGCAAGACCGGCTGGGTGGGCTGGAAAGCTGGGGGTGGTACCCCGGAGCACCGAGGGGACAAAGCCGGATCGGGGGTCGGCGCTGTCCAGCAGCGAGCTGCGAGGTCCCATGGCGGACACTCGCCCGTGGCCGCACGCGCGAAGCGCAAAAGTTCGAGAACGCCGTATGACTAAGACTATCAACCTGCGCCCCATCATTAACCAATACAACCTGCCGGAGAGATTCAAGGCTGAGTTCGCAGTACTGGCTGCGGAACACTTGCACCTGCCGCATAGCGGGACGCGAGTTAGCGGCAGATCGCTGTCGCAGATGTCACAGCGACAGCGCGTGCAGGCACTTCTCGCCATGTTCGTGGAGCTGCGCAGCATTGGTGGCATGGCCGTAACCTCGCCCTACAGCATTCGGCAGAAGCACATCCGCTGGCTGGTCCAGTATTGGGTGGAGGAGCGCAAGCTGAACGTGGGAACGGTGGAGCTACGCCTCACCCACCTGCGTGCGCTGATGTCATGGATGGGGAAGACCAACGTGGTCGGCCGAATCGAAGACTATGTGCAGCGACCGGCCGGATACGAGCGCAGCTATGTTGCGCGCGAAGACCGTTCGTGGGATGGCAAGGGCATTGATGCGGCGGCGAAGATCGCCGAGATCGCGGTCACGGACGCCCACGTCGCACTGCAGCTCAAGCTGGAAGCTGGCTTTGGCCTGCGAGCAAAGGAAAGCTGGCGATTGCGGCCTGCTTTGGACGTCCTGCCATCGGGAATGCTGCTCGTGCATGACGGCACAAAAGGCGGGCGCGCCCGCCGGGTCCCGATAGAGTTCGGCTGGCAGTACGAGTTGCTCGGGCAAGCGGCAACACTTGCATACGTCACGAATCCGGAGCGAGGCACGCTGATGCCTGCTTCCTTCTCCCAGACTCGGTGGCGCCGACGCTTCTATACCGTTCTGGAGAAGCACGGAATCACCAAAGACGGCGACGGTGTGACGGCGCACGGGCTGCGTCACCAATACCTGCAGCAGATGTATAAGCGGGAGAGCGGCCAGCCGGCGGCTGTGAAGGGGAGCGGGCCAGTTGTTGATGTGGAGGCACACCGCGAAGCGATGCGCAAGGTGGTGGAGGCCGCTGGCCACAGCCGGGCGACCAAAGCGAATGCCTATCTTTCTACCTATTCCACCCAGTTGAGCTTGGGTAAGAAGGAACCCACTCTGAATGAGGTCAAGGCCGCTATCTTGGCCGCCGATGGCAACAAAGCAGTGGCTGCGCGGCAGCTTGGGATTTCAAGGACCAAGCTTTATCGAATTCTCGCGAAGGAGGGCTGAGGCCGGGACTGCTCTTCGGAAGCGGGCTCTTATCCGACGCTGGTCGGCCGGCCTTCCGGCCAGTATCGGCAAACGCTCGATCGCGAAGGTATGAGCATGCTCATACTGTTTTCCCAGAATGCTCGCAGGAGAAGGGTCGCTTTTACCGAAAAGCCGCGTCGCTCCATCGAGCAAAATCTAGCGAGGGCTCGATCCAGCGCTGCCGCGAGCGGCACGTTGCCATTTCTGTTGCGGCAACTGGGGGGTCTTTGAGCTAGCAAAGCTATCTGGACTGGGGCTGGCTGGTTCTTTCCATACTCGTACTCACGGCGGTCCTTGCGATCCCTTTTGCAGGAACTGGTAGCGCCATGGCCTGCACTTGGGTCGTTTCGTCCGGTATCGCTTTGCCTTATCGAACCGCGACAATCGACTGCGTGCAAAGCCAGCGTACGGCCGCAAGAGCTCATCCAACAACCGTGAAGGTCGGTGCGCTGTGGAACGCGAGTTGGGGACGATCGTGCGTAGGCTGCCGCCAGCGCGACCAAGGAGCCGGCCGCGCGGACAAGCTCCTGTACAGCGTCTGGAGCCGGCACCGCCTTTGCCGAGTCGGCGCTGGCCAGCCAGGCGAATGAAACGCGCCCGCGCTGGCCGCTCGCCCGGATGCCGGCATGGGCGGTGGCAAGTCCATCGGGGACATTCGCATCGACTTTGGCAGCGATGGGAAGGGATCCACGCCGGCAAAGTGAACCAGTTCTGCGATGCTCACTACACTGTATGCAGGTGCCGCATCATTGCGCGCGATGTAGGCTGCGGCTGGTGCGCAAAAGTCGGCATTCATCCGCGACGCTGGCGCGCTGCGGGGGCGAATCCGCTTCCCTGATTTCGTCCGGAAGGCCTGCCAGCCTAAAGCTCTCGGCCTGCGACGCCTTGTCGCCAAAGTCGGCGCTGGATGCCAGGTGCCACGGTCGAGCCCAGCGCCACGTCCATAGTCGCGCAAGCTGCCTCGCTCACCGGCAGGCAACCGCTCTTCCTCGTAGAAGTCGCTGTCCCGCGGCAGCGCGCGAGCGGCATCAGCCGCCCCCCGAGTGAGGTGTTCGCAGACCAGAGCGCCGTTCGCGTCTGGGCGGAGTGCATGACCGCATATGCGCATTAGCACAGAATTCGGGTGTGGCTGGCCTTGGTGATGACCGGCTGCTGGCCATGAGCGAATACGTAAGCACAGGCTGGTGCCGGTAAGTCCTTGGCGCCGACCTTGGTCGGTGCGAGGAAGAAGAGGATCGAGAGGGCGGGCGGCCGCAGCATTTGGATTTCCAGATCAAAGTAGCGCTTCCAGCTTGCCGCAGGCCGGGCGAAGTCAAGGTTCGGTGCTATCCGGAAGGCTGTCCACGGCTCGGGCGACGAACTCTTCTAGAATTGGGAACGGCCATTCGTCGTTCTCCTTCGCCTCTTCAGCGATGATCGCAGTCAGGGCGGGTACGTGTTCGAACCGGACCATTGGGGCACCATCGATATAGATAACCTTGGATCGCCGAACAACCTTACGATAGCGGCCGGCATCCTCGATGACGGTCTCCGGCGGCGAGACGTGCTTGAACTGAAAACCCGGCTGCGCCAACGCTGCGGCCATGGCTGCGAATTTCGGCCCGTTCGTTGCCCAATCGGTGGTAGTCGATGCGAGCAGGTTCAGGAAATAGGGGATGTCGGACGAGGTCAGCTCACGCCGGGCGAGCATGGAAATCGTCTGCTGGTCTGCCGGCCGGTGTTCCACCCGGGAGTTCCAGATCGCGCGCAACTGCGCAGAAGCGGTGTCCGTGTCGGTGGATTCCAGGCGGACTGGCGACGTTGAGATACCGCATTCCTCACAGACGACGACAGCCTGCAGACGGCCGGCGATGAAGAGGGGGGCGCCATCGCAGTGGGCGCAGTTGAGCAGGCCGGTTGGCATGGCAAGGTCCGGGTGGAGAAGCCGGAATTATGCCTTGCACCGGCCGGCTGCCCGTTAAGATCGCTCGTCGGGCTGTTCGAATACCGGCTCGTTGATGGCGAGGTATCGCGTCGAAGTGCTGAGCAGGCCGCGGCGCGCCGTGCCCTGGAAGCCCTGCAGCATTTCGCTGTGGTCGCGAAGCGTCCGGCCGATCTGCCAGAACTCGTTGAGCCAGTGACCCTCAGGCCCCATCGAACCGCCGTGGCGGCCGGTTGCGATCGCGCCGCGGATGGCTAGGACGGTCTCAGGCTTCGGGTATTCGGATTGGTCGTTTTCGAACTGCTGCATTGCTACCTTGGTTGATTGGCCCAGTGCAGGGCCGGGTGGAGGTGGAACCCGGCGGCCTCTCGAAACAACTCGGCGGCACGGCGGATATATTGAAGAATCCATTCTGAGACGAGCCTGCGTCGGCCAATACGTCCAGCGCCGAGGCCAGTTCGAACCGTGCCGCGGAACGGTTCGATGACCCGGTCGCCTGGTTCGGTGAGAAAGCGGACAAAGAACTCAGGAATTGCCGTCGGCTGCATGGTGCCATGAAGTGGCAACCCGAGCGCTACGGCTTCCTGCCGTACTGCACCGCTGGCCCCGCTCGAGCACATTTCGCGATAGTCGGCCCGGTGTGGGCTCGCCAAAGGACCGGGGCCGGATTCGGTAGGCGCCATCACCATAGACGGTGGTTCTGCGCTCCCCGCCGGCGTCCATCAGGCGCTGGTGACATGCCGTGTGCGCCTCCAGCACACGCAGGTTGTTGGCGCGGACGCTGGCCGGGTCGTTCGTGAGCCAGAGTACTCGGCATAGCAGTTGTCGCAGCCCGGGCCCACTTTCGGGCACCCCTGCCACGGTTTCCAGCTGTGGTCTGCCCACTCGATACGGGTGTTCTCACTCATGCTGGCACATCCTCGAACATGTCGATGGTACGGCGTGTCGCGTTCGGGCTGGCCGTCCTCGGCGAGCAGTATTTGACCGATATAGGCCGATCCGAGACCACAGTAAGGGTAATCGGTCTCGGTCCAGCCATCTTCGAAGTCCGCAGGAGTCCGATAGGGGCCGACCAGCTCGTAGCGCGGCTCCGCGCAGTCGCCCTCGATGTCCCGGCGCTCACGTTTGGTGGCGACGAGCGCGGCCTCGGCGTCATCGGCTTGAATGACGGCGCGGTAGACGATCTCAGTGTTGTAGAGCGGCATTGGTGAATCCTCCTTGCCTACCAGGCTTTCGTGGATGGTGAATGCTTTAGTGGACCGCCTGAACTATCGTGAACCTAGCGTAGCGCGCGCGACCCGAAGTCACGCAAGGAGTGAACCATGTGGACTTGCACGAAGTGCCGTCTCTCGGTGATGTTTAACACGGCAGACCCACAGCTGGACGAACGCGGTTTCTTTTTCACCTGCCTTGGGTGTGAACATAGAAATCCGCTCGCCCGGGTTGGACCAACGCACAGGGGCGACGATGATCCCCTGTATCTCGCTCAAGTCGTGGATGCCTAAGGCTCACCAGAGTCCAGCGCCGCCCCGCTTGCCCTGAAGCATCGGACCGGGAACTCGAAGAGCGTCGCGCAGGCGCACTGGTCGCCGCAACGAGCCGAGACGGTTGTCTCTTCAGCCAGGCCATAGCGAATGGCAGAGGCCCGAAGGTGGGCCGCGTCGATGCAATCTTCGGTAAGCGCGGCCAACACCTCCTGCGCAAAGCCGTTCAGGCGCGCAAGTTCCGCGCCGATAGGGCCGTGGATGTAGAGGTAAAGGCCGTTCTGCATCTTGCGAACGGCCATCGTTTCGGCGGCCATGCGGGCCAACAGTGCTTCCGCAGCCTCCCAGCCAATGCGCAGATGGCGCTGGATTAGCGCCACCGACGCGGCGCGGTGTTGGTGGACCAGTTCCATTGCCCTATGGAACAATTCTCCATCCATCGCTGCGTGTTCAGCCTGCATGGGTGGCCTCCGAGGCTGTCCCGACAGGGGACGGCAGCCGAACCGCGGAAAGCGGTTGCGCGGGAGCGTTCCATTCGACGAACGGCACGCTGGCGGCGCGGTAGTGCTGGCGCTTTGCCGCCATTCGGGTGACGTACTCCGGGTTGCCAGCCATTCCCAGCACTTCGATTACCACCTCCGGCGATGTGTCGGTCAGCACGAAATCGGGATGAACCGGCGCGTTGACGATGTGCCGGAGCGGTTTGCGGAAGGCGCGCCGCTGTGCCACCAGGTGGTCCGCCATCGCCACCTCGTGCGCCGAGTCGCAAGGCAGAAACTGCGCGTTGGTGAGCATCGCGGCCGCGTCCGCGATCGTCAGGTAGTTCGACTTGGATCGTTCGAACAGCAGGATCGCCACACAACGCTGATCAGGTTGACCCGCCCCCGCGAGCGCCGTGCCATGGGAGCGCCGCCAGCGGGCGAGCAGGAAAATATCTCGGTGGCGCCGTATCACTAGCGTCGGGCGGAGCGTGGAGGTCTTGCCCGCGCCGGCGTAAGCCTTGACCTTGAGGGCGTCGCCGCCCTTCACCGCGTCAACGACGGCGTCCCGCTCGTCGGTCGGGGCCATTAGACCACCTCCAGCGCGGCTTGGCGGTTCACGGATTCCCACGCGCGGCGTCGGATCTCGGCGTGGCCGGCGTCGGCCTCGGCCACCCGGCGTGCCCGGTCACCGCTCAGTTCGTCGACGATGTAGATGAAATTGGTTGCGGTAGTCGGGCCGGGCCAGGACAGCCACTTCGCGCGGATCTGCGCCTTGCCGGCTTCCGGCAACGAAAAGAATCGGGTACGGGCCTTGCGCCACACGCGGGCCTCGAACGCACGCTGGCTCGCTTCGAACCTGTCCGCTTGCCGTTGCCGGCGATCAATCTCTTCGTCGGCTTGGTGCTGCTCCGCGGCGACGTGCTCGGGGAAGAGCGGGTATCGGTCGCGCTCGCGCTGCTGCTTGCGCGCGAAAGCGGCCTGCCGGCGGGCGTTGAACTCGATGGGGGTGTAGCGCCCGAAGCGGGTGAAGCGCATGGTAACGAGGTATCGAATGGTCTATGACCAAGATACCGGCGCCATCGCGAAGTCAAGGCCGCCGGCCGGCGAGATTCGCCAAACACATTCTCAAGGCGCCCGTGGCGGGAGTTGCGCCCGAAAGCTATAGAATTTGGGGTATCTTTTCGGGAAATCCCATGTCATCACCCCAGACCCCCGCCGTTCGCGAGGTTTCCCTCGGCGCGCGGCCCAAGAGCGAACGCGAGTTCATCCCGCCCGGCGACCCGCAATACGCGGAAATCGCGATGCTTGATGCCTTCACGTTCAAGCGCTATCTCGACCGGACGTTCTGGTACCCGAGGCGGGAAGTGCTGCGCTTCGAGGTTCGGGCGATGCCGTCGCCGACCGGCAGCATCTACGACGTCGTGGCGCTGGTCGCGTCGGGGGAGGGCGAGGCGTGGTTTTCTGAGGCCGCAGTGCCCGCACGATGGGACTATGTCGCCATCAGCGAAACCAGTCACGGCCTGTCGAAGATGCAGACCGCCAAGCTGAAGGCAGAGGGCAAGCTGCCCGCTGACTATGAGCCGTTCGGGGACGATGGGCCGGTGCTGGATCACTCCAACCTGGAGAACCCGGAAGAGGTTGACCTGCGCCGGTGGGATGTGGTGAACCGCGTGCGCGAGGCAAGCCGGCAGCGACGCGCGACAGGTTGAGCCGCAGCTGGGGGGACTTGTCCCCGAGCGACGATTCGCAGTAATATCCGCCCGATTCTTCGCGCTTTCAGCGCATCGACCCTGCCGGTGTACCGGCCATCTTTTTTTTCCACCCATTGGGGCTTTGCCCAATGGGGAAGGCTCCATTCTTTTTTGGAGCCTTGCATGGTTGTCTCCTCCCGTATCAGCGCTCTGGCTGTCTTTGCGACGGTCATCAACCTGTTCGCGGTCCTGTATTTTCTTATCTTCACCGCCGACGATCGCCTTGCGATGATGCAAGTGCACTTCGTTGCCGAAATCGAGTTTCTGGTCCTGATCAGTTGGCTTCTTGCGAAGCTGTCGATTGCGGAGCAGAAGCCTTCCATTGCAGGCTGACCCATCGCGGGCGCCTGCCAATCCATCCACTACCCACCGGGGAAACGTCCCCGGTGGGGCGTTTCTCCAACTCGCTTGAGGAAACGCTATGTTCATCCACTCTCTTTCCATCGAAGTCGGGCCGGTGCCTGCCGATGAATCCTGCGCGCAGGTCGGGCACCCCGACTATGAGGCGAAATCTCGCCTGGAATGCGCGGTCTACATCCGTCAGCTGAAGCGGGTCTTTGGCAATCCGGATCCGCTCACGCTCACGTTTGAGCGCCGCGGATTTGCGCACGACCTCGGCCGTTACCATGAAGTGGTTGCCATCATGACGGCTGCGGGCGCGGATCTATTCGACGAAGCCAAGGTCCCGACGGGCTGGGATGCGATAGCGCGCGCGGAGCTCACATGGCTGCGCCTACAAGCACGGTGGCGCGAGCAGGTCGTTGCCGGAGCTGTCGACATGACGGAAGTGCCGGCCGTGTTCTGCAGCACCACGATTCCGGATTTCCCTGATCACCCGGTTTCGGCCTGGTGGGCGATGGGCTTCTCGCCCTTGCCCGCTGGTCCGGCGATCTCCCTGCACTAATTTGGAGGCCGCATGTACAACGAAATCATTGAGCGCTTCGTCAGGGCCCAGGAGGCGGCATGTGCAGCCTATCGTTCGGCTGCGAGCTTCGAGCGCGAGTGCCTGGCAGGCATCCCCGGGAACAGCCACACTGTGGAGATTCGCTCCGAGTATGGAACGGCCAGGGAGCTTGAAAGCTTCTGCTCTTCGCTTGCCGGCAATGTGGTCAACCGCGCTCGCCGCGAGTTTGCTCCTGCGGGAACACGTCTGGACATCGACGATACCAAAGAGCATGAGCACGCGGGCCTGGACATCGGCAAGGCGCTCAAGGCTGGGAAGATCCCCGACATTGACGGGCTGTGGGCGTCGCTTCATGACCGCTATGGCGGGAGTGGCGGCAAGGAACTGGCCTACCAGCAAGCTGCGCAGCGGATCATCAAAGGCTTCTGGCTCAACCGGCGCAATGAGGTTCAGCGCACCGCGTCAGCGGTGATTCTGCGCATGCGAGTGACTTCGGAAGGCTGCTACGGGCGATCGTGCAGGAAGGTGGGCTACTACAGCTGCCAGACTGCCGCGGATTGCCTGCAGGGCCTCACCGCTTTTGCTGCCAAAGCGGGTCACTCGTCGCTGGCCAGTGGCCTCTCGCGTATCAATGTCCACAACATTGAGTACAACTACCGCGAGAAGCAAAGCCATCCTGGGCTTGACATCGTCTTCTTCAAAGACGGGTGGGAGTTCAAGTTTTCCCACCAGGTGGCCGAGGCGTTGATGCTGTTCATCGGCGAATTTGGCGCTGCGTTCATGGAAGAGACGGCCTGACACGCGATGTAAGCTACCGATGGTGAGACGCGGATTCCCGTCACCGGCCATGCCAAATCTGAGAAGCCATTCGAGCCGGCGATGCACCCGATCTCGATGACTTCCGGGAAACGTCTGCGCCGCATCTATGGGGCCAACGGACACGCCATGGCCGTTCAGTAAACGGCCCAGACACTCCCACGGGCCCTTGGGCTAGCCAGCAGTATGGCAGCCCGGCGCACAGCCACGGCGATGCGGATGCGTTTGGTGGCGATATCGGAACAGGTCGACGGCGCCGAACATCCGATGCGGCAACTGCATTTCGGCTCGCTGGAGCGGTGATAGCCGCCTTCTTCGCGCTGGCAGTGTTTGCGCGCTGCATGAGCCACGCGCCGCTGGCAAGTTGCCTGGCAAGGTGCCACGCAAGCGATCCATTCCAGCCGCAGCAGCGTCAGACCCTCCCTGGCCTCAACAACATCCAGTTAAACGAGTACTGGGAGTTGCGCTTCGCACTTCCGATCGCGGGCACGTTGCTGGCCTTCGTCCAGCAGCAGGCTGGCACCTACCGAGTTTGAATGGCGGATTTCGCATTCGATCCACTACATGCCTCGTCTTTGATGGGGCGTTTTTCTTATGGGACCTATCATGACCAATTGGTACGAGCCCTTACGGGCTATTGTGAGCCTCGGCTCGCAAGCCGAAAAAGTCGCGCACATGGGCGAGTTGCACGCGGCGCGTAAGCGCCATCTTTCGCAGTTCTTCACCCCGGATGTGATCGCCCGCCTGATGTGGGGTGTGGTGGCCGACTGGTTGCCGGATCGGAAGGTGTCCATCCTGGACAATTCTGTCGGGTCCGGCCGTCTGCTGCAGTTTGCAGATCCGGTCAGGTACAGCCTCTTTGGTGTGGACGTGCACAAACCAACGATCGAGATAATTCAACAAGCAATCGAGGCAGCCGGCTTCGACGGCAGCTTTCGGCACGCTGGGATGGAGGATATTCATCCGCGCAGATTCGATATCGCGCTAATAAATCCCCCGTTCTCGATTCATCTGGAGTCGCCACACCTGCAGCCCTACGACTGCACGACATGGGGCCGGTTTGGCCCGCGTACCAGCGCGCTGAGCCATGAGTACGCACTTGCCCAGGCACTCGACGCCTCACAAGTCGTGGTCGCCTTGCTTCCGACCACGTTTGTCGACAAGTTTGCTGATGGGTCGATTCCGCATGGCGAGCCATATAGCGATGCCTCGCGTCGCGTGGTGGGTGCATTCGACCTACCCGCGAACGCGTTTCGTGAGGAAGGCGCCGAAGTGCGCACCTCCATCGCCGTGTTTGCTCGCTACCGCGTGCGGGGAGGCATTCTGCGCCAGCCGGTGCGGGATCTGTCGACACCGTTGCCGAAGCTCCAGCTGGAGTGGGACGAGCGGCGATATGGAGAGCCGAAGCTGGCACACCAGCTGCTGGACGATCACGGTCCCGCTATCACGCGGCCTGTAACCTCGCAGAAACGGGTACGCATCTCGCATGACGGCCGCCGGATCATCCTCGGCTTCGAGTGCGGATTCACCGAGGCGATGGTGCTCAACCATGTGTTGGAACGCCGAATCGTATCGCAGGAAGGTCAGCGGCTACCGAGCGGCTTTTGCTATGCGGGCACGGGTCGGCTGGATCTGGAAACCTACCTCGTGCAGGCAGATCCGATCGCTGCGCTTCGCGAGCTCGTGAGGCTGGTGAAGCGCGCAGGCGGCGAGCCGGAGTTCGCGCCGGGCTTTCTGGAGCATTTGCACCAGCGGCTGCGCCGCAGTGCGCGGCAGGCGCTGCCTCTGCGCCATGCCGTTTGGACAACGGGCGTCGGCGCCGTGAACATGCTCGTTGCGGTCGCGACCAAGACGCATGTGGTCGACACCACCGTCTGGGGAAGCCCGATTATCAAAGCTGGCCAGGCAGTGCAGTTTGCCCGGCAGGCAGATGGTCGATATGAGTACGAGGTGCGCGGGAAGCGCTACGTCGTCTCGTTGGACGAAATCACCACCCGATACAGTGTCGAGAAATCGGCGCAGGCCTGGGAAATCGTCCATGAAGGGCTGCAACGCCGTTATCCGCAACAGGCCAACCAGCTGCGCAAGCGGCTGCTGGCGTTGGGAATCGACAAGTGGTTGGACTGGCAATTCCAGCAGGAAGACCTGGTCGAGCTGCTGATGAAGCCCAACGGCGCAGTAGCGGCATGGGAGCAGGGCTGTGGCAAGTCGCGGCTCGCTGCGGCACTGATCCTGCTGTCCGGGGTTCGGCATGGCCTGATCGTGGTGGAAGCCAGACTGGTCCCGGAGATGCGCGCGGAACTGGGGCAAATTCTGCCGGCGTCGGATGTTCACGTGATCGAGTCGCCGGAAGACCTGAGTACGCTGGGACGAATCAACCTGATCGCCTACGAACGGCTTCGCATGCCGGTATGCCGGAAGGCGTCGCGGCGTGTCACCTATGCCCATCGGCTGCGCCGGCGTATCAGTCTGCTGGTGGCAGACGAGGGCGAGCGGTTGTCGAACCCGACCAGTGACCAGAGCCGCGCGCTATGGCAGCTGTCGGCCAGACGCCGCTATATCCTGACAGGCAGCCCGATCGCCAACTATCCGCGTGACATCTTCGGACTGATCGCGTTCACGGGTGGCGACGGCACTGCGGCCCAGCCGTACGGCTACCGGCGCGGCTACCTCGAGGCGAACTGGCTGGCCACGGCGCAGCATGCCGAACGAGGTATCGACCGCTTCCGCAGTGATTTTGTGGTGCTGGAGTGGGTGACCTGGGAATTTGCGGAGAGCCTGCAGGACGGGGCGAAGCGCGAAGTGCCGAAGATTGGCAATCTCCCGCGGTATCGCCAGATGCTGGCGCCGCACGTGAAGCGTCGCTTGGTCTGCGAGCCCGACGTGTCGCGGTACATCCAGATCGAGCCACCAGCTGTGGAGGTGGTCGAGACGGACTGGGATCCTGCTCACCTGTCGCTCTACCTGCGTACGGCGGACGAGTTTGCCGAATGGTACCGGGACGTCCGCAAGGATGGCCGGCCGAACAATCTGATTGCCATTCTTGCCAGGATCCGTGCGGTGCATTTCGCCGCCAACTACCCGCAGCACGGGGTAGACGGTGTCGGCGGGCTGGCGCAGCTCACCAGCAAGCAACGCGCCGTGGTTAAACGGCTGGTGGCAATTGCCGCCGAAGGGAAGCAGGCCATCCTGTTTGCCGAGAACCCGGGGGTTATCGACCTCATCGCCAGTCAGCTGAAGGCGAAGGGGGTGGAGACCGTGCCGTTCCATGGTGGCATTCCGATTGCGAAGCGCGTGGCCGACAAGGACAAGCGGTTCGTCGGCGGCAACGCCACAGGGCTTCTTTGTACCAAGGCGTCCGGCCGGGCTGGCTACAACCTGCCCAATGCTGACTACGTCCTCTTCTATGATCGTTCGTGGACGTGGCGCATCGAGTATCAGGCGATGCGGCGCGCGCTGCGGTGGAACCGGAAAGGGCAGTTAAAGGTGGTGTATTTCCATCTGCCGGGAAGCGTCGATTGCTATCAGGACCAGATGGTGGCGCACAAACGGGACGCCATGGAGGCTGGTCTGGACTGGGCGACGCCGGAACTCGAAGACGAGGCGTTCCTGCACATGGACACGCTGTTAGACCATTTTGTTGAAGATCTCGCCAAGCTGCACGGCCGCAAGGTCCGGGATCAACGCGAGCTGCTTAAGGAGGCGGCATGAAGACTGACGACTGCAGGATCGCCATTGGCGATGGCTTGGCGACGATCAAGTGCCGCGGCACCCGCGGTACCACCGTGGCAAGGATCCTGGGTACCGTCGAGGCAGACGGGATGGAGGTGATCTGCCTGGATCGGCTGGTGCATGGCATTTTTGAATCGGAGCTGGACGGCTGGCAAGTTGCCGGCGCGGTCACCACGCTGCTGTCGCGGCCCATCGGCCCGCGGCATGGCGTGCACCACTAATCGAATCGCCTGGTCGCGCGCGGCCGGGCTTTCGCTCGTACCTGACTCGACCGAGTCAATATCAGGCGAAAGACGAAAGAAATTGGCGAGCGTTTGGGCGACAGCGAAAGCTGTTCGCCCCATGCTGGTTTCGGCAGCCCCCGCTACGGAAACCCTCTCGCACTTGCTCCCAGCCCTCCCTTCCAGAGGGCATTTTTTTTTGAACAACCGCAGGAGCCAATCCGTTGCTACGATCATCAGGTCGGGTGGGCTAGCGTGGGCCTATTGATCCGGAGGGCTGACTTCGGATACTCTCTTACCACTTTCCGCGTCCCAGACGCATCGATCCGGCACCGCAAGGTGCCAGCTTCTGCAGTACGGTGGCCGCCGGGCCAGTCCATCCATTCCATCCCGCCGGGAACCACGTTCCCGGTGCGGCAACGGGTTCCCCATTCCTCTTCGGAGAACCCCAATGCTATACCCAACTGCTGTCGCCCTTCGCAAGATCCGTACGGCTCGCAGTCCGCGCACGTACTTTGTCCGGTTGAAATGGCTGAAATCACCGAGTCCATCCGGGCTTCCGGTGTCTACCAACCCATCCTACTTCGCCCTATCAACGGACGATGCGTTCGATTTCAAGCTCGTCGCTGGAGAGCAGCGCTACCGTGACGTCGCTCTCCGCTGAATTACGATTGGGAATCACAATGAAAAAATTGCCGGTTAACGACTACTTGACGCTTTCCGCCTTCCACCTATCGGAAGAGACTTTTTGCTGCTTTGGACAAGAGCCCGTTTTGGCTAACAACTTTGCGAGCTATTTTGTGGAGGTCATCAACGTCTACGCACCTTCTGCTAGACACTATGCAATACCAGAGGACCTGGAGAAGGTAATGCAATACGCGATGTCACTTGGCATCACGTTGCTGCATTTCGATGTCACGGCCGACGAGATAGAGGTTTTGCCGCGGTATGAGTGGTCGTAGCCGTTTCACGCCATGGTAAGAATTGAGGTGCCAATGCATGTTCGTGCTGTAAGGCGCAGAAGCCATGTAGGCGCGGCAAGCGGCCGCCAGCTGTCACCAAAACTTTTACGTTTTCCTCAAGGCCGCCTTCCATACGAACCTGGTCTGTGCCTGGTTGTTATTCGCCGCCACGTGGCAGCAACCATTTTGCGGGATCTTGCTACGCAAGCCAATATTGGCTATCCTCACATCACTTTCCGCGTCCCAGACGCATCGACCCCGCACCGCAAGGTGCCAGCTTCTGCAGTACGGTGGCCGCCCGCTTAGCCGGGCCAGTCCATCCATTCCATCCCACCGGGAACCCGTTCCCGGTGCGGCAACGGGTTCCCCATTGCTCTCCGGAGAATCCACAATGCAATTTCCATCTGCTGTTGCCCTTCGCAAGATCCGTACTGGCCGTAATCCGCGCATGTACTTCGATCCGGTCGAAATGGCTGAACTCACCGAGTCCATCCGGACTTCCGGTGTCTACCAGCCCATCCTGCTTCGCCCCATCGAAGACGACGAGTTCGAGTTCGAGCTCATCGCAGGCGAGCGTCGCTACCGCGGTGCCGTGGAGGCCCACGGCATCGACTGGGTGATTCCCGCCCTCGTCAAAGTAATGACCGACGACGAGGCCGACCGAGCGGCGCTCATCGAGAACGCCCAGCGCGCGAACATGTCGCCGTCTGAAGAGGCCGTTGCCGCCTCGAAGATCGTCGGCCATTGCAAAGGGGATCGCGAGGAAGCCGCCAGGCTCCTGGGCTGGTCCCGCGCGACGCTGGATAAGCGCCTTGCTCTCATGAATTGCAGCCCGGATGTTCAGGCGGCACTGAATGAGCGCAAGATTCAACTCGGTCACGCCGAGTTGCTCGCCACACTCGCCAAGGACAAGCAGGACAAGCTCCTGCCGGTCATCCTCAGCGAGAAGAAGGCGGTGTCGGAGTTGAAGAAAACGATCGAGGCGGCTGCGTGCAGCCTGGAAGTGGCGATCTTCGACAAGACCGACTGCGCCACGTGCCCGCACAACTCCTCGTTGCAAACGGAGATGTTTGGCGAGGCGATCGCTACCGGCAACTGCACCAACAAAGCCTGCTACGCCGAGAAGACCGACCGTAAGCTCGAGGGCATCGTCTACGGGCTCAAGGAAGAGTATCCGATCGTGCGCATCATCCGGTCCGGCGACAACCATACCCGCATTCAGCTGAAGGTGGATGGACCAACCGGGGTCGGTGAGGAACAGGCCAAAGCTTGCCATGCCTGCCAGAACTTCGGTGCCGCGGTCAGCGGTCTGCCGGATTCCATGGGCAAGGTCTATAGCGGCCAGTGCTTCGACACGGCATGCAATCAGAAGAAGGTAGCGGCCCGAATCAAGGCGGAGCGTGATGCGGCCAAGGCGCCTGCTGTCAAGCAGACCGCCGGCAAGACGGCTGCGGCAACGAAGGGCGACAAGTCGTCCGCGGCTGCCGAGAAGCCGGCCACGGTGATCAGCGAGTCGGAGAGGGTGAAGCAGTACCGCACCGAGCTCTGGCGCAAGGCGCTGCGCAAGGAAGTTGCGCAGAACGCTGAACAGGCCAATGCCTACCTGCTGGCCGTCGCCCTGAACGGTCTGTCGCGCAACATTGGCGGCGACGTGATGGGCAAGTTCTTCGAGAAGCTCACCGAGCAGAAGTCGTCCTCGACCCTGCAAGGTTGTCTCACGGCCGTCCATGCCATGGACGCGGGCCGTCGCCAGCAGCTGACGATCGGCATGACGGTGGCGGCAATCGACGGCATGGAGGTGAACAACCTCCGGGAACTGTGCCGGTACCACAAGCTCGACCTGCGCGATCACTGGAACCTGCAGAAATCGCAGGACTTCCTGGAGATGCTGACCAAGTCCGAGATGAAGGTCCTGGCTGACGAACTTGGCATCCGCAAGGTGCTGGGAGATGGCTTTGCCAAGCTGTTCGGCAAATCAAAGGCTGAAGTTGTTGCTGGACTTCTGTCCGTCGACGGCTTCGACTACACCGGCAAGGTCCCCAAGGTCCTCGGCTACTAAGCTTCTTTCCAATCGGAGGCGCCAGGGCGTCCTCCGCCTCATTCATTTCCCAAGGATTCACTATGTTCACTGAATTGGCTGCGCTCGTTCGCGCGAGCGAAAAGGTCGTCGTCACGCTCACTACGCAAGGCGACACTATGTCTGTCGTTGTCGTGCCCGTTGTCAAGGACGCTGCGGATGCTGCGCTGAGCACCCCCTTGGCGCTGTCGGCGACACCGGCGGAGCTTGATGAAGGTTTCGCCGCCGCGATTGCAGGAGTCAGCGCTGCGCGTCAGTCGCTGGCTGAGCAGGTCGAGGCCACCAGGTCCATCCTGGAGGCGGCCAAGACCTCGCAGTCGACCAAAGCCACGAAGGCCCTGACCACGGCGGCGGCGCCGACGGCATCCGAAACGTCCGAGGAGGACGATGACAACGACAAGCCGGAAGGCAGTGTTGGCGCGCAGGCAACGGCGAACGACGGCGCGGCCAAGACGGCCGGCACCGACCTCGCATCGCTGCTGTAAAGGAGACTGGCATGGCACTCGAGGTTAAGAAGCTCACGCGCGAGTTCTCCTATAACGGCATGACGCTGATGGACCCCGGTCCGCAGTTCACGCCCCAGCAGGTGCGCGACGTCTATTCCGCCCAGTACCCCGAGCTGACCACTGCCGCAGTGGATGGCCCGGAGCACAAGGGGGAAGTCGCGCGCTACACGTTCGTCCGCGCTGCCGGCGCAAAGGGCGCTCATGCGCAAATCTGACCTCATGAAGGCACTGTCTACGGGTCAGTTTGCCTCCATCAACAAGGAGCCGCCCGAAAGGGCGGTTTTTATACATTCTGAGGAGACCCAACAATGTTGTTCGATCCTCGCTCGTTTGTTCCTGACATCCATCCGGGACAGCAACCCGCATGGACGCCACACCGACAGCATTCCACTGCCGGACGTCGACCTGCCCATGATTTTCTGACACTGCCGAAGCTTCCAGGCTCTGTTCCAGCCACTGCGCGCCTCACCTATGGCGATGAGTTAGAGGTTACAGATCTGGTGCTGGCGCAATTTGCGGCCGGCATCCTTCGGGCCAGTGATGTGTTGAACCCGACCAGTGCGGGGGATGCTTTCGCGCAGGCCATGTTCGCATGGCTGGGAAAACGAATCCCAGCGTGTCAGCGATTGCAGTTCGGCGCGAAATTATTCGATCGCGGCGCCGCCATGGACCAGGTCATGCAGTTCGGCTGGGAAGACGGGCTGGAAGCGCCGCTCTACCTGGCCATCGAACTGCCCGGCGAGGAGGTGTATGCGATCGGGGAAGCGCGGGCGCACGCCATGCGTGCGGCACACCCGTCGTTGCTCTTCACGGCAATGAACCTGATCAATGCCGCGTGCGGCAAGTCGCTGTTCGTTCGTACGCCTGACATGCTGCTGGACCAGTTCGCCCGCTGGCACTGGGATTACGACGCGACCCTGGCCGACGACGAGAACGCCCGGGAGTTCCTCAAGGAGAACTTCGGTGGCGAGGATGCCGACATCGAGCGCTATCTGCCGTCGGTGGTGCGCGCCGAGCTTGCACCGGACGACACCCTGCCAAGGTATGCGCAAGTCGACGCAGCTTCCGCGCATCTGCGTGAGCTGGGTCCGCGCAACTTGCGCGCTCTGGCGCGCATGCATAGTGGGTGGCTGGGCGAGTTTTGTACGGCGCTCGCCGACCTTCGGCTGCTGCTGGCGAGGGCGGGGGAGCAGTCGGCCATCGCCGGCGCCCAATGGGCAGAGCCGGCCTATTCGGCCGCGACCATCGCCTATCGTCCCAGTGACTATGTGTCGGAGATCCTGGACGACCACTATGAATGCCTGAACAACGCTGGCGACGCCACGATGTTCCAGTGTTTCATTCCTCTTGCAGACGATGCCGCCGCGATTCGCCAGCAGTTCCGCGATCTGGCAGACATGCTGCAAATCATCGGCGCGCTTGACCGCGTGCTCACACTCATTTCTTCATAGGAGGGCCCCATGGCCGAGATCCTGACCGCTTCGCGGTCGCATGATGTGGCCCTGCAAGGGGCCATTTTGCTTTATGGCCGCGCTGTCGGAGACTTTTCGTATGCCACCGCGCATCGAATCGAGCCGGACGGAAACAGCGGCCGCCCCGTGATCGGGGCCGGCACGCCGCTCAATCGGCTGGCGCTGATTCAAGCGGTGCGCCAGGTCGCCGAGGCCTCGTTGCCAAAGGGCGAATTCCTGACGCCCAATGTGCTGTCGATCAGCCCCGCCGCGGTGACGTGGTGGTGTCCGGCAGACCGTCGGCGCGTCTTTTTCAACTGCATGGAGCTTGGCGAGTGCAGCGCCGTGGTGCCGCATCCGGCCCTCGTCTTCCAGGCGTCGCACACGGGGTTCCGTGTCTTCGCACTGCCCGGGCAGGAGCGGCCGGTGCCGGCAACGGTGCTTTACGAGCCGCCTTACTTCAACACGTGGGACAACGGGAAGATCTGCATTGGGAGCGCACATGTGCCAAGGCAGATCGACGTCACCTCCATTGCAGGCTGGGAATCCGGGTTCTTCAACTCGGCATTTACCCATCCCAACCACGGCGGCCAGCGCGTGAAGTACAAGCGCGGCGCCTACGCCTTCTGGAAGGACATGCTTGATGGGAAGTTCCCGGACTACCCGAGGCAGGTTTTCATCCCCATGAAACATACGCTGGCCGATCTGATCGCCGGCAAATTGGACAATTGATCATGCATCCTGCCGATGTGACCCTGCAACAATCCTTCCCGTCCATCATGGTTCCGCGCCTTTCCAGGCTCGAACCCATGACCCGGGCGGGGGAACGGCTGCTCATCGCAGCCAACGGCGTGTTCCTCGAGATCACGCGCCCTTGGCTAAGGGTCGTTCGCCGGCTTGGCGGTTTTCAGCATCGCACGGCTATCCCGTATGGCAACGCGAGCGAAGAGACGGATCTACTGTGCGGCCGCATTCCCGCACGATTGATCGGCGAGTTTGCCGAATTGGCGCGCGCCGCGTATCCCAAGGAAACGGGTGCGTGGGTGGTGTGGAATACCAAGGACCCTGCCTTCAGGCTGGTTCCGGTGCAGATCCTCGAGCACAGTGCGGGTCACCTGAAGTATGACCGGCCAGTGTTGGCAGACGGTGACGTGCTGGTGGTGGACTGCCATTCCCATGGCCGATCACCTGCATTCTTCTCGCCCACGGACGATGAAGACGACCGGCACGACGTGAAGTTTGCGTTTGTGTTGGGCAACTGCGCCGCGGCTGTGCCTTCTTTGGCCCTCCGGCTTTGTGCCAAGGGAATCTTCGAGGTCATCGAGACGGTGCCGGCAGAGTGGTATGCGGCGGCGTCCTTGGAGGTATTGGCATGATCGAGCATCGTATTCCGGAGATCATGACCCGGCGCGCCTGGAATGTCGTCGTCGTCGGTGCTGGCGGTACCGGCAGCGCCTTGCTACCCAATCTGGCGCGGCTGCATCACGCCATGCTCGAACTGGGCCACCCCGGTGGCATCGAGTGCACGGTCTACGATGATGATACGGTCAGCGAGACCAATGTCGGCCGTCAGGGCTTCTATCCCGTGGACGTCGGTCAGCCCAAGGCGACTTTGCTGGTCAACCGGCTCAACAATCTGATGGGAACGCGCTGGGAAGCGCGCGTCTGTCGCGTTGGTAGCCGGGATCGCTTTACCTGCGACATGGTGGTCGGCTGCGTCGACACACGGAAGGCTCGCAAGGCCATCCTGGGCGCGATGAGCCGGGGGATCGGTGGCTACTATCTTGACTGCGGCAACGAGTCGGACAGTGGCCAGGTCATCCTCGGCCAGGTTCGCGGCAAGGCCGCTGAGCGCCTGCCTCACGTGGGCGATCTCTTTCCGGAGCTGTTGGACCCGAAGGGGGACAAGAAGGACACGGCTCCGTCGTGCTCCATGGCCGAAGCACTTAGCAAGCAGTCGCTGGTCATCAATCAGGCGATGGCGGTGCAAGCGTACAACCTGCTGTGGACGCTGTTTCGCACGGGTACCTTGCAGTACTGCGGCGCGTTTGTGAATCTGGCGGTGGGTCGCACGAATCCGCTGCCAGTGGATCCCCAGGCTTGGGAACGATTCGGGTATCACCTCCCCGAGCCGAAGCGGCGTGCGAAACCCGCCCCGCGCCAAGCCGTTTGAGCCCGCCATCCCCGCTTTCCTTGGGAATGGCTTCTTTCATCGGCGAGTTCCGGTTGCATTAACCTGGGGCCCGTTTGAACGTAACACTCGCGCCGCTGGCGCGAACCACCTTCATCAACCCGTTGGGGCACTAGCCCTGCGGGCGTGCTCCATCTCTTACCTTGGAGCACTTCATGAGCAATTCTTCAAACACGCTGCGCGCTTATCGTCGCATCTTCGTGACCGGGAGCTGGCTGCCAGACAACACCGCGGTCGGCGCCTGCTGGAATGGCACGATGTGGAACGGCTTTCCGGTCCCTATGTTCACACGCGAAGACGGCGACGGACTGTGTGCGGTCATGCCGAACCTTGTCTACGTGGAGCGCCGGCAGGCGTTCCTCTTCGACGAAAATCAGCAAGTTGAATGGTTTCGTCCCTCGATCGCCGTGGTGGACGGCAAGGAACAGCACCTCTACGCAATCGGCGATAGCTGGTGTTGGCAGTTCGCGGACTACGCGGACGATCCGAACGTGCAGAACTGGCTTGCGGGTAGCTACCTGCAACTTCACCTGCGACCAAGTGTGCGGGCGTGGATCCAGGAACTCGCATGGGCGAATGGCCAGTCGGTGGAGCACCACGCCGAATTTCTTCTGGCGTGTTTCTGTGAAGAGCGCAGAGACGGGCGGTCCAAGTTCGATCTATCAGGTTTCGAGGCGACAGCGTCGCGCGCGCAGCATGCAACACCCGTTTCGGATGGCGATGCTGTGCGCGTGCGCAGTGGACCGTGGCTCAACGTCGTAGACGCTTTGTTGTCGCTTGTCGCAGCAGAAGACGGCGGCGAGCCATCGAGGCTTTCGCGCGAGATGTTTGCAGAAACCGTTCTGCATGGTCTCGCTCGCGAGCTCGGCGGTGTGGCGTAGCCGGACCTCTCCACATTCGGCGCCGACCCTGCTACCATTGCGGCACCTACCGCGTCTCAGACGCATCGACCCCTTCCGGTTGTATAGCCGGACATCTCTTCTCTCCCCTACGGGCCTTCCTGCCCGTGGGCATGTTGGCCGATTTTTCTTGAGGCCATCATGTTCAAGCGATTCTTCCTGCTTTTCCTTTGCTGCGCCATTTTCACCGGCTGCGCTGCACAGCCGACTTCGCCGAACACCTATCGGGGTTCCGAAGCGCTGCGCCGTGGTAGTGCCGAAACCGTCACCGTCCTCCGGGTCCGTCCCGTCACGATTGTCGACAGCGACGGATTGATGTCCGCAAACACCGGCGTGCCTGGCGTTCTTGGTGCCGTTGTCGGCGCGGTCCTTGGCGCTCGCGTCATTGGCAACGGCAACGGTCGTTATCTGGCTGGCGCCTTGTCGGGCAGCGTCTCCGCGGTGATCGTGCAGACGGCAGCCAACCATCTGAGCCGCCGCAATGGCGTTGAGGTCATTGTCCGCACGGACAACGGCCGGCAGATCGTTGTCACCCAGGATGCCGATCAGCAGTTCGTCACCGGCGAGCAGCTG
The DNA here is from genome assembly GCF_059419025.1 of Cupriavidus sp. GW821-FHT07C08. Lineage (NCBI taxonomy): Bacteria > Pseudomonadati > Pseudomonadota > Betaproteobacteria > Burkholderiales > Burkholderiaceae > Cupriavidus > Cupriavidus sp. GW821-FHT07C08. The sequence continues at coordinate 360,048 of NZ_JBWKQZ010000002.1, forward strand.
TACCTTGTCTCGGGTGCCGGCGGTCTTCGCCTGACTCGCTAACGGGCTCCAGTCGTAGCCTTATCTGTTTCACCCTTGCCTCGCGGGCCTCCCGCACGGGGGGCTTTGTCGCGAACTGGAGTTCACCATGTTCGACGTTGCACAAGCCTCTCCTATCACCATCATCCCCACCGAAACGAAAGGGAAATACATCTTTGAAGTCGCGGATGCCATCCGTCGTCAACTGTGCAGTGCTGGGCTCGAGCCGGAATGGCTCAATGCTGCCAACTTCATGGATGACGACAACGAAGCCTTGTACGGTCCGAAGTCGTCCCGTCAGTGGCCCCAGTTCGGTGCGCGTGAACGGCTTGCCGTCTCCGTGCATCGCGGCTGGTCGGAAGGGTGGGCGGTCTTCGTTGACCGCGTCGGTTATACCGGCGATGCGTCCAACCTGGTCACCACTGCCCAGAAACTGTTGGTCGGCAAGACGCTGTCCGAGCGCCAAGCTTGGGCCACCGTCAGGGCGATCACCAAGATGTTCGATATTGCCTGATATCCGGGCCTATCCATTCGCAAGCCCGAGAGGGCTTGCCCAACCCCTCGGGGTTCGGCAAGTCGCTTTCACCCGCGTTATCGACGCATCGACCCACTGTCCGGCAACTCCGGACCAACCCATTGCGGGACACTCGTCCCGACAAGGGAGGGGATGTCCCCATCTGATTCGAGGATATCCATGAAGCTTCCCAAGTCTTTTCTTCGTCCCCACGCTCCCGGCAATCCGGCAGCATGCCAGGCGCTGCGTCGCGACGCATGCCGCATGCTGCGCCGCTTTGCCGGTGACATGTCCTTGCGCCCACGCGATTACACGATCCGCGAGCATCGGCAACGCCGGCGCGCGGTGGCCGTGTTCGCGCTTCAGACGGAATCGTTGCTGCTCGAGATCCAGCATCCGCCAGGCGCCGAAGGCATTCGTATGTCCTACCGGACGTGCCGCGGTCGCAATGACCTCAGCGGTGGCCGCAACAACGCCATCCACTTGCCTTCGCTCTCCACCGATGATGGCTATACCAATCTGCTGACCACGCTTCGCGTGGTTGCCGGTCGGCGCAGCTGAGGGATCATCATGACGACTCCTATTAAGGTCACATTCACATCGACGGCAGGCGAGGAGATAAACGGTCAGGCGCAGTTCGAGCCGATGTCTGAGCTCGTGACGCTACCCTCACAATTGCTTGAGCATGTACAGCGAGCCAGGGCTGCATGTGATGGGCATGCCCTCGTCGCACATGAGGACGGGTATCGCTATCCGCTGCAGCCGGTTGAAGATGGTGTCTACCAGCTTGACCGCTCGCGTCGGCATCGGCAAAGGCTACTGGAGCAAGCTTGGAAGGCTGTTACGGCGCCAACCAAGGATCAGCGGCAGCAGTCTGGCCGCTTTGCACACACGCTGTCAGCCGCTGCGCTCATCGGCGCCAGCGTTTACGTAGGGTATAGCAATGTATGGATGCTGGTCGCCCTAACCGACGTTCTTAGCCTCGTCGGCGTTGGCGCTGTACTATTTCTCGTAGGCGCAGTTCTTTCCAAAGGAGATTGAGTTATGACTCTCGGCCTTTTTGTATTGATTCTCGGCGGTGCCATCTCGGTCTTCCTGCTCTGGGCAGACCGAAACGGTCGTCGTGTACACAAGGACTAAGCGCCGTTTCGTCCACGCCCAGCCATCTGCGCGTCGCAAGGCCGAAAACGCCGATCCAATCGGCTCACCGCATGAACGCACTCCATACAAGGGGTGCGATTTCATTTCCAGACCCACACGGGCGTCGTCCCGATGGGGCGGCTCCCTCCCAAAGGAGTATCCCCCAATGGACGACATCGTCTATGGCGCTGGCTCGGCCAGCTATCCTGCCGGCGTGCTGTTGCGCGTCGGCCTTTATGACTCGAACCTGCGCCCGGCACTGCGACTGGTCTGCGCTGACGATGGCATGCCCTATGCCTCGCTCAGCGTGAACTTGCCGGAGGCGCCATTGCTCGCCGGCGAATTCTGCGTGGCGGCCGACTGGAACCTCCCCGCGGACTTGAAAGCGGCGTTGCTTGCCACCGGCAGGTTCGCGGACACAGGCCGCGGTATCGAAGGCTGTGGCCAGGGCGGCGCCATCTGGCGCATTACGTGTCCCGCGCTGCTGTCGCAGCTGGGGGCTGCCCGCATCGTCGGCAGCCGGTCCCGTCCGACCCCGAGCATGGCCGCCTTCGCTTAGCGCTACATCCCATTCCAACCCTTTCGGGGCACGTCCCCGAAGGGGCGTGCTCCGTCTTGGAGCACATCATGTACGTCATTACCCTCGGCCAGCGAGCCGAAACTCGCACGACGCTCGCCGGCGTGCTGCATCTGCTTAACGACGACCGAAGCGAGACGGCCCAGCCGCGCTTCGAAGAGATCGCAGTGCGCCACGTGGAGGGCAGTAACATCCCCGTTGTGCGCCTGTCGCATGGCAAGCTCGGCGTTCGTCCTGCCGGAAGCGCCCGTTCGATTATCGCGCGGGTCATCGATGAGGTGGATCGCTTCATCGTGCGTGTGTGCGGAAAGATCCTGCGTCCGCAGGAAATGAGCCGCGCGTCCTGGGGTGCCGTGCTGGCGGCGGGCCGCTTGGCCTACTTTCCGGAGGAAGCCATCGACCTGTCACCAGGCGCGGCCGGACCGCTGTTCCAGACAGCGGATCTCTTCGAGGAGTCGGGGCCCTTCGACATTGCGCAATACGTGCAGTCCGAATTTGTCCGGCGTTTTGGCTATGGCACCAACGGGCCGTTGTACGACCCAGCTCAGATCCCGAACGCCCGTCATGAAGTGCACGTCGCGTACGCGCTCTTGCGAGGCGAAAAGATTCGTGATTGTGTGCTGAACACGTACCGCGACAATCCGCGCTTCGGGCAGTCCGACCTGGACTGGCTGCAGCCGCTGATCGCTGTGCCTGCACTGCGTGGCGCGCTGCCGGCCCATCACCTGCGGGCGCTCTGCCGTCTCCTGCGACTCGAGAAGATCGCTATCTCGCCGCAAAACGCGCCGAAGCTCCTGGCGATCGCTCGACGCGTCCCTGCCGACGGCACCGATGTGCACGTGGACGACGCCTTGTACGAGGCTGGCGTACTAGCACCGCGGCCCACCCCTGTGGCGCGCCCGGAAGAGGGGCAGGCCGCAGCGCCCGTCTCTGCGCTCGCCTCGCGAATTCATCACCTCATCTCGCAGCGGCAGTTCCATGCGAAGATGGATAAGGCGAAAGCGCAGCGCGAAGTGTTGGAGATCAGCCAGCGGCATTTCGATGATATTGCTACGCGGGCAGTGCATGCTCGCGTGTCGACCAGCTTCGACTGGCCCAACAAGGTTGCACTGGCGGTCCTCCAGCGGGACGTGGCCACGCTTCTGCACATCTTCGACAATCCGAAGGACTGGAACGTCGACTCCAAGCGTGCCTTGCGCGAAGAGCTCGAAGTGGACCTACTGCAATGCACCGCGTCGGTTCGTCGCCAGCGCATCTTTGAGATGTGCGGCTTCTCACCGACGGAGCAACAACGCTGGGAGCAGCAGGCGGCAGCCGCGAAAGCCAACCGGCTCGCGGTGCAGGACTTCGAGGATGCGCGCAGGCGTGCTGAGGCGTCCAGCTGGCGGCTTGAGACCGGGAAGGTGCTCAATGGCCGCGAGTACGTGGACTTTTGCATCGCCGAGGGCTTCTCGGAGATCGTCGACGTGCCGCGCGGCAGGGCGCGCGAGTATCGCATCCGCGATCCGCGCCGCAGCATGTCGCGACGCCTGCGCGCCAAGGACGGCACGCTGGCATATGCCAAGGCAGTGATCGCGCAGACCAACGCGCCAGTCGCCCTTGCAGCTTGACTATTACCCCTGGCCTACGGGCCGGGGGATTTTCCTGGAAACACATAGCATAAGTGTGAGCTTTCGCCGGCGCCGAGCATCGCGTCGCAGGTTAGTCTTTCTCAACCGCAAGCTGTGTTCGCACTGAACCGAATCAGTCCAAACACAGTTTTACCCGCGTCTCTGACGCATCGACCCACCGCCGGCATGCCGGCCCATCTCTTGAACCTTCCCACAGGGACCGCTCCCTGTGCGGACGGGCCTGTGGGATCTCCGTAAGGAATCCCATGGAACTGAATCCCCCCCAACTGCAAAAGCTGCTCGCCGCCTGCATTCCGGCCACGTTGCCGGTCCTCGTCACGGGCGCTCCCGGCATCGGCAAGAGCGATATTGTCGCCGGGGCCGCTATGGATGCTGGACACGACCTGCTTATCTCCCACCCCGTAGTCGAAGATCCGACCGATTCGAAGGGCTTGCCCTTCCCGTCATCGGACGGCGCCCACGCACGCTTCCTGCCCTTCGGGGATCTGGAGCGCGCGCTGGGTGCCAGGCGTCCGCTGGTCTGGTTTATCGACGACCTGGGCCAGGCCACGCCTGCCGTTCAGGCCGCCAAGATGCAACTGCTGCTGGCCCGCCGGATCGGCGAGCATGCTTTGCCGCCGTATGTCACCTTCGTTGCAGCGACCAATCGCCGCGTCGACAATGCCGGCGTTTCAAACATCCTGGATCCGCTGAAGTCACGCTTCGCGACCATCGTGGAACTGACGACTTCGGTCGAGGACTGGACGCGCTGGGCGGTGGCAACGAACCAACCGCCGGAGCTGATCGCGTTCTTACGCTTCAAGCCCGATTTGCTGCTGTCTGAGAACAGGACTCGCGAAATCGAGAACCTTCCCAGCCCCCGAAGCTGGGGAATGGTCGGCAAGCTGTCGAAGGTGGTCCCTGCCGAGCTCGAGCACGTGGCCTTCGCCGGCGCGGTCGGGGAGGGTGCTGCAACGGAGTTTGTCTCGTTCAAGCGCCTCTTCCGCGAGATGCCGTCTCCGGATGGCGTGCTCGCGGCGCCCGCTACCGCACCGATCCCGACCGATATCGCGGTGCAGTACGGCATTGCCACGGCGCTCGCGCGCCTGGCCAACGCCAACAACTTCGATCGCGTGATGGTCTATGCGAATCGGCTCCACGAAGCGGGGCTCGGCGAGTTTGCCGTGCTCCTTGTGCGGGACGCCGTGGAGCGCGATGCGTCGATCGCCAGTACCCCTGCATTCATCGTGGCGCAGGGCGGCCCGATCGGGGCTCACATCCGCGGCCAGTAAAGCCGCATTTCTGCAACAGCACCACATCTGCCGGCCGGCTCGGGTCTTCCCGAGTCGGCCTTTTCTTTTCGCTGCCGCTTTGCGGCACATCCCAGTGAGGATTCATCATGAACATTACCAATCTGACGTCTCGCGTCATGCTCTCGACCCTCAACATCTCGCTCTGGCGCGCGCGTCGTTTCGACACCCGTGCCACGCAGGAGGTGGAGGCTAAGCACGAGGCCAAGGACATTGGTCGCTTCAACAAGCGGCTACTGACCGACGGTGCAACGTCCTACAAGGAGGTCTGCGCCATCGGCAATCGTGCACGCTCGCTGTTCGATAGCCACTCACTGGACTACGATCAGCTGGGCGTGCGTCTGCTGCCGACAACTGTCTATATGGAGGTCGCGGAGAAGCTGCGTGCCCTGCGGGACGAGTTTGACGGCGCCAAGGCACAGTTTCTGGCCGACTATCCTCGTCTGAAGGACGAAGCGCGCGTCGCGCTCAACGGTCTCTTCGACGAGGCGGATTATCCGACCGAGGCAGAGCTGCGCAAGAAGTTCGGTATCCGCTTCTCCGTGCTGCCTTTCCCCGATGCTAGCCAGTTCGGCATCGATCTGCCTCCCGACGTGCTGCAAGGCATCCGCGATGAGATGGATGCGCGGGTCATGGGAGCTGTGAAAACGGCCAACAATGACCTGGTCGGCCGTCTGTATGAGGCCGTGCAACACTTCGCCAACCGCCTGTACGGGGAGGGCAACGTGCGGCTTGACGTGGCCGACAAGGTGCGCGAGCTGAGCACGCTACTGCCGAAGCTGAACTTCTCCGAAGACCCCGTGCTCGCGGACCTCCTCGCCACGACCCAGGACCAGCTTGCCTGCTACACCGGAGCGCAGCTGAAGGATGACCCGCTGCTGCGGCTGAATGTGGCTGAGCGCGCGATGGAAATCGAAGCGCAGATGGCCGCATTCATGGGTGGCCCGCCGCCGGCGATGACGCGCGAGCAGAGCGACATGCCCATGCTGCAATTGCTTGCTGCGTGAGGTTGCCATGCATGCGCGAATCGTGAAGCAACGCGCGGCGCTGGTGCTATCGCAACCGTTCTTCGGTGCGCTGGCCCTGCGTCTGGCCCTCGTTGAGGATCCTGCCTGCCAGAGCCTGTGGGTCGATGGCGTGCGCCTGGGCTACAACCCAGCGTATGTCGCGTCCCTGGATGACCTCGAGCTGCGGGGCGTCCTCGCGCACGAAGTGCTCCACGTGGCCAATGGCCATTGTTGGCGCATGGGGGCGCGGGATCAGGAGCGGTGGAACCGCGCGTGTGACTACGCGGTGAACCCGCTGGTGCTCAACGCCCAGTTCAAGCTGCCTCAGGGCGTCTTGCTGGATGGGCGATACCTGGGCAAGTCGGCGGAGGAAATCTACGCGATGCTGCGACAGGAAGAATCGTCGCAGCAGCCGGATGCCGAGGCTGGCAGCGGCTCGGGAACTGAACCGTCACCGCAAGCCAGTGGCCAGCAGCCAGCACCACCGTCGACAGGATGTGGCGAGGTGCGGCAATACACGGGCGCCGACCGGCCGGCGGTAGAGGGCGAATGGCGCGTAGCTGTGAATCAGGCTGCGAAAGCGGCCAAGATGCGCGGCGCGTTGCCTGGCGACCTTGAGCACCTGGTGGAAGCCGCGCTACGTCCGTCCGTCGATTGGCGAGCGGTGCTGCACCGCTTCGCCGCCCAGGCGGCCAGGTCAGACTACAGCTGGAAGGTGCCCAACCGTCGCTATGCGCATCTGGGTCTCTACCTGCCGTCGTTGTACTCGGAAGCGGTCGGAGACGCGGTGTTCGTCAGAGACTCCAGCGGCTCGGTGTTTGACGAGACGCAGCGGCAGTTTGCGGCGGAGATTATTGCGGTGCACCAACACCTGCAGCCGGCCCGGCTCATCGTTATCGATTGCGATACGCGGGTCACGCAGGTCCAGATCTTCGAGCGTGACGAGGTGGTTGATCTCCGGCCGTTGAAGGGCGGCGGGGGGACCAGCTTTAAGCCGCCATTCGTATGGCTGGAGCAGGAGGGCATCGAGCCCGCTTTCCTTGTCTACCTCACCGACCTGTACGGTCCATTCCCTGCCGCGGCGCCTGCCTATCCAGCCCTCTGGGCTTCAGTCACGCCGTTGGATCGCATCGCCGCACCACCTTTCGGTGAATGCGTAGAGGTCATCGTTTGACCCAAGCCCTGGCTACGGCCGGGGCACTATCTGCGGAACGAAGTCACTACTGAGCTGTCAACTCATGTAACCCCTCAAGCGAGCCACAGACGTGCCGATGGTGGATACCGAAGTGGTCGTAGCAGGCTCCAGCCCCGGCGCTTTTCTTTTTTGGATTCCTATGTCAGCAAGCATTGCCCAATCCGAAGCATGTGGTCGGACTATTCGCGTAGCCGAAACAACGGCAGGTGCCAGTCGCAGTGAGCGGCTGGACCGTTGCCAAAGGCGGCGCGCGTGTTGCCGGCATGGGACGCCAGAAGAGCGAGCTTTGGAGCCCCAGCTTCTTGTGATGGACGTCGACCGCCTGCCGAAGCATGGCATGGCGCTGCGTGTCGACGAGTGGTTTTCAGTTGTCCGCAACGGAAATTTCTTGCCGTTTGACGACTGGCTCCCGATTGTTGCAATGCCGGTGCAATCTGCGGTGGCGGGCATGCGATTGCCGCAAGGCAATGTCGCGTTCGAATTGCGCCACGGCAAGCAATACGCGATCGAAGACTCGGCGCATGGCGCCAGGACGTTTCAATGCATCATTGACGGCCGCGTGCCGCTTGTGGCCTTCATTGACGAGCCAGGCTACCGGGGACCGTGGATCACGGTCCGAAATCTCTTTACTATCGAAGAGATGGTGAGCATGCGAGAACTGCGCGAATGAGAAAGGAAAGGGCCCAACGCGTCTGCGTGTCGGGCCCTTGTTCTTTACCGGTTTTGGCAGAAAGACGCCGTTTATGTGCGAGCTTTCCGGAAAATTGCTTTGAGCATGCTCATACTTTTACCGCCGGCTCGGCCTCCGCCGTCGGCGCGGCGGCTGTGATTGTCGCCTCCGGACCGTCGCCATAGGTGAGAGCGGGAATCCGCGAGATAGTCCCCTCCAGGGCTGCAGAGCTACCAAGCCGGATGGTACCGGCATAGGCAATCCGGCCTTTCACGCGGCCATTGATATGCAAGGAAATCCGGGCCGCCACATCTCCCTCGACGGTGCCATCGATCAGCACGTGATCGCCTTCAACGGTGCCGCGAATCAGCCCTTCCGCACCGATATGGACCAAGCCTCGGGATGAACGCAAATCGCCATCGACCAGGCCAAAGCAGCTAACGCCGTGATCGCAGGCCACGTGCCCGTGGATACTGAGTCCTGCCTGAATCAAACTGAAGGTTCTTTGCTGGGTCATGTCGGGAATCAGAACAGTTTGATCTCGTTTCCGCGGCTGGATGCCGGGGTTACCTGCGCGGTCTGTGGGGGGGAGGCCGGTTGCAGCCTGGTGGGCGCCGGCGCAGCCATGTTCTGCTTCGGGACTTGCGCCTTGGGCGCTTGGGGCTTCGCCCGGTTCTCGGCAGCGGCTGCTGAGCTCGCCGCAGGCGCGGGCGCGGACACGGCCGGCGCAGCTGACGGCGAGGGGACAGGCGTGGGCTCAGCAGCGGCTGGCTGCGCGACGCTTGGCTGCGACGCGGGCCATTCGTGGCCGCCATCTTCGGCTGGTCCAATGGCCGCTGGCAAAGCGGCAGCCGTCGACGACTCGGGGCGCTTGTGCGTGTCGCCCGACGCGAGCCATCGACCTCCGCCGAAGGCGAGAACGGCAATCAGCACAATGCCAAGGCCCCGCCAATGGATCGGCTTGATACGCGCCCAGGCAGGCACTGCCTCGTTCCCGGACGGCGTGTGAGTTGGGGGCAGCGCCGACGAGGCGCTAAGGCTGGCGGCACCGGACGGGGCCAGTTCGATCGTGACGGGCGGCTCCGCATAGTGCGCGTGCAGGCGTTCGATTTCGTTGATGTCCATACTGTCTTTCAGGTTTCAGGCTTGATCGATCAGCTTTCCGTCGGGGGAGAAGCAGTCGTTGTCGGGGATGCAAAGCCGGTGGATCGCACGGATTTGTCTGGCAGCGCCAAAAATCGCCTCGTCCTTCTCAGCGTCGGTAATAGACTGGGCCATGTATGCCCCGAGCGCACGGTGGAAGAGTCTGTCGTGCTGGTTAAGCAGTCGGATCAGCCGTCCGGCTAGCGAGTGTGTCACCACGAGCTGCCGTTGGTCGAATCTAAGGCTGAGATGGCGCCTTGGCTGCCGCTCAATCCATTGCAGCCTCGCGTCCATCCATTCCTGCGCCGCTCGGAAGGCCTCGTCCAGGGCGAGGATCTTGCCTTTGCTGGCCACCGAGAACTTCGACGTGATGAAGTTGTAGTCGCTGCGCAGGAAGTTCCGTACGAAGTCGGTGCAGTAGGACACTTCTGTGCCGCTGTCCGTTTGAGGAACGATCTTTGCGACGCGTCCCTCGCTGAGCATCCGCCGGATGGGCTTGGGTCCGGCGTCGGATGCGGTGGTGTCAGAAGGCGCGTCCCGCGACGATATCAGCGGTATAGGATGCGGCTCGCCATCGGGCAGATGATGGGAAGGTTCGGCCATGTTCCATGTGGTGGGATCTCTCTCAGCAGGCATTCTGAGACACAACGCTGCACAGATGCCTGGAGAAAGCGACACATAATTGGCGAGCTTTCTGACTTTTTTCCGGGTGCTGATGTGCCACAATTCACTCACACCTCGCGTCACTGACGCATCGACCCTGACTCCTGGCGAGTCCATCTTCTGCTCCAAGTCGTGCCATTTGCGCACGCGCCGACCGGCTGGCTACCGGTGTGGATATTCCTTGTGATAAGTGTTTTCGCCGAACACTTCCCTCATCAGCTCGTAATACGCGTCTTTCGCTGTGCCTCTTCATAAGTGCACGCTGGACACCGTTCGAGCCTGGGACCATGTGGCGTCTCTCTCCAGGCCCCTCCTAGGCAGAACGGCTGACGTCGAGCCGATCCGTGAACCTGCGGCCGAACCTGTGGGTTCGCGAAATGGGTTGTTGTGCAGCGTGACCATGCTGCACGAGGACGACTTTACGTCCTCAGCATGAGCGGCGGGCGATTAGCACGCTGCTCCCTGAGTGCCACGCCCCCGGAAGGGGCGTGGCATGCAGGTCTCTCGAACAAAGCTCGCTCTCCGGCGCATCCGGGACGCGGGCTTTCTTTGTTTGTGAGAAGCCTGTTTCGGGGAGATGTCATGCACCACGATTCCGAGATTTCCGCCGCCATCGCGGCAATGCTGGTTCGTCGGCGTCCGATGTACAAGGACATGCCGGCAGCCTGGCGCAACCTTTGTGAGGCGGCACACGTCGCAAGTCTTCCGGAAGCCGCTCGTGCGGCCTTCCTTTCCACCGTAACGACCCAGCGCGGGGCAGACACAGCCTTGCGCCTACGGGAGCATGGTGCGTCCATCCGGGCGAACGTCGTTCGATTTCTCTCAGAAAGGAGAATGAACGCATGCATGCACCCATTACCTACAGCGGCTTCGACGGACCGAGAAGCCTTCTAGAAGAGCGGCCCATGCGGCCGCCTATCATCGGCAAGATCCGGCCGGGAATCAAAGTCCTGACTCGCAAGGCCCGGGAGAATCCCGAAGCCGTGCGAATCCATGACGCGATGCTTGCCCAAGGGCATTCATTTGAGTCGATCGGCATCCAGATCGAGCGCAAGACCCAATTGCGCAACGCCCTCGTGCCGAAGAACGTGCCATGGTTTACCTGTCGAGGATCGGACTTCGCGAATCCTGCCGTAGCCGACGACATCCTACAGCGCTACGGCGAAGACCGCGGCGATGGCAATGGCCTGAAGCTATGGCGCTTCCCCGTGGTGTTCGCCTTCGATGACTGGCTGCGCAACATGCCAAATGAGCTGGTGACGTACACGGCCAGCGGCAGGCAGTTCTTTTCGGAGTACGGACCGGACGGCTTGCGCTACTGCAAGACCTACGCGCTGGTGCAACGCGATGCGCGAGCCAATCGTGCGAAGCGCGTGTGGGGTGGTCGACCTGTCATCCTCCGTCAGGACGATGCTATCCCGGACGGCCGGTGCGATCCACACAGCTGCCCGCAGTACCAACAAGGCTTCTGCAATCTGTCTGCCTCGTTCTTGTTCGCAGTTCCGAGCACTCGGGGCCTGGGCTTGATCGAATTGCCGACAACGTCAATTTATGTCCTGCAGAAGGCGCACGCGGCCATGCAGACTGTCGCGCTGGCACGTGGGCGTCTGGTCGGGGTCCAGTTCTTTCTGAGCAAGCAGGAGGTCGAGATCAGCCGGATCGAGCCTGAATCCGGCAAGCCGGTTCGGCAGATGCAGTGGCTCATCACCCTCGATGCGGATCTCGATCTGGCCGGGCTGCTTGACGGCTCCGATCGGCCGGAGCTCGCGCATGTCGAAGCCGCGCAACACGCGATCGCAGCGCTCGAGGGCACACCGGAAGTGTCGCAGCAGCGTGAGTCTTCAGGCGATTCTCCGCCAGAGGATGAGCGTGCGTTGCCCGACGCGCAGGCCCAGCACGCGGCCGATGAAGACCTGGCCGCGGAGTTCAACGAGCTCGCCGGGCGCCTCGGCTTCGGCAACGAGCAGGATCGCATGGATCTGCGTGTATTTCTGCAGAACAGCTTTGGCGCCGGATGGACGAAGCGGCCCGAAGCGGTTCGGCAGGTGGTGAACGACATGCGCATTGCGTTGGCGAATAACCCGGTCGCATACCGCGAGCAGGTGAAGGCTATCGCCGCCGAGATCTCTCCCTGAGCCTGGCCTGCGTGCCGGCTCGACTTATGGACGCCCGATGGTGTCCATGCTTCCTTTCGCTTCGCTGGCCAATCCGGCGGCACATTCCCTATCCATAGGAGGTTCCATGCTCAACGAAGGCGAAAGCCTGCGTCTGGGTCATTTCTCAGACCTGCACTACTCGCCCAGCCATCTGGCCGAGGCGGACCATTGCTTTGGCTTTGCGGTCGACGATGCGATTGCGTCGGGCTGCCACGTCGGGGTCGTGTCGGGAGATTCCACCGATCATCGTCTTGACGCGCACACGCCAGCGTTGTCCGCGCTCGCACGGCAGATTCACCGGCTGTCGGCCCACATGCCCGTCCTGCTCCTGCAGGGCACTTACAGTCATGAGCCACCGGGCACGCTGGACCTGTTCCGACTCATCGGTGCGCACCATCCCGTATACGTAGCCGATCGCATCCATCAGGTCGCGCTGTGCGCGGGGCAGTTTGTACCGTCGGACGGCCCGGTTTTCTCGCCCGCGGAAATCGACGTGCTGATGGCCCAGCACGGCATGCCCGAAGTGGTCTTCACCTGCGTGCCGACCGTCAACAAGGCGGTACTGGCTGCTGCCGCCGGCGTGGCCAACGCAGCGACGGCGGTGGGCGACCAGCTTGCCCACTACCTGGCCGCGGCTGGCGCTATCAATCGCCAATGGCGGTCATGGGGCGTGCGCACGGTCGGCGTGTCGCACGGCACGGTGAACGGCTGCCAGACCGAGCACGGCGTACCCATGGCCGGCTTCGACCATGAGTTCACCATTGGCGCGCTGTTCGAGGCCGAGTGTGACGCCTTCATGCTTGGCCATATCCACCGCGCTCAGCAATGGGAGCGGGAGGGCAGGGTAGTGGCATATCCCGGCTCCATCGGGCGATTCCACTACGGCGAGATCGGGGAGAAGGGATACCTGCAGTGGCAGGTGACCCCCGGACATGCCACGGCCTCGTTGGTGGCCACGCCTGCACGCGCGACGGTGTGTGTGGACTTCGATGGCCCGCCGGACATGGCAAGGCTCGCCGACATTGCCATGGAAGCCGCTGAGAAGTTCGTGCGCATTCGTTGGACGGTCAACGAGGAGCATCGTCAACTGGTCGACCGTGACGCGGTTCTAGCGCTGTTCGGAGAAAGCGCCGAGGTCAAGATCGAGACGCGCGTCTTGCCGGCCGTGCGTAGCCGCGCTGAAGGCATCAGCCGGGCGGCCAGTCTGCCGGAAAAGCTCTCCCGCTGGGGTGAGCTGACCGGCGTTGACACTGCCCCGTTGGTAGACCGTTTGACCATGCTGGAAACGCTCGATGCACAGTCGATCGCGGACGGCGTGCTCGCCCAACTGCGCGAGGCTGGTGCGCATGAGCATCCCCGAGCGGAAGTGACACCAAGCGGTGTTGAACGCTCCGACCCGAGCCCGGACCCCGTGGCGGTTCTCGCGTCGGCGCCGCTGGCCGACCAGTCAAGTATGGACTGGCTCACCGATGACCTGTTCGCGGGGCAACCCGCCTAACCCTCTGAACATGCGAGCCCTGTTCCGACAGCCGTGAGTGGCTGTCGAAACCCGGTTTCACCCGCGTCGTTGACGCATCGACCAGCAGTATCCATTTCTTTTCTATCTACCCAGACGTGGTGCTTCCCGTCCGGGGCGCGCTCCGTCCTACCCTGGAGTGCAACATGATTCTCTATCACGCCGGTCCGAAGTGGCTCCATGTTGAGGAAAGTGCCATGACCCGCACGGATCTGGCCAAGCGGTTGTGCGAGAACCACCAGTTCACGCAATGCATGATGTATGAGCCGTTCGGCCGCGGCCGCGGCGCAGTGATTGCCAAGCGCGATCACATACTGGTCATGGCGATTGCCACCGACGGTGGCAACACCTGGTACTCCGTGGCACCGTCCAAGGAGCTGCAAGACGTTATCTGGTCTTTTTCGAACGGCTTTGCCGGACAGTGGAGCGCATTGGAGCTCAGGGCCATGACAGGCCTGGACGACTGGAAGGCGCTTCTGCAAATGGCCGGAGTTCAGTTTGCGGCGGCGGTGCGTTCGGTCGAACGCGCAATCGCGGGCCAGCCGGAGCAGGATGTGCCGGCCGCGGCCGAGATGCCGGTGTTTGATGGCGGCGCCATGGAGCTCCCGTCTGACTATCTCCACTCCTTTGGCGCGGAGGTCCTCGAATGCGCCCATTGAAACTGACCCTCGCCGGCTTCCACGGTATCCGCGATGGCATGCACCGGGACAGCGTTACGGTGGATCTGACCGATCTGCCGGCTGGCCTGATTGCAATTGTCGGCCCCAACGGCGCCGGCAAGACCACGATCATGGACAACCTGCATCCGTATCCGCTCATGCCGAGCCACGCAACGAAGATGTCGGCCGACGCTTTCTCGTACTGGGACCACCTCTGTGCCCCGCGCGCGGAGAAGGACCTGGAATGGGAGCACGGCGGCAAGGTTTACCGGTCGGCATTCGCGTTTCGCAACCCGGGCAAGAGCCGCAAGGCGGAGTACTACCTGTTCGAGAAGAGCGCGACGGGCGACTGGAGCCCGGTGCAACTGTCTGACGGCACCGTTTCCGATGGCAAGGCCGACACGTACGGCCGCTGCCTTGACTCGGTTCTGGGATCGGCCGAAGCCTTCTTCACCAGTGTGTTTTCCGCGCAGAACCGGCGGCCGCTGGCAAGCTACCAGCCCGCCGAGATCAAGAAGCTGCTCGCCGAGCTGCTCGGGATCGATCACCTGCGCGAGCTGTCCGCGAAAGCGGGCGACGTGGCCAAGGCGCTGAGCCGTGCTCTGGATGGGCTGCAGCGGGATGTACTTGTGCTGTCTGGCAAGCGCGACACCGTGGCAGCGATGACCAGGGAGATTCAGGAGATCGACCAGGCCCTTGCTGCTGAGCGGACGCATCGTACGGAGCGGCTCAACCGTGGCAGCAAGCTGGAGCAGGAACGCGCCACGCTGGCTGCCAAGCAGGCGGCATCGGCCGGCACTGAAGCCCGGTTGCGCGAGTTGCATCAGCGCAAGCGGGAGTTGATGGCACGTGGCCAGCAGCTTGCCATGGACGATCGCACGGCGATTGCGAAGGCGACTGCGCGGCAGCGGGACCTTGAGCATACCCTGGCGACGAGCCAGGCAACCCTTGCGCAATCCGAGGCGATCACCGCCGCGGGCGCGCAACAAGATGGCGTGCAGATGGCCCTTGGCCGTCGGCAAGCGGAACTTGCCGAACGGCAGCGGGAGCTGGCCGAAGTCGAAGCGCTTGCGACGCGGCATGCGGGGCTGGTAAGTGAGCTGCGCGGGATGGAGCAGCGCGGCTCGGTGGCGGCACAGCTGGCGCGGACCCTCAAGGCCCAGACCGATGTCATGGATACCGTGCCTTGCAGCGGCCACCCAATGCACAGCCAGTGTCCGTTGCTTGCGCAAGCCCGCGAGGCCAAAGGCCAGTACGAAGCCCAGGCTATCGTGGTGACCAATCTGCGTACCAGCTACAGGGATAAGCAGGAAGCCCTGAGGCCAATGGACGCGGCATTGCAGCGCCTGCCGGCGGCTCGTGAAGCGGTGGCATCCCTGCAGCGAGACATCGCGCGAGACAATCAGCAGCTTCAACGCCTGACTGCCCTGGCGGCTCAGAGACCGTTGCTTGACACCGCCGCCGCTGCGCTTGGGAAGGCACGGGGCGACCTGGCAGCCCTGGCGCAGGAGGAGACTGAACGGAAGGACCGGCTCGTCCGGGATCTCCAGGATGTTGAATCCCAGCTGGCTGTGATGCAACGAGAGGTTGACACGCTGGCCGTAACCGATGTGACGGGCCTGATTGCGGACCTCGACCGCGACATTGCGGGCGTCCGGGAAGGGGTCAGCGCGGCCGACGGCAAGATCGAAACATTGATCCGCCGTCAAAGTGCGCTGGCCACTGAACGTGACCGGATCGAGCGGGAGCTTGGTGGTTTGCCGGGGCTTGAGTCGCAGGTGCAACGCCTGTCCGACGAAATCGCGCAGTGGAAGCTGCTCGGCAAGGGGCTCGGCAACGACGGCGTGATCGCGTTGTCGATCGATGATGCGGGGCCAGCCATTACCGGCATCGTCAATGACTTGCTGCTCGCCTGCTATGGGCCGCGATTCACAATCGCGATCCGGACGCAAACGACGCTGGCTAGCGGGGAAGCCCGGGAGGGGTTCTCGATTGCGGTACTGGATGCCGATAACGATAGCTCGAAGGAGTTTTCCGTGATCAGCGGCGGCCAGAAGGTGTGGATCAACGAATGCCTGACGCGCGGTATCGCCCTGTATCGGGCGCAACACGCGCGGCAGTCCTTTCAGACGCTGTTCACTGATGAAGCGGACGGTCCGCTGGATCCGGAGCGCAAGCGCGCCTTCATGAAGATGAAGCGTGAAGTGTTGCGGGTTGGCGGATATGAACGGGAATTCTTCATCTCCCAGACGCCGGAGCTGGTTGATGAGGCCGATGGCATGATCGACGTCACGGCGCTTGCTGCCGGGGCGTAATCGCCTTCTCTATTTCAATCCATGGCCGGTTCCGAAAGGGACCGGCTTTTCCATTTCTTCTGACAGAAAACTGGAGCAACCATGGGTGAGGGGCCCAGCTTTCATAGCTCGGACGGCTCCAAGGCGGCATGGGAGAGCCGTGTGCTATTCTTGGTGCACAAGTGCACCTAAGCGCGAAGTTATGAACGAAGTCAAAGAGGATAACGGCGCGGAGCTGCGTGCGCTGATCGTGCAAGCCGGCATCACCCAGGTGGAAGCGCTGGCGTTGGTCAACAAGGGGCAAGCCTTTCCGATTTCCCTGTCCACTTGGAAATCATATCTGGCAGCACCGGACAGTACGCGGCGGCGTAATTGCCCGGATGCGGTCATCAATCACGCCAGGAAGACGATCGGGAAGCCAAGCGAGCGCGCTTGACGTGGTGCACGTGTGCACCTGGCATTAAGCCACATTTGATGGAGCCGTCATGGGTACGGCCTATGAGAAGGATGTGGTGGCCTGGGCAGGCGAGCAGGCCGCACTGCTGCGTGGGGGCAAGCTGTCGGCCATCGACGTTCGGCACATTGCAGACGAGATCGAGGACGTGGGCAAGAGCGAACAACGCGAATTGGCAAGCCGCATGTCCGTGCTGCTGGCGCACCTGCTGAAGTGGCAGTTTCAGCCTTCCCGCCGCAGCAAGAGTTGGCAGTTCAACATTCGCACACAGCGCAAGGAAGTTGCCTACGTGCTGAATGAAGCCCCAAGCTTGCGGGGTAAGTTCAGCGATGCTGCGTGGCTCGACATCGTATGGTCAAAGGCCCGCAGCATCGCGAGCAATGAGACCGGCCTGGATCTCGATGTCTTCCCGGAAGCGTTGCCTTGGGCTGTTGATGACGTGCTCTCGCAAGATTTCCACCCTGAATAACGGAAAAGCAAAGCATGGCACAGACCCTCGATGCTTTCATCGCCGAGCTGCGCAGCGATGTGGAGCGATTCGAGCAGGCTTACCGCGCGCGCGTGGTTGAGAAGCCGGATCAGTATCCGCTGAGCCTGCCGGATGGCCAGGAAGGGTTGTGGTTCGAGTTCTTCTTGGACTTCGTGACCAACGATAACGTTTGAGACGGAAAAGAAATTGAACAACGTCATCCTGACACCGGCGATAGTGGCAGCTCTTGTGAGCGACTGTCTTGGAACAGTGAAGGTTCTTGGAATCGTTGGTCGGTGCCGAACGGGAAAGACCTTGTCGTTGAAGCAGTGGACGGAAGAAACACGTGCACAAGATGGCTTGCGAGTTGCGTATGCCGACAGCCAGACGCTACTGATGAGTGAGAAGGTTGAGGTCGATTTCGAAGGCAAGGTGCGGGGTGCTACGGTAGGTCACTACCCGATGTTCGATTTTAACGGTGCTGATATTGTGGTCGTGGATGAGCCGCTGCAGAACCGGGAACTTGTGGAGAGGCTGTTTGCACACGTCGATCCCAGCGGGGGCGCTTTCATGCACCGGCTGATGGTACTGCCACTCCAGACTGAGGATTCCATTGAGCGCTTTGGCATCCCACGTTCGGCGGTTCGGCTGTACTCGGTCGCCGGTCTGCCGCTCTAACATAGGAAAAGAGCGATGCTCCTGCACTACGAGACCGAAGCCGATGCGCACGCGGCGGCGATGCGATTGCGCGCCATGGGGCCACATGCGCGGCGGCTACTCGAAGAGTGCGTGGAAACGCAGGAACTGAAGCGCAAGAAGGTATCAGCTGCGGCGCAGATGCTGTCCGACTCCGGTTTCATTTTCATCCGGGACAGCGGCGATATGTGGCAAGCAGAAGTCACGCTCAGTCCATCGCTGGCAGGGGAGGAAGCACTAGAGGCTCTAGAGTGGAACGAAGAGCGCTTGCGATGACGATGCTGCGATCGAAGCCGATGTACCGCGAAACGGATAAGAGCAATGGGTGCGAGCGATGGATTGGATGTGGGGGATGAGTTAGAAGCGAAAGCGACATCTAGGACTGGAGTCGAAGACGGTAAGCCCGTATTGCTCCACAAGGGGGGCAAACACTACAAAGTCGTTTTCTGTGGGCCACCACGGTTGTAGTCGTCGATGAGACGGGGACCAAGCAATGAGATTGATCGCGTGGATGCCTTCCTTACGACCTTCCATTGGCATCTGTTGGAGGTTGGGTCGCGCATGCACAGCAGTTGAGGCTCATGATGTTCGAGGAGCCAGAGCTGCCGCCGCCTGAGCGTGTGCCGCGTCAAGACGCAATTGGAAGCGGCGCAGGCCGCATTTGATCGGGCGGTACGGGAACACGGTGCCGATTCCTGCGTCGAGCTTCAATTCATGGCGGAGGTCCTCGCGCCGGTGCCGGATCTGCTACTGCGCTCCCGGTATCGCGCGGCTGTCCTGAAGCAGCGCGGTTGACAGGAAAAGGGGCAAGCGCGACGAGCGGCTCACGGCAAACACCAGTTCAGGTTGACGGCGAGACTATCGTAAGCGCTCGTTTGAGCACACCAACACCAGTTAGCGCTGGGTATTGAGACGGCTACTGACTCTCCAAAGATTTTGTAGAAGCCACAACTTTCCGACTTTGGATCGTCATTCGTGTAGGCGTGCCGTCAATCGCGCGTGCTGCTTGCCCCGTTGAAGAGTGAGGCGATCCCACGGGGCGGCAATGCTGAATAACGCTGGCGTTGGATCCCCCGATCTTGACTGCCGACTCATCTCCTTTGGCCTCGTCTTCAAAATTCGACGTCGCACGCAGCTTGTCCAGCACTTCCCGATAGTTGTCATGCAGTTCCGGCCAGTCCTCGCCAGGCTCTAGTGCTGCTGGATCAAGCCGACCGGAGACCACTGCCAGGCGCACCGCGGGATGGCGGTGTCCGACTTTCGCCAGCCATCCAGCGCACGCGAACTCCTCTCCTTGCCGGGATTGATGACACGCAAAGATACTGGCTCCAAAGTCCGGCCCCATGCCCCGGTGGTCAGGGCATGTATCAGCCAGCTTTTCGGCCAGCTCGAGATCGAAGTTTGGAATGTCTCCCGCACCCGCAGCGCGACGCCAGGGACACGATGCACAAGGTTTGCCTGGTGTTTTCATAGTTCAACTCTTGCCCTTACTCTCCAGCTGGGACGTACTCCGGAAATCCAACTTCTTGCGTCCAGAAATGCAGGCGCGGCCAGGCAGCGACACCGTTACGCTCGCGAATCGCGCAAAAGCCGGCGTGAGCGAGTCCGTGTACTCCAA
Source organism: Cupriavidus sp. GW821-FHT07C08 (assembly GCF_059419025.1). NCBI lineage: Bacteria > Pseudomonadati > Pseudomonadota > Betaproteobacteria > Burkholderiales > Burkholderiaceae > Cupriavidus > Cupriavidus sp. GW821-FHT07C08. The sequence continues at coordinate 379,757 of NZ_JBWKQZ010000002.1, forward strand.
TGTAGGCGCGCATCTGCAGCGCCAGCCGGATTGCCTCACCATCACCACCGTACTCGTCGTCTCGAACAATCTCTTCGCCGGGCAGCCCCAATTCGGTACCCGCTGCCCAAGCCCATGCAGTGGCTTCTGGATCCGAGCATTGAATGACTGCACGATAGAGGGGATCGTCCGGATACACACCTGCCTCATCGACGACCTTCAGCATTTCGCGATGACCTGCATAGAGGTTTCCGTTCATAAGTGATCGGAAGCGCCGTGGTGTAATGGCCAGATGCCCCGCTTCGTGCAGAATTGTCGAAATCCGGCACGCAGGATCTACATGTAGCGCACCCTGCGCGATGCAGCATCCTTCGGAGAAGCCGGTTGCGCCGTCTTCGTATCGGGCAGGAACCCCGATTCCATTGAGGAAATGCATCACCCTGTCACGCGTTTCCGGGGCGTCAATTTGATAGTCCGGTGACAAGCTTGTCCGCATAAGTGATTCTCTTCCCCCCGCCGAATTTGCTTACCTGGACCGTATTGTAGCCGGTAGAATCCCCTGTCAAGCGAACCGCTTTTAGCCGTTCGAGTGGCCGCATTTCCGACAGTTCAAACACCGTGTAGCGGGTCAATATAGGTCCGCTGCCAGGCAACGCACGACGTTGCGAGCGACTGTGGTCGACCGACGACGCTTACGCGAACGCGCCGGGATATGCGACCGATTGGCGTTGGCACACGTTAAATCAGGCGCTATCGTGCAATGGCCGTCACGAACGGTGTCGCGCCGGATGATCCTTCCCTTGCCGCGTGCCGGGACTGACTGCATAGAAAAGGCCATGGAACACATCGCGGGATCGCTACCGTGATGGGCGACCCGACGTTTGAGCTTTGGCTTCCCCGTGACGACCGCACAGGCATGAGCGAGATGCAAGCTAAGCTAACGGAGCGCGAAGTCATCGACCATCTCTTTCGGATGGCGACGACGAGACTTCGATGGCACCTCCGAAATTTTGCCCTACCCGTGTGGAAGGAATGGCGAAATCTGACTGAGTGCTTTGCGTTGTCTGATCACGTCTACACGCAGTATGGATGCCTGAAGGGGATGGGGCGCGATGAAATCGCCCGGCGCACTTCATACAAGGATCGCCTCGGGCTAACCCTTGAGTACGACATCGATGCGTTGCGCTTGCGGAGGTGCTTTTCGAGGACCTGCCGGCAACCGGGGCTGGCATGGCGGCAAGTTGCTACGCCGCAGCCCTCGCCCTTCTAAGTAGGGATCCAATGCAAAAAAGCCCCGAAATCGCGAGTCGGGGCTTTTTTGTTCGCGGGAATCGTCGCGATTACGCTGCGGCGTCCTTCAGCTTCTTCAGCGGACGCACCTTGACCTTGACGCTGGCCGGCTTGGCCGCAAACCATTGTTCCTGGCCGGTGAACGGGTTCTTGCCGAACCGCTTCTTTGTGGCCGGCACCTGGATGGCCGCCACTTTGAACAGACCCGGCAGGGTGAATTCGCCGGCGCCCTTCTTATGGATCGCGCTCACCATGGTGTTTTCGAGGTGGGACAGCACAGTCTGAACGGTCTTCTTGTCCAGCTCGGTCTGGGTGACCAGGTGGGCGAGTAGGCTCGACTTGTTGAACGTGTCCTTCAGAGGCTTGGCGACCGGGGCGGCTGCGGCAGCCTTCTTGGCCGGAGCGGCCTTCTTTGCCGGAGCAGCTTTCTTTGCTGCGGTCTTCGTTGCAGTCTTTGCTACGGGTTTCGCTTTCGTGGCCATAGTCGTGTCTGGTTAGAAAAAAATGCGCGCCTGTAAGCGATTTAGGGTGGCGCACCGGCGAAGAATAGCAAAAGCAGGCGCGTATGCAAGAGGGAGGGCCCGATATCGTGTGCGCGCCAAGGGTTGCTCGATCAGCCGATCCTGAGCGCGCGGGAAGCGCGCCGGATGCGTGCAGCTGCCGCTCTCGCGGAGTCGCCCACTGCATGCCAGTCGTGGTGCCACCATGCGATAACGCTGGCAGCGGCCACGGTGTCCTCGGCACGGACGACGGCAATGACTTCCTCCGCGACGGCGGCCCACCAGGCCGCACCCTCACCGTCGCTCGCCCTTGGGTCGATCGCACGGCGGTAAATGACCTTCACAGTGTCCAGTGGAATATCCATGATCTTCCTTATTTGGCCTTTGCTGGCGCGTCAGGCGAGCTATCTTGGTGCATTGGCTCGTCCGCTGCCGGCAGTGTCGCAGCAATTCGGTCACAAGTGCGATGGCTGGCCAGCCCCAACATGCGGCTGACCTCATCACGTGAGCTGCCTGCCAGGAGATGGCGCCGGCAGAAGGTATTGCGCAACGTGCGGGGGCTTGGCTCTGCACCGGAGAACCCCATTGCGGCAAGTGCTGTGGCCACGATCCGACCGAAGCTCATGTCGGTGATCGGTCGACCATCGGGGGTGAGCGTGAATAGTAGGTCGCCCTCGACGGGGAGGATCGAGCGGCGCGCGCACCAAGTCCGCAATACAGGTATCGCGAAGTCGGCGAGGTGAACCGTGTGCGCGTCCCGTGCGCCGTGCGCCGACACAAAAAGATAGGGCGGGCTCGCATCCGGAATCAGATCCCTCAAACGCGCTGCTCGCGCTTCCCCCGCTGTAATACCCGTTGCGAGGAATGTCGCGACGATCGCGCGGCTGCGCAAGCCGGCCAGATCCTCGGCAGGCGATAGCAGATAGGCCTGTAGCCGCGCATCCTCAGCCTCATCAAGGAACAGGGGTGTGGGTTCTTCGTCTGGCCAGCGCTCAGCAAAGAGAAGTGCGGCCGCTGGGTTGTCCTGCCGCACGCCGGCGAAGACCAGATGCCGGCACAGGCGGTCCAGCAGCTTCACATACCGCATGCGGGTAGCCTGGGAGTACGACCGGCCGTCGGTCGTCTGCCAGAACGCGTCGACATCGGCGGTGCCAAATGAGGCGATGGTCGAGCCCCTGGTCATCACGTGTCGGCGGAAATGCTCGAACATTGCCTGATGTTGGACGATCGAGCGTGCTGAGAAGGGGCGGCGATCTGCGCCGGCCGCCTCACGCGCCTGCCAGTCGCGATAAGCCTGGGTCGGGTTGCTGAGCCAGAGGGAGTCCATTTGCGCCATACCCGCTGTTATATACTGAAATTATCTCATCTCCCACTCGTGCCGCCGCTTCGCGGCGTGTATTGCTTCCAAGAGAGGGTTCGGAACCGCGGCCTGCCATAGCAGTTGCGGCGCGCGGCAAGTTTTGCGCGGGTGCAGGCATAGCGTGGATAGGTGGCATCCAGCATGTCCGCGATCCGCTCCAAGCGGAGCTCCTGCGTGAAGCAGCACGCGAGCAGGCATTCCCAGGCGCAGTAGCGCATGATTTCCTGTAACAGCGCATACCGCTATTCGGGCGGAAACTGGAGATTGCCGACCTTCGCCCACACCTTCAGACCTGCATGGGCTAACGCCACGAGTTTGTCGGGCGGGGCTGGCCAGTTTCCTTCGGCATAGAGGGCCGCCACAGCGTTGTGGAGTATAATTTCACGTTCATGAAACAATCGTGACGAGCAGCTTCCACGCTGACCTCTCTTCTTCACGGGACGGGCCTCCATGCCGCGACCACTACCTGATCCGACGCCGCCTTCGCGCGCGACAATTCGCGCCATTCACCAACTGGGCGAGCGCATTCGAGCCACGCGGGCAGGGGAGGGGATGCCGATTGACCAGGCGGCAAGGCATTGCGCTGTCTCGATCGGCATGCTGTCCAAGCTGGAGAACGGCAAGGGCGTCAATCTCGAGCACGCCCTGCGTGTGCTGGACGGCCTGGGTTTGACGATGCTGGTCGTACCCAAGGCGCATGCGCCTTGGCTCGAACAGGCAGCGGCTCATGCGGCCAAGATCGGCGATGCGGCCAGGGATCAGCATGCCTGGCTGGAAGGCTAGAGACGCCGATCAGGACGGGCGTCATGCCCGGGTGCGGTCTTCGACCGGTACGGAAATGCCATTCGCTTGGCATGCTGACGCGCCTTATGCCTTGCTGGGCCATCCGATTCAGTGCCGATCCTGTGGGCGGCTTTTCCCCGGCTGCGGCGTGGGCGGCCGCCCATGCGTGCGGGGAAAATCGGCGAAGAAGCGCTCGTTGGGGCGGTCGCATTCGAGGGCACGGACGGCGGTCACACTTCCCTAGCGAGGAAGAGGCCATTGCCGCCGGGACAGAAAAGGCCAACCAAGACAAGGTCGAACTGCTGATCCATGGTCGGGACGGTCAGCTCCGCGAGCGCAACTCTTTCGGCAACGATCCACGCTCGATCAAGGGGTGATACGCTTCCCCCACGGGGTGGCATCTGGCGTCGCGGCATGGCCTGCGGCGATCTTTGGAGCTTCTGATGCCTGCAAACAGTATTAGCGTCGTGCCGGCCGAACATCAGTGGGCGCTACAAATAGACGGCACACCGGAGCCGCGTCAGTTGTTCCCCACGCTAGAAGCCGCGATTTGTGCCGGCTGGGCCAGAGCTCGTCGAGAGAATATCGAGCTTCACATCCAGCCGCTAGCTGGCAGCGTACGACTGCGCGCGGAGAGCGTCAATCCGGCGGACGTGGTTGGATAGGGCAGTCCGACATGGCGGCTATCGCCCGCCTCGGACGAGGCGGATATCGCTGGCAGCTGTGGCAGGGCACGCACCGTTGGCACGTTAGACGCACGGTCTGCCATAGCGGTTGCGGCGCGCACGCAGACGCGCTCGCGTGCACGCATAACGTGGGTACCGCCCATCCAGCATCTCGGCAATCTCCCGCAGGCTATCCCATTGCGTCGGATTGCACTCGAGCAAACTCCCGTAGGCGCAGTAGCGCAGGATCTCGTGGAGCAGGGCGTAGCGCTTTGGCTCCGGGAAATGCAGATTGCCTTCCTTGGCCCACGCCTTGTAGCCGGCGTGCGTGAGGGCCAATAGCTGGCCAGCTGTGCCATCGAGATTCTCGCTGAGCGCCTTCGCCTCCTGGTGCAGCGCTTTTTCGAATTCGCTCACGCGGCCTCCTGCAGCGGGTGAAGATCCGCCACGCCGACCCAGCGAGGGCCAATGCTGGTGCGACCGCGGATGATTTCCTCGACCTCCGCGTCGGCGGTCGGTCCGGATGGGCCTTGGAACAAGGCAAGCACACGGGCCTTGACGGCGGGCAGGTAAGGGGCCGCCCGGTAGATCAGGCCAGTCACGGCACCGGCTTCGATCCAGCCGTAGCGCCGGTAGAGCGGCGTGCCATTGGGGTGATGGCCCATCGGCTCGTTGAACCTCGGCGCAAGACCGTCGAGAAACGCGCCGAGTTGTGAGCGTTGCATGCCGATGCCGCCGGTCGTTTCCTGAAAGGCCGGCAGCGTGGTGTTGTATTGGCGAGCGAGCGCGGCGCGCATGACACGGCGGTACTCCTTGCCGCCGGCCAGCAACACCTTGCCGACCTGGGCTGGCCAGTTCGCCGATCCCGCGAATGCCGGCAGATCGGCCAACATCGCGTCGGCACGCTGCGCGGTCATGCGCTGGTCGTAGGGATCGATCACCGCGTGCGGATCCAGGAAGCCGTGACGTGCGGAGAGGATCAGGACATTCGGTCTAGCCTCCCGTCGCAGGTGCGCCCGATAGGAGTCGTACATCACGCCTTGGTAGAGGTCAATGGCACGCGCCTGCCGGTCGAGCTTCGTGCCGGAACAGGCAAGTAGCAGTAGCGCCGACGCGCTGGCGGGATGGACGCGGCCCGACGAGGTCGGGAACAGGGGGAGCTGCGTTTGGTGGGAGAGCATTGGCATCGTTGTCGAAGGGATGCTTTCACTCTATCGGCACCAACGCGAAGTCAAGGAGCGACGCCCGAACGGTTGGCGCTAGATTTCGCGCTTTCGATTCCGCATCCATTCCGCCGGAAATCGAGTACCTCGGGTCGTTGCGGCCCCTTGCGACGGGGCGCCTACCAGTCTCGAGGTAGACCCTTGGCCGCTCGCGGCCTTTCCACCCAGCCTGTTCGGCGGCCGAGCGGCTCGGCGGCGTCTGCCGGGGCCATGCACCCGTTTCCCCCTTCACCGTCGTTTCGTACTTGTTTTTCGTATCGTATCGTATTATTTTCAATACGATATCAACGGAGCACGAGCAATACGAAATGGCACGTCCGGGCATCACCTACGAGCAAGTGGCCGCGGTTGCCGAGGCGCTGGTCGCCCAACAGCTAAAGCCAACGCTGACCGCGGTGCGCGAGCGGTTGGGCAGCGGCAGCATGAACACGATTCATCGGTACTGGTCGACCTGGCAGGAACAGCAGCAGAAGCGGCCACCACGCAAGCTCAGCGAACCGAATTCACGCCTCCTTGCCGCGCTGGGCGCCGAGTTGTCCAAAGTCGCCGAGGAAGCGGCCGCCGAAGCGGAGGCCGCCCTGGCGCAGGCGATGAATGAGCTCGCCGCGATGGCAGCGAACGGCGAAGCGCTTGAAAAGGAGCGAGACGACCTGGCGCAGCAGCTCTTGGAAGTGACGACCGATCGCGATACCGTCGCGGGCAGGGCGAACGAGCAGGCCGACGAAATTGAGCGTCTGCAGCAAGGGGCGGCACGCCAACAGGAGGAGTTGGCACGCGTACGGCGCGCGCTGGCACAAGCGGAACTGCGCCTGGAAGCAGTGTCTCGCCTGGAGGACGAAGTGGTCGCGGTACGGGGTCAATGGGGGAGCGAGCAGGCTTTGCGCGCCGCGGCCGAGAAGGCCGCGGCCGTTGCCGAAGCCCAGCGCGCGGCAGAAGAGGCGGCTCGCCAACGCGCTGAAGCGCGCTTGAGTAGCGCCGAGACGCGGGAAGGGCAAGCACGCCAGGAACTGACAGAGGTGCACGCCGCGCATCAGTCCACGCGGGACAAGCTAATCGAAGCGGTCAGCCTGGCCGCTGAGGCACAGGCCGAGCTGAGAGCGTTGCGTGCTCACTTGGAGGCCAAGGGCGCGGAGACGTCCGCCGTTGGGAGTCAGCAACCGGACGAAGCGAGCGCGAACGCAACGGGGGCCGACGAAAGCAAACCGCCGGCGCGACCCCGTCGGCGGCGCTAACGGCGATCGGCATCTCCAGCTCGGGTCCTTGGGTGGTCGTATAGCAGAGCCGGGCGCTGCGTGAGCCTCTGCACTTGAGGCAAGCGGTTCTCGCTTCGGTGTTAAACACCCGCCTTTCAACCGCCCCGCGCGGCCGGCGCGCACGGCTCGACTGGGTTTTGCCGGGTAAGGCGTTCTGAGCCGTTCGCGCACTTTGATTTTCAAATGGTTGCACTATTGATACCACGCTGTCATGACAGACACCCGTAAGATCTTGGCGCAGATGCGCCAGGAGCCTGCCAGCCAATGTGCGGTTTTCGAACCTCATGAAGGTGTGCGAAGAATATTTCGGTACCGCCAGGCAATCGGGCACTAGCCATGCAGTGTTTAAAACACCTTGGCCGGGCGACCCACGTGTGAACATTCAGAATGACAAGGGGAAAGCCAACCAAGTGCTGAAGGCGATTGAGAAGCTGCACGAGGGAAAAAATGCCAACTGACCACTATACGTACCGAGTAACCTGGTCGACCGAGGACCAGGAGCACGTCGGGCTATGCGCAGAGTTCCCGTCATTGTCTTGGCTCGCCTCCACGCCTGAAGACGCCTTGGCCGGTATCCGGCAGGTCGTGGCGGAAGCCGTTGCCGACATGAAGTCCGGCGGCGAAGAAGTCCCCGTTCCGCTGGCGGACAAGCAATATAGCGGCGTCCTATCGCTTCGCATCCCGCCGGAGTTGCATCGTTCCTTGGCGACGCAGGCGGCGGAGCAAGGCGTCAGCCTTAACCGGCTCGTCAGCGCTCGCCTGGCTGTTCTGGCATAGGTAATGCCAGTCAAATTATCCCGGCGAAAGCGGCCTGGGCGCCATGCTACATCCTGCCATAAGTGATTTATACGGCATATGACGCATTCTTGGTGGGTCGGGATGGTGTTGCGTGACCCTTGGCAAGAGCCGATGCAGCGGTTTTCAAGGTCAAAAGACGGCTTGCAGAGGAAAAAGCCAATGGCCCGCTGTTGCGCGATGGTAGTCGCCGCATCTGTTGCGCAGAATCGCCTGGAAAGCCTTGAACTACTGTGGCCGACCGCCGCCACAGCGCAACACTTCAAAACATACCAGTTGTCAAAGCTAAGTTGAAATGTCCGGGTCCCGGCAAAGTTAAAATGTCCGGTTGTCCGGTGTCTGTCCAGCTTGTTTGTTCTGTCTTTTTTGGGGTTCCCGTAGGGCGGTGGTGCTGGCCTGAAGCGGCAGAGTTGTGATCAGGGTGAGGCCGTCATGCCAGCAGGGCGGATTTGAATTTCCAGGTGTCAAGCTGAAATCAATTCTCCGTTCCGTTCAGCGGCCACGGCTGCTGCTGCAACCGTTGCAGCGCTTCCAACATATCGTTCTGGCCCAGCGAGCGCTGCGACTTCTTGCCGGGCGGTCGTCCACGCTTGCGGGGAGCCCCCTCCGTGCCAGGCACAGAGAGTGACCGCGTGTTGTCGCGCTTCTCCTGAACGTATTGCGCTAATTGCAATACGTGCCCCAGGCGCTTGTTATCAACGATCGCGCCTTGATCCACTTCCGAGAGCCGATCGTAAATCGTGTAGGGCAGGGCGGCGCCATTTGCGCGTGGCTCGATTCTGCCGTCCGGATAGTGATAGACATCGATATAGCGACCGGCCAGTTTCCGATGCTCTGGCGTATCCGCCAGCAGGTAGAGCATCTTGTCGTACTGAATCGTCAGGCTCTTGGACACACAGCGCGGCTCGCGCCACGCGAAGATGAGATCCAGGTTCTCGTCGGGTCGCAGCGGCCGATGGGCGTTGTGGTCATTGCGCGGCGCCTTGGCAAAGCGCGCGTTATAGTCGGCGATGAATTCCGCCATGAAGGCATTGGCTGCCTCCATCGTGTTGATCCCACGCAGGCGCAACTCCTTGACCAACCGGTCCTGCAAGGTCAGGTGAGTCCGCTCGACACGGCCTTTTGCCTGGCTGCTGTTGGCGCAGATACCTTCGATGTTCAGCTCGAACAAGGCCCGCGCAAACTGGGTGTGGCCGTCGCCACTGGTTGCCCCTTTCTTGTTGACCCGAAAAACGCTGGCCTTGTCGCTGTAGAACGCCACCGGCTTGCCGTGGCGCTCCAGATAGGCCCGCGTCGCCGCAAAGTATGTGAACGTGGATTCCGAATGAGTAAAGCGTAGTTCCATGATCTGGCTGGTGGCGTCGTCGACGTAAACCAGCAGGGTGCAGGCTGGGGCGCGCTCCTCAAACCAGCGGTGATCGCTGCCGTCGATCTGGATCAGTTCGCCATAGCAGGCGCGCCGGTTACGAGGCTGGTAGACCTTCGGCGGCCGCTGTTTGCGCGGCACCCACAGGCCGGCCACCGTCATCAGTCGGCGGATCGTTTCTTTGGACAACGTTAGCCCATGACGCTCTCGCAGCTTCTCGGCCGCCAGGGTCGGGCCGAAGTCGGCGTAGTGTTCCCGAATCAGGCCGAGGGCCACGGATTCGCGGTCCGCTGGCATGCGATTGTTGCTGGGTCGACCGCGCCGGCGAGAAACCAGCCCGGATGCGCCTTCTTGCCTATAGCGCTCCAGCAGCCGCCGGAATTGCCGGTCCGTGATCTCCAACCGTTCGGCAGCCACCCCGGGCCGCAACTGACCATCCACGACCGCCTGGACGATCTTGAGCCTGTCTAACTCACGCATGCTTACTGTAATGACCTCGGTTCCCGCCATCCCCGGACATCCTCCATTGCATTCAACCGGGCAGGCTGAATACCATGGACAGGCGCCTCAGGCGGACATTTCAACTTTGCTAGAAGGGGGTGCGGATGAATTCTTGGACTGAGTTAAGTTGCGATTCCAAGGTGGCGCCGGTATTCGACCGGACTCATGCCGCGCAGCGACAATTTGATGCGCCGCTCGTTGTACCACTGGATGTAAGAGTTTAGCTCGTGCATGAATCCTTCTACCGTCGTGCCAGCCCAGTTGCGACAGTAGTACATCTCATTTTTCAGGCGACCGAAGAAGCCTTCGCAGGCTGCGTTGTCAGGTGAGCAGCCCTTTCGCGACATGGAACGGATGAGACCAGCCGCCTTGATGCGCTGCAGCCATCCCGGCCAACGATAGTGCGAGCCCCTATCACTGTGTACTACGGGGCTGTCGCCATCGGTGAGCGTGGTGATGGCGCCGTCGAGCATGCTATTGACCAATTGTGCGTCAGGCCTCGTGCCGATAGACCAACTTACAACCTTGCCGTCAAAGCAATCGATCATGGGCGATAGATACACCTTGCCAGCTGGAAGCTGGAATTCGGTGATGTCTGTCAGCCATTTTTGATTTGGCGCCTGCGAATGGAAATCCCTAGCAATCAGGTTCTCGGGGGCAGCGCCAATCTCCCCGCTGTAGGAACTGTACCGACGACGAGGCCGACGGACAGTAAGCTGCTCCTCCGCCATCAATTTGCGCACGACCTTTTCGGAGATCCGAATATCTCGCTGACGCAGCATCGCGTGGATACGACGGTACCCATAGCAGCGATGGTTGCTGTCAAAGATCTCGACCATGGCCTTACGTACATCGCCGTACTTATCGCGCAGCCTCAAGCCTGTCTTGTGATAGAAGTAGCTACTGCGCGCAAGCCCGACGACGCGAAGAAGCTCAGGCAACGGATACGTAGCTTTCAAGGCATCAACCACCTGTGTCTTCTCCCTGTTTGTCAGGGTCAGGGAGTTGATGCCTTGGTCTTTTTTTATTAGATCGCCCGCCTGCGCCAGGATGTCGCGCTCAAGTTGCAGCTGGCGTACCTGCTGTTCGAGCTGCGCGATTCTTTCCAGCAACGCTGCATGCTCGTCTTCAGGCGAGGCCAATTTACGTTTGCGCATAGATCGATATGCCTCGTCTCCGAGCAGTTGATCTTTCCACTTGTACAGCATCGGTCGGCTTACTCCAACCTTTTTCGCTACTTCCTCCGCTGAGCCCCGGCGGGCGCAAAGGTCAGTGACTGCCTGACGTCTCTGCTCGGACGCAAACGGCGCACTGGTGTTTGTGCTCGTGACCATGCGACGCGAGCCAGGGCGCAGCTCCTCAATCCAGCGGGCCAGCATTTCGGTGCTGGGATACCCGAGGGCTCTGCGGGTACCAACTAGAGAGCAGCCATGACCGAAGTAGTGATCCACCGCCACGCTTTTTTGCTCCAGCGTGTATCGATGCCTTGGACGGCGGTGCTCGGGCAGGTCCCCCAGTGCCTGGTAAAGGTTGACCCACCGCTTCAGGTTCTTACCCGACGGATAGCCCAGCTCACGAACGACCGTTGCCGTCTTTCCTCCATACTTTAAATACAGCTTGACCGCCCTGATGCGATCCTCGTACGAATACATGAACTACCTCCAAGTAGTCCAAGAATTCATCCGCACCCCCGAACCGGACATTACAACTTTGCCGCTACACCAGTAGTTCGCATAAAAAGATTTATGTTAAATCATTCAGTGCGACCGGGCACAGCACGCACATAACAGCGCAGCGTGGACCTCTTCCTGGCTTCTTTCCATAAATGGAGGCCTGCGGTACGCGCTATCAAATGACCAGCAAATAGAAGCGCTTCTTCTAACTTACTGAAATTATTAGCATTTATATCAGAGAGAGGCTCGTAGCTTCGAGGTCGTGAAGTAAGCTATCAAATTAGTTAGCGATTGTGACAGCGCCGGCCGCAAGTTCATCGTGAGGCCGCGACAAAAGGCCTCTAGCCGCTGGCTGTCACTCTAAACGCACGAGCCTGGCGCGCCGACTTCGACGCCGGTCGCCGCGACCTCCGACCAGGCACTCGCCTGGAGGAGTGGCTGCATCGAGGGCAAGGCCGTGCGAGGTTGTGCCATGAGCTGCTGCAGCGAAGACCATACCACCGTGGTGGAAGGGCTGCGGCTGGAGGAACTGCTCAATCGTTCAACTACCGTTGCAAAGACTTTCTGGTCCGAAGGGGAACGTTTCTGCCATAAGAAGTGGCAGCCCAGGAACAGAAGATTGGTCGCCCCTCGAGAAGTCCCAGAAGGGCAAGCCAGTAAAACTCCTGCCACGCATTCTTCCAGATTTATGAGCCCACACAAGGCCGATGGCCGACCCCTTGTTCAGCGTGGACACCAAGGACTTCGACATCGACAAGTGTCGGTTCGCCCTGATCGCCAGCAGCGCGTTGCAGATCGTGATCGGCGTGACGGGGCGCCCACTACAGACGCCTGCCGCCATTTCCGACAACGGATAGGGCACGTCCGTCCGGCCAAGTAGCGTCCATAGCGAGATCATTTTGAAGCCCGGCCCTTTGGTGTGCCTCATAATGGCACCCTCATATAACCAACGCATCACGCATGACCTCCAGCTTTCGCGTCTATATCGACGAGTCGGGCGACGAAGGATTTGTGTTCCTTCCCAACGAGCAAGGTAGTTCGAGGTGGTTCGTCCAGTCCGCCACGGTAGTTCGCACTGTGAACGACCTAGCAATGGTGCAACTCGTCAAGAACGCTAGGGAGCTACTGAGGAAGCCTGCTAAATCGCCCCTGCATTTTCGCAACCTGCGGCATGAGCACCGGGTGCCTCTGGCGCGCATGATTGGGGAGGCGCCACTGCGGCACGTGCATGTGCTGGTCCACAAGCCCTCAATCGCCGACCCGGAGGTTTTTCAGCAGGAGGCGTTTTCCTTATACCGCTACACGATCCGCCTTTTGCTGGAACGCGTGAGCTGGCTGTGCAGGGATACCGCGCGCCCTGGTGAGGGTGATGGTAAGGCCGAACTGATTTTCTCGAACCGATCGGCGATGTCCTATGCCGACCTCCATCATTACCTTGTGCGACTGCAGGGCCGGGAAGACTGCCGCATCCATTGGGACAGCCTCGACCTTGATGGCGTGCGCGCAGTGAATCACGACCAGTTGGCAGGCCTGCAGGTCGCCGACGCCGTGGCGACGAGCGCGTTCTACGCAGTCCACAGAAATCAGTATGGGGAGACGGAAGACCGATACCTGCGCATGCTCGCACGCAACCTGTATCGGCGCAATGGACAGGTGGACGGCTACGGCTTGAAGTTTTGGTGCGGCGACGCAGAAGATGGGGAGCGTCGGCGTGTGATCGCCGCGGTGCGCGACGACTGAGAAAAGACGGTTGCAGGCCCCGGATTCGAGGATCCCACCCAAAACGGGCTGCCGTCTTTCGACGACCTCTACAAGCTCCGCGCTTGCCTGCAACACCCAAATTATACGAGCCCTGATGCGATTTTCGCAACAGGGCTGGTTGGCCGCTGGTGGCAGCGATCGCGCGATGGAACCGCTCATGTGACGGATAATGCAGGTGAATACTGTATAAATATACAGTACACTGGGGGCAGGAGCTCGCCATGCTAACCGTCGCCCCAGAATCCATTCATCCGTCACTTTGGCTTGCCTCGCAGCTTGCTCGGGGCAACGCACGCACCGTTCCAACCGGGTATCCGTCGCTCGACAAGGAGCTTCCGGGCGGCGGCTGGCCGATCGGTTGCCTGACGGAGTTGCTGCAGCGCCAGCCGGGTATCGGCGAGTTGCGCTTGCTACGCCCTGCTCTCGTCGCGCGCTCGAACCGCCCTGTCGCGCTTCTGGCACCGCCGCACGCGCCTCAAGCGTTGGCGCTCGCCAACTGGGGCGTCCCGTCCGCGCAGACTCTCTGGATCGAAACCCGGCACACCGCTGACGCCCTGTGGGCCGCGGAGCAGATCTTGCGCGCCGGGACCTGCGGAGCGCTCGTCTTTTGGCAGTCGCACCTGCGTAACGATGCGCTTCGGCGTCTGCATCTTGCCGCCCAAGCCTCCGATGTCCTTTTCTTCGTGGTTCGTCCGACGGCCTGTGCACGCGATGCCTCGCCGGCGCCGCTGCGCCTGACATTGGAGCCCGCATCGGACGGAATTCGTGTGCAGTTCGTTAAGCGTCGAGGCCCGCAGCAGGAATCGCCGCTCCACATAGCGCTGCAGCCCTCCCCCATTCTGTTGTATCGCCATGCTGCGCCTGTGGATCTGCCTGCGCCTGTCGTCCCTGCCCCTCGAAGTATTCCGACCGAACTGGTCCACTGAGCTAGCGGTTGCTGTCCTGGACAGGGAGCGCGTGCATATGGCGTCGCCGCTGGCCATTGCGGCCGGCGTGAAGCCGGCAATGCGCCGCGGTGGCGTACAGACGATCGCACCGCAGACCATTCTCTTTGACCGCGATGGTTGCGCAGAACTGGCGGCGCTCGAGCGTGTCATGATGGCGATGCTGCAGTTCTCGCCCAATGTCGCTGCGTCCGAGGAGGCGGCGGTGCTTGTCGACATCAGCACCACGCTGCGACTATTCGGCGGCGTCCGCAAGCTGCGGCAACGGATGCTGGCGGCCGTCAGGGCAATGGGGTTCAGTCCTGTCGCGGGATGCGCACCAACCGCCGAAGGCGCTTGGCTACTTGCGCGCTCTGGTGGCGGAACGGCATTAAGTATGCCCACATTGGTGCGAGCGCTGGTCGGCATCCCCGTTGCGATCCTGCCGGCGGCGCGGCCGTTTGATGAGTGGCTGGACGGACTCGGCTGTCGGACGCTAGGAGACCTGCGCCGGCTGCCGCGCGCAGGCCTGCAGCGCCGATGCGGCGCCGCCATCCTTGAGGCGTTGGATCGCGCCCATGGGGAAGCACCTGAAGTCTTCGAATGGGTCGAAGCTCCCCCATCGTTTGACGCCGCGGTGGATCTTCCGGATAGGATGGACAACGCTGAGTCCGCCCTTGCCTACACTCGCGGCTTGCTGGTACAGATGGTCGGCTGGCTAACCGCCCGGCACCTGGCCATCAAGCGGTTTGCGGTCGAACTGCGCCACGAGCGCGGCCCCGCTGCCATCGCACCAACGAAGATTGAGATTGCGCTGGCCGAGCCCAACTGGCATGAAGAGCATTTGGTTCGCCTGCTCAAAGAGCGTCTGACGCGGCTGACTGTCGAGGCGCCGATGATTGCCGTCGCGGTGTCTGCCATCGAGACCGAGCCGGTGGCACCCCCCAGCGATTCATTGTTTCCAGAACCGGGCGGCACGCCGGCGGACCATGCACGCCTGCTTGAGTTGCTGGTGGCACGCCTCGGCGCTGACAATGTCCGCCAACCGTGCTTGCGTGCAGACTACCGCCCGGAAGTCGCCAACAGCTGGCAGTCTGCCACTGACAAGCCGCCCAGCGCAACGTTGCCCGCAGGCCTGCCACGTCCTGTTTGGCTGCTCGGCAAGCCGGTGCCGCTGATTGAACGCGACCACCGTCCCTTCTACGGATCGCCACTGCGTATCGTCTCACCGCCTGAGCGCATCGAGTCGGGCTGGTGGGGCGGCCAGCTGGTGACACGCGACTATTTCGTTGCGGAGGCGAAGGACCACACCTGCTACTGGATCTTTCAGGAACGCATGGGCAGCCGAGAAGGCGATGAGGCTCGGTGGTATCTGCATGGCCTCTTCGGCTGAAAACCATGGACATCAACGCCAAGGCAGGTCTGCCCGCCTACGCGGAACTGCACTGCCGCTCCAACTTCTCCTTCCTCGCCGGCGCCTCACGGCCGGAAGAGCTCGCTGAGCGCGCCGCTCAGTTGGGCTACCACGCGCTCGCCATCACGGACGAGTGCTCGCTAGCGGGCATCGTTCGTGCCCACACAGAGGCCAGGAATGCCGGCCTTCGCCTTGTAATTGGCGCCTGGTTCCGGCTGCAGAACGCCGACGGCTCTCCCGCGCTCTCATTCCTTGCGCTTGCCCGTAACCGCGAAGGTTATGGCAACTTGTGCGAACTGATCACGCTCGCGCGCATGCGCGCCGCCAAGGGTTCCTATGTGCTGACCCCACGCGACTTGGCCGCGCCCGAAGCGCCGTCCGAGCATCTGAAGGGGCTGCCAGATTGCTTGATCGTGTTCACGCCGGACTATGGCGTGGCGGCCGAGAAGCTGGAGGCGCAATCGGCATGGGTGAGCGCGACTTTTGCTGGCAGGGCGTGGATGGGATTGAGCCTGCTCTACAAGCCGATGGACGATATCCACCGCGGCACGGTCGAAGCGGCCGCGGCGCGACATCACCTGCGCATCGTCGCCACTGGCAACGTCACCATGCACGTACGCTCGCGCAAGCCGATGCATGACGTGCTGACTGCCATCCGTGTGCATCGCCCGGTTCCCGAATGTGGGTATGACCTCCTGCCTAACGCCGAGCAGCACCTGCGCTCCCGCTTGCGACTCGCCAACATTTACCCGCACCGCTACCTGACGGAGTCGGTCCACATTGCAAACCTGTGTCAATTTTCGCTGGACGAGCTCCGTTACGAGTATCCCGAAGAAGTGGTGCCGGATGGCGTCACGCCGTCCGACTATCTGCGGGGCGAAGCCTATGTCGGCGCGCACCGTCGCTATCCGGACGGCATCCCCCTTGCCGTCCAGCAGCAACTCGAACATGAATTCGCACTGATCCGCGACATGTCGTATGAACCCTATTTCCTGACGGTCTACGACATCGTGCGGTTCGCCCGCTCCAACGGCATTCTCTGCCAGGGTCGCGGGTCCGCAGCCAATTCCGCCGTCTGCTACTGTCTCGGCATTACCGAAGTTGACCCGGCACGCGGCAACCTGCTGTTCGAGCGGTTCATTTCAAAAGAGCGCGCCGAGCCGCCCGATATCGACGTCGACTTCGAGCATCAGCGCCGCGAGGAGGTGATCCAGTACCTGTATCGCAAGTACGGGAGGGACCGCGCGGCACTGGCTGCCGCGGTGACCACCTACCGGCCTCGCAGCGCGCTGCGCGACACAGGCAAGGCATTAGGTGTGGATCCCGCGATCGTCGACCTGGTCGCGAAATCTCACCATTGGTTCGACAGCAAAGCGGATCTCCTTAAGCGTTTTGGCGAAAGCGGCGTGGATACGGAAGCGGCATTGTCCCAACGCTGGGCACACATGGCCGTGTCGCTGCTTGGCTTCCCGCGGCATCTCTCCCAGCACACAGGAGGTTTTGTGCTCGCGCGTGGCAAGCTTTCCAGGCTGGTGCCAATCGAGAACGCGGCCATGGCCGATCGCAGCGTGATCCAGTGGGACAAGGACGACCTTGACGCCTTGGGGTTGCTCAAGGTTGATGTCCTCGCGCTCGGCATGCTGTCTGCGATCCGGCGAGCCCTGGATCTGGTGACGCAACAACGCGGAGAAGCCTTTGAGCTGCAGGACATTCCAGCGGAAGATCCGAAGACCTACGAGATGATTTCGCGGGCGGATACGGTGGGCGTGTTCCAGATTGAGTCGCGCGCCCAGATGTCGATGCTGCCCCGCTTGAAGCCGCGCACCTTCTATGACCTCGTCATCGAAGTGGCGATCGTTCGGCCGGGCCCGGTTCAGGGTGGCATGGTGCATCCCTACCTGCGTCGCCGGCAGGGCTTGGAGCCGGTCAGCTATCCGAGCCCGGAGATGGAGCAAGCCCTGTCCCGCACGCTGGGTGTACCGATCTTTCAGGAACAGGTGATGCAGGTAGCCATGCTGGCGGCAGGCTTCTCAGCTGGGGAAGCGGATCAACTGCGTCGCGCCATGGCCGCCTGGAAGCGAAAAGGTGGGTTGGAGCGATACCACGAACGCATCGTGACGGGCATGCTCGAGCGCGGCTACGATCTGGAGTTCGCGGAGAGCATCTTCCGGCAGATCCAGGGCTTCGGCGAGTACGGCTTTCCGGAAAGCCATGCAGCAAGCTTCGCACTTCTCGTCTACGCGAGTGCGTGGCTCAAGTGCCACGAGCCTGACGCCTTCCTCTGCGCCATGCTGAATAGCCAGCCGATGGGCTTCTACACGCCATCCCAGCTGGTGCAGGACGCCAAGCGCCATGGCGTCACGGTTCTTCCTGTTGATGTGACAGTGAGTGGCTGGGACGCCAGCCTGGAAAGTCATGAAGGCTCGGTGCTGGCTGTACGCCTGGGCCTCTCGCAGCTGAGGGGCATGCGCCGCGAAGCGGCCGAACGCATCGAAACGGCACGCGCACTCCGGCCCTTCGCCTCCGTCAAGGTTCTTGCTCGCAGAGCGTCGCTAGACCGGCACGATGTCAATGTACTGGCCGCTGGCAATGCGTTGATTGGCCTTACGGGTAGTCGACGCCAGGCGATGTGGCAGGCGGCTGCAGCGGTACCTGACAAGGATCTGCTGCGGCCCGCGGATCTGGACGAGCCAATGCCCGAACTCTCACAGCCAACGGAAGGCGAGGAGATCGTCAGCGACTATCGCTCGCTCGGCCTCACGCTGAACCGCCACCCGCTTGCCCTGCTCCGCCACAAGCTTGCTGCATTGCGCTTTGTGCCCGCCGACGTGCTTGCCACCTACGCGACGCGGCAGATTGCCCGTGGCTGCGGAATCGTGACCGTACGGCAGCGGCCGAGCACGGCGAATGGCGTGGTCTTCTTGTCATTGGAGGACGAGACCGGTACCGTCAGCGTCATCGTCTGGCCGTCCGTGATGGAGAAGTACCGACGCGAGGTATTGACGGCCTCCCTACTCGGTGTCTATGGCCAGTGGCAATGCGAAGGCGAGGTGCGGCACCTGATCGCGCAACGCTTTGTCGACTTGTCGCCCATGCTTGGATCCCTGGACACCGCGAGCAGGAATTTCTGCTAACAGTATCCTCGTTGCCCTCATCAGGAACCCGAAGGCTCTCGCCCACGTGAGGCCTGGAACTCGGCGATGCATTGGATGGCCTGTTCGCACTGCTCAAGCGAAAGGGCATGGATGCTGGGACTGTCGACTGGAATGCGGAGCGATGCAATCAGCCACTTCATTGCCTTGCCCCTCGCCTCAAAGGCATTGACACCGTCGCGCCGCATCTTCGCAGTGACCAACGGATCGAGGGCATCGTGCAGTCGGCTCTTCTTTTCGCGCAATGCCGCGTCGGCCAATCTTCCAAGCGGGGTGTGTTGCTTGCTTCGCGCACGCACGCCGATCCACGCCTGGCACGGGGAGCAGATCCACACAGGCCCGTGGTCCTCCAAATACGGGTATGCCTCTTCTCCCACGCGGGCAAGAACCGCCTTCCCGCCGCAGTAATCGCAGAGGGGCTGAGGAGGAGCAGGTATCGGTCGGCCAACACGCATCAATGACCCTGAGTTGCCAGGAGGTGAGCGATTCTACGACATGGAATCGGGATTCTTCGTTCCCTACGCTGCCAACCGGTGCTCGTAGTAGGGCTGGTTCCGGTCGTCCAGGATTGCATCGAGCGCGGCCAAGTTCTTCGCGTCGGGATTCAACCAGGCTTCCACATGCTCGGGCTTGACTGGCACGATACAACGATCATGCCCTGCGGCCGACACCTCAGCGGGCGGCTCGTCGGTAATGGCAGCGAAGGAATAGAGATCGGCCTCGCCCTCTCCTCCTTTGCTGATCGACCATAGACACGCCACCAACATGTCCTGCTGCGGCTCGGGCCTGAACTCCAAAACCACGCTCTCTTGCTGCTCGCCAGGTGCCAGCTCTCGCTGCTCCATCCGATGCCGTGCGACATTTTCGTAGAAAGCATTGACGATCATGATGCCGTGTCGATAGCCGTATAGCTGTCGCCATGCCTTCTTCAAATTGTCGCGTCTGGCGTTGTTCTGGAACCTTGTATCTGTTAGGAATTTTACTAGTCTTTCCAAGACGAGTAGCCGGTGGGGGCGCGGGGGAGGGAAAAATGGGTCGGAGGGTTGTGGATAACTTCACTCTCGCGCGCTGGCGAAGACTGGAGGCGGTCGTGGTCCTTCGTGCAGTTGCTGAATACGCCAAGCAGGATGGGCAATTTAGACCACGGCAGAGCCATGGCACAACTCGCTGGCACGCGAACGTGGACGGCGTGGACTACGAAATCCTGTGCACGGGACCCCGGTTCCTAGATACACGTGCGAACCGAGGCGGTGGAGGTGCGGTCGATCTGGTAATGCACCTGATGCGGCTCGACTTCAAGCGCGCCGTAGCAGTGTTGAAGGCCAAGCAGCTCTGATGCGTCTTGTCGCATCGACTGAGGATCTTGTTATGGGCGGGCGGCCCTACCCCGGCTTCCCAATCCTCCTATGGGACAGCATGGAGAGCTGCGCGGAAGCCAACGAATTCCTGCGCCACTACCTGCTCCGCGGTGCTATCGGCTCGCGTAATTCTTGGGAACCGACAGGGCGTTCTCTTTACGACTACTTCAGCTTCCTTCAGGCGCACGACCTGCGTTGGGACGACGTAGATCGCGGAGAGAAAAAAACGCTGCTCGCCGCCTATCGAGACTACTGCTTCAAAACTGCGGGTCTCCAACGCAATACTGTACGGAACCGTCTCTTATACGTGTGCGAGTTCTATTCCTTCGCACAGCAGAGGGGCTGGATCAAGCAGCTTCCTTTTGGCTATGAGACGCGACGAACGATGCGTACGGGGGGCTTTCTCGCGCATGCCGATGGAAGTGGCGGAACGAAAGCCGTGCGCGATGTGATGCCGAGGGCTCGCAAGGACCTGCCTCAATATCTCACCCTCACACAAGTCCATGCCCTATTGACTGCAGCCGCTAACCCTCATCATCGCATGATTATTAGGCTTGCCGTGGGCTCTGGCCTGCGCCGGGAGGAACTGGCCTCCTTCCCGCGCGCCTATGTCTTCGATCCAGACCTTGCCGGACGGCCAGAGCGCAACATCCGTGTCCACCTTGATCCTGAGGATGGCCAAGGGATGCAGACCAAAGGCAACAAGCCGCGCTCAATCTACATCGGCCGGCGGCTGATGAAGGACCTGAACCACTACGCAATCCATGAGCGCGGCCTGCGCTCCTCGCTAAGCGGGGCGCCGCAAAAGGCGCTGTTCCTCAATCAGTTCGGCGAGCGGTTTACGGACGATGGAAAAAGTCTGAATCGTATTATCAAGGAGATCGGCAGGAAGGCCGGCGTTCGCGTGTGGGCTCACCTTCTGCGCCATACGTACGCGACTCACACCCTCGTCTCGCTCCAGCGGGTCCGCGACCGAAGCCGAATCGAACCCCTGGTGTTTCTGAAGCAGCAGTTGGGCCACGCCTCAGTGCAGACCACGATGGTGTACCTGCATCTGGTCAATGAATTGGCTGACGAGGCTGTGCTGGCGTACGACGACGAACTCAATGACCTGGCGGATGCGCTGAATGGGCAAGCGTAAGACCTTCTTCAAGACGGATCTGACAATTCCTCAGATAGAGCATGAGCGCGATGCTGAGGGGAGGATCGTCATCACCGCGGCAGCAATGCCTCCGAGCTGCACTGAAGTGAGATTCGGACGGAACACCACCAGGCTCCGGACATTCGAGTTCGCCCCTTGGTACGGCGTCGGCATTGACCCGATCACCTATGCCTGTCAGCGGCAGGTTGAGCGCTTCCTCGGCAAGCAGGACTCAGACGTCCAGGTGACGACTGTCGTGGGCTACTGCAAACTAGGCCTCGCGAGATTTTTGACGCACCTAACCATGCTCGGCACCGCAAACGGCCGACCGATGCGCCTGACCGACATCACCCGCGACACCATAGATAGCTACCTGCTCTTTCTCCGAGACCAAGGCATCGCCACGGACTCGCAGCGAACGGCGTACAGCTATACCAAGTCCGTCTTGCAGGCCTTGGGACGGCGAGGACTGGTCCACGTGATCGAACGCGGCAGTGAAGCCACGTTCCCCAGCAACCCCTTCCCCGGCTCGACACGCGGAGGCAAAGGGGAGCGCCCGCTATCTGCCACCGAGAAGAAGGCCTTCACGCTTGCCGTGAGGACGGCGGTGCAGCCACTGTTTGGAGAGGACGCAGAACCCACGGCAACACTAGCAGCCTATGCCCTGCTGGTCGTAGCCTTGCACACGGGTCGGAACACCACGCCATTGCTAGAGATGCCGATGAACTGCCTGCGCGCGCATCCAAAGGAAGGAATAGAGTTTCTGGTCGTGTTCAAGCGCCGAGGTTACTCCTCCACCAAGGTGGCGCTGCGCGCATCCAATTCCGTGATGCGTGTTGTGGAATCTACGCCGACACTGCGCTCCACGGTAGCTGGGTTGATTCGCCGCGTTCTTGCGCTGACGGCTGGCCTGCGCCGTGAGGCGCCGGAAGACATTCGTGATCGAGTATGGCTGTATCGACGAAGTAGGGACAGTGAAAGTCGCGTCAGCGCACTGACGCACGGCACCCTCGAAGAGGCAATCAAAAAGCTGGTCAGGACGTACGACCTCCGGGGCGATGACGGCGAGCCGATGCGGATCAACGTCAGCCGGCTGCGCAAGACCTTCGTCAACCGCGTGTACGAGATTCTGGACGGCGATGTCGTCGCCACCGCGACCGCGGCTGGGAACTCACTCGTCGTCACCATGCGCAACTACCTGCGACCTAGCGAAGATGCCCGCAAAAACTGGCGCTTCATGGGCCTGGTGCTGGTCGAGGAGCTTTTGACAAACACCCTCGGTGCCACTGAACGAACGCCGGTTGGCCGGTGCTCGGACACCACCGCCGGCGAGTATGCCCCAAAACGAAACGGCGACCTTTGCCAAAGCTTTCTGAACTGTCTTCGCTGCCGCAACTACGTCGTCACCGGCGATGACCTATGGCGGTTGTTCTCGTTTTACTTTCGGATCTTGCGCGAGCGCCCGCGCGTGGATAAGCGCCGCTGGGACCACCACCTTGCCCACATCCCTCGTCTGATCGACCGCGACGTCATCCAAGCCGGCCTTCGCCGCAAGTTGTTCAAGCCTGAGCAGGTGAATGCCGCCCGAGAACGGGCACGACACGATCCTCACCCCCTCTGGGCCAGCCCCACAATCATCAACGAATTGAATTCACTGGCGTGATGTCCCTAGCCAGAAGAGCGCTGGACCAGGAGCCTGTCGGCCAGCCAATCCTTGATCAGGACAACCTCGCCGCCACCATCATCTCGACTTGCACGATCAACGGCAAGGTGGTCATCCTCAGCCGGTACGGCGACCCAAAGTGGCGGCTCGTCGGGCAGCCTACGAACAAGGGAGCGTCGGAACAGTACGTAGACTTCAACGCCATACCCGCGGGCTGGCGGGCCACGATGAAGGCGATCTTGTGGCACTACATGCGCCGCGGACGCGAGGGAAAGAAAAGGCCGTCGCCTCGCGCCGTGACGAAGCTCCTTGTGGACGCCAAGTCATTCCTGCAGCACTTGGTGCGATTGAACATCACTAGGCTGGCCGATGTCACGCCCTTCGCGTGCTCGCTGTTCGTTGACTTCTGCAGACAGCATCGCCAGCGGCAAGGTTCCGCCAGAGCGGGAGAACTGCTGAAAGCCTCCTCGCTTGGACAGCTATACGGCGCTGTCGAGGCGCTCCATGAGTTGAGTCAGTACACGAGGGATGTAATGCCTGACCATCCTTGGGCCGGCACGTCGGCCACCCACTTGGCCGGTCTGACCGGTCAAGGAACGGGGTTTCGGGGAGGCAAGACCCCGCTTATGCCGGACGATGTGTTCACCACTCTCTTTCAGCGCGCCTGGTCATTGGTTGAAGCAGCCGATGATCTTCTTGATGTCCGCGATGAGATCTTGATCCTGCGGCAGGCGGCCGGCGGGAAGACACCGGCCGAGGGTATTTTCGTCCGAAGTCGGGGCTGGGCGGACATGTGGGAGTTCAACAAGGCGGTGATCGAACTGCGCACCGCCTGCTACATCGTCGTGGCGAGCCTTTCCGGGTGCCGCAACCATGAACTCGGCTTTGTCCAAAGGGGAGCCTGCTACGCCACGGAGGCGGCCGCAGACGACAAGGGTGAGCCCCGGACTTACAACTGGATGCGTTCGCAATCCACCAAGACAGGCGAAGGCCGCGCAGAGTGGATGGTTCCTGAGGCGGTTGTGACTGCGCTGAAGGTGATGGAGCGGTGGTCTGCTCCCTATCGGGCCGTGATCGAGGCCGAGATCGAAGCTCTTCGTTCGCAGAACCCCCTGGACCCTGAGCTTGCCGAGGCGCAACTGCATATGAACGCCGTCTTCGTGGCCATGACGCCGAACAGAGGCAACCAGGTGCGCACGATGTCACTAGGGGCGTGGAACAAGGCGTTGAAATCGTTTGCGCAGAATTGCGGCTTGGATTGGGACTTGGCCAGCCATCACTTTCGCCGGAAGTTCGCAAGCTATGCCGCCCGGAGTCAGTTCGGAGACCTGCGGTACTTACGATCACACTTCAAGCATTGGTCGATGGACATGACGCTAGGCTACGCTCTCAACGAGTCACAGGAGATTGCCCTCTACGCCGAGATCCAGACTGAACTCGACGACATCAAGAATGAAGTCGTGGAAGGCTGGCTGCGACCCGGCACCGCCCTAGCCGGTGGATACGGTCGAAATATCGTGTCCTGGCGGGGCGGCCAGGCCGTGACCATTTTCAAAGACCACCGCCAGATGGTTCGGTCGTTGGCGGAAAGTACGTCCATCCGCAGCAACGGGCATGCGTGGTGCACAGCCGACGATAACCGGTGTGTCGGCAATGATCTAGAGCGCACGCGTTGCAGCGGCTGCAATAACGCGGTCATCGGGCCAGAGTACGCTCCGCTCTATCGGGGCCTCCATGATCATCTGCAGGAGGTGCTAGCCTGTGATGACATCGGCGAAGGCGGACGAAATCTGGTCCGCCGAGACATGCAGCGTTGTCGCGATGTGTTGGTGACCCTGAGTCAGGGGGACAATTCGGAGTCTGCCGCGCCATGAGCAAACAACGCAAGCCAGCAGATCAGCGCGAGAAGGATCTACGCCTGGCGATGTTTCGAATCCAGCAAGGTCGTGCTCGCCACACCAAGGCGAAGAAGCTTACCATCAGCGCAGTTGCCGAAGAGGCTGGGGTGACCGGTCCGCTCATCCACAACCACTACCCCAAGATCGCTGAAGCCATTCGACTAGCCCAAGGTCGCGACAGTCGCGCTCAGCGCAACGCAAAGCAACTGGAGCTAAAGGCGGCACGTGACAAAACTCGTGAGCTTCGGCAGGAGATTGCAAACCTCCGCTCGGATGTGAGTCGGCTGGCATCGATCAACGAGGTATTGCTCGCTGAGAATGCCATGCTACGGTCGCGGCTGGGCGATTCCGACGTGGTGCCGATGGTCAAGCGACGTCAAAACTGACGCCCACGGCTTCGCAGGCTGATCATGCCGCTACGAAACCATACCAAGCGCGGAACAGACTCCGATAATTGTTGGTCCGGATACCAATTCACAGACATCGCCGTTTGTGCCGTTGGCGGAAGTCGCTTTCCGGCCATGAAGAGCCGTTCGATTTTTCATACCGAGCGTCCGCTGCCGATCGCGATGCGGCCGCAGAGAGAGCCGTCTATCAGCACAAGCTGAATTGTAGGCTCCGCTGTACCCTCGGCCGTAGGTGTCAGTGAGAGACGGTCGACGACTGGCGCTCGCCAACTGCAAATGCCTCACGCGTCCGGCGCCACCGCCAGTGCCATCAGCGGCGCCATGCATGGGCTGGCCGCCGCCAGCGCGCGCTGTTCGTCGAGGATGTCCTGCAGGATGGCATGCGTCGTATCCGGGTTGGCCAGCACCACGCGGAAAACGGCAATCGGGCGGCCACTCCACTGTGTCGACGTCAACTGCGTGCGCGATACGAATGAGCGGCCGGCATCGCGCTGCATTTCCTGAATGCTGATGGTCAGCGCATCCAGCGCGTCCAGCATCTTCTCGCGCCTGCCGGCCGAAGCGGTTGCCAGCGCGGCACGCACGGTCTCGGGCACATGGCGATAGGTCAGGATGCAAAGCTGCGGGTGGCTGTCGAGCTCGAAATCCGGCTGCTGCACTATCAGGGATGCAAAGTAGCGGGCGTTATCGATGCTACGTTCGATCAACTGCGCCAACCCCTTGCGACCGAGCAGATGAAAGTTCGCATAGAGCATGATCGCCGCCGCGCCGCGCGATCCTTCGAGCGTATGGCGCCCCAGGTCCACCGAGCCCTTGCGCACGATGTAGTTCGCATGCTGGATGATGTCCTGCGTCCACGCCGCGTGCCGGAACAGCACCATGCCGGCGCCCATCGGCACGTAGAACTGCTTGTGCGCATCGATGACGACGGAATCGGCACGCTCGATGCCCGCGAAGCGCCAGCGCTCGCGCTCCGACAGCAGTGTTGCGCCGCCCCATGCGGCATCCACGTGGAAATGGCAGCCGGCCTCCTGAGCAACATCCGCGATCGCGTCGAGCGGATCGACCGCGCCCGTCTCGGTCGTCCCCGCTATGCCGACGATCGCCATCGGCCGGATGTTGCGCTGCTGCAGGTCACGCATGGTATCGCGCAGCAGGTCGATGCGCATGCGACCGTCTGCATCGACCCCGACCGGCACGAGATTGTCGCGCCCGATGCCAAGGACATCGGCTGCCTTTCGCAACGAGTAGTGCCCGCGCTCTGAGACGACGACCGCAAGCCCGTCATGGCCGTAATGGCGCAGCGCAGCCACCAGTCCGGCGCGATGGATGCCGGCGAAGCCATCACGCGCGCCCAGCAAGTTGTTGCGGCTCGCCCATAGCGCGGTGAGGTTGGCAACCGTGCCGCCGGAGCAGATCGCGCCGAGCGCGTGGTCGGCATCGTGCAACCATCTCGCATAGAACGCGGTGTCCTGGGCAAACACCAGCTTGTGCAGCATGCCGATGACCTTGCGCTCAAGCCCAGTCAGCGCGCCGGACGTCTCGAGCTTCACGACGTTCTGGTTCAGCGCTGCCACCACCTTGGCCAGCGAGGGCATGAACGACGGCAGCGACGACGTCATGTGTCCGACGAACGTGGGCGATGCCACGGGCATCACGTGCCGAAACACGTCGTTGAGCAGATGATCGGCATGCGCTTGCGGCGATGTCGGCGTCTCGGGCAGCTCAACCGACGCGAATACAGCCTCGCGTGTAGCGCACGCGCCAACCGGATCAAAATGCTCACCCGCAAAGAAATCCGCCGGATGCTCGGCGATCCATCGCTCGAGCGATTCGAATGCACCCCGATCCGCGTCGAACCAGCGCAAGGGGCAGTCGTCGCCCCCGTCCGTGCTTTGTGAGGTCCCTTCGCGAGAGATGTCCGGCTTCATTTGCATTACCCAATGTTGATCGGTACCAGATCCAGGTGTCGCAGGACCTCTCAAGTTGAGACCTCGAGGCCACGTCCGGTCGACTCCGGTCCCCCGAATTGCGCAATCTCACGGACAAGCTGCATGACGGTGCGGCACGCTAGCGTGAGTTCACCATGGCGCGACATGGCCAACGCAATATGGCGGGTGATCTGCGGATTGATGATCTTCGATGCCTGCAAGCGGCAATCCCGGCCGGCGTTGGAAATCGCATACGGCCCCAGCAGCGCGTACATGCCCCCGTCGGCGACGATATGGGTCTGCAGGCTTAGCGAATCGGCCTCCACTGCGACATTCAGCGCAACACCATGCTCCAGTGCCAATTGATCCAATCGGTCGCGCCAGCTATTGGGTCGGCAGAACATTACCAGGGGAAGGTTGTGCAGCGCGGAAAACTGTACGGTGGGGTTGGCGGTCACGCGGTCTCCCTCGGCGCCCACAAGGTAGGTCACAGTTTCGACTAAGTACACGTCGCCGTGCTTTGGCATCGGACTATGGCGGAACAGAATAGCCAGATCGACGTGTCCAGCTTCCAGCCAGTTCTCCAGTTGCGCGCCTTGCCCCTCGCGAACACTGAGTTGCACCAGGGGGTAGCGCTCCTTCAAGCGGTAATAAAGCGTGCTGACCAGTGGATGCGCCATGGAAGGCAGGATTCCGATGCGAACTGTGCCGATAGGCTTGCCTGAGGTCGAGTGGATGTCGTTGACCAGTTGGTCCGTGCCTGCCACCCACGCCCGGACCTTGGGCGCCACGCGCTCTCCGAATTCGGTAAGCACCACCCCGCGACCCGTGCGCTGGAATAGACGCCCCCCGCACTCCTGCTCAAGTTCATTGAGTTGGCGGCTGATGTGGGGCTGACTCGTGCCATAGGACTGAGCCACCTTGCTCAGACTGCCCAGGTCGGCAGCCGCCAGGAACAGTTTCCATGCGGAGTAGTTCATCGCTTGCCTTGGCTTCCATGCTATACGGAATCAGTATATCTGAAATATCCAGCATGGCACTTCCGGTATGCCATGGCGACTCCTAGACTGCCTCACATGCCCGCCGCCGTTATGGAGACACTAGCAGCGGCAGGCTCTCCGGGCAAAGCATCCGGCACCCGGTGAACCCCATACTCATACAGGAAGTGACATGAAAGATATCGACCTCCGCGGCCTCAATCCTGCCCCGGTTACGCCCTTCACCCGCGACGGCGCGGTGGACTACGCCGCCTGCAAGAAGCTGGGCGCCTGGCTCGGCAGCATCGATGGCGTGAAGAGCCTGACCGTGCTCGGCCACGCTGGCGAAGGCACCTTTCTGACGCAGGCGGAGCAGATGAAGGTCATCGAAACCTTCGTCGAGGCAGTCAATGGCGCCATTCCCATCATCGCCGGCATCACGTTGGAAGGCACCGAGGTGGCCGCCGAGGAAGCCAAGCGCGCGGTCCAGGCGGGCGCGTCCGCCGGCCTGCTCTACCCCTCGCACGGCTGGCTGCGCTTCGGCTACCAGAAGGGCGCACCTCAGGACAAGTACCGCCAGGTGTTTGAGACCAGTGGGCTGCCGCTGATCCTGTTCCAGTACCCCGATGCAACCAAGTGCACCTACGACCTGGAGACCCAGCTTGACATCGCGGCGCAGCCCGGCGTATTCGCGATGAAGAACGGCGTGCGCAACATGCGCCGCTGGGACACCGAGATCCCCGTGATTCGTCGCGAGCGCCCTGATCTGCAGATTCTGAGCTGTCACGACGAGTATCTGCTGCACACCATGTTTGACGTGGACGGTCTGCTGGTGGGCTACGGCAACATCGCGCCGGAACTTCTGGTCGAGCTAATCAAGGCCGGCAAGGCACGGGACTACAAGGCCGCCCGCGCCATCCACGATCGCCTGCTGCCTGTCACGAAGAACGTCTACCACCGCGGCTCGCACATGGAAGGCACTGTGGCGCTGAAGCATGCGCTGGTTGCCCGCGGCATCCTGGAACACGCCACCGTGCGTTCTCCGCTGCTGCCGCTCGCCCCGGGTGCTGACATTGAAATCGCAAACGCGATGCGCGCCGCCGGCATCGTAGGCTGAACGGTGGCCAGGCGCAGCCATCCGGCTGCGCCTGCTAGCCGCGTCAGTGTTTTTCCCATTTTGCTGTAGCCAGCAGGCATGCACAACGGGAGGAATACGAGGCTTCACGCTGACCTGAGCTTCTGGGCTGCCCCCTGTCGCGGACTTCCAGTGGCTCTTGGGGTGCGAAAGACCGTGGCGACGGCAGAAGCGGATGACGCAAAAATAATGATGGCCGGTGCTCGCACACCATGAGCCAGTCAACTTGGAGACAGCATGGACACCACTACGGTCGCACCCATGTACAGCGGCAGGAACGATGCGGCAAGCAGTGCGCCATTTGATCCGCAGCAGCGGGCAGCGCAACTTCTCTTTCGCATCGAGAATGTTCCCTTTAGCAGGTGGCACACCAAAGCCCGCATTGTTATGGGCAGTGCTACCCTGTTCGATGCATTCGACGCACTGTCCTTGGCGTTTGTCATGCCGGTCCTGGTTGGGCTTTGGCACTTATCGCCGGGCGAGATCGGCGTCCTGATCGCTGCCGGGTACCTTGGGCAGGTCATCGGCGCACTATGCTTCGGGTGGCTTGCCGAGCGCCTGGGCCGGGTGCCGAGTGCCACCGTAACCGTGGCCCTGATGTCGGTCATGAGTGTGGCGTGCGCCTTTGCCGGCAACTTTCACATGCTGTTCCTGTGCCGCTTCATCCAGGGCATTGGTGTCGGCGGCGAGGTACCGGTTGCGGCAACCTATATCAATGAACTGTCGCAAGCCCATGGCCGCGGCCGCTTTTTCCTGCTCTATGAACTGATCTTCCCTGTTGGCCTAATGCTGGCGGCCCAGGTAGGTGCCTTCTTGGTTCCTCGCTTTGGCTGGGAGTACATGTTCCTGGTTGGCGGGATACCCGGCTTGGTCGTGGCACTGCTGATCATGCGGCTGCCGGAATCACCACGATGGCTGATCGCCAAAGGCCGGTTCGACGACGCAGAGCGCGTGATCGGCGAAATCGAGGCCAGCACCCCCAAGCGAAACCTCGATCCGCAGCACAACGCCGCAGAGATGGACCGGCGCATCTCGGAACTGTACGGGGGCCTCCATTCGCAGAAAAAGGGCAACTGGAAGGAGCTGTTCTCGCCGTTCTATCGTGGCCGTACGGTGGTGGTATGGCTGCTATGGGCGAGTTCCTATTTCGTTGCAAATGGCATCAACAACTGGTTGCCGAGTCTGTACAAGACGGTCTATCACCTGCCATTGCAGGAGTCGCTGCACATGGCCTCGCTCTCCAACGTGCTCAGCACCTGTGCCGTTCTTGTCTGCGCACTCTCGGTGGACCGCGTGGGTCGTCGTCGCTGGGCCATGGGGTGTTTCGTGGTCAGCGGCATACTGCTCGCCGTCCTCGGAGCGTTCGGCGCCGCCAGCCCCTGGTCGGTCATGCTGCTTGCATCCTCAGCTTATGCCGTGATGGGTTCGGCGACGGTGCTGCTGTACCTGTACACGCCGGAAATCTATCCCACGCGTATCCGTGCGATCGGAACCGGCCTGGCGACGTCATGGCTACGAGCTGCCTCCGCCACCGCACCGACCGTTGTCGGCATGGTACTGACGGGACAGGGTATTGCCACCGTCTTCCTGATGTTTGCGGGCGCCTGCGTGGTCGGCCTTGTCGCGGCCAGCCGAATGACCGAAACCACCAACCGCCCGCTGGAAGAGATTTCACCCTGACTGGCTGACCTGCCAAACGCAGCAGCGCAGACCGCTGCCGTCAGACGCTTCACGGCGATCATCGGACCCAGTATCCCTTGCAGCCGTGCACTCGAAACGTATCGAGCGCACGGTGCTGGGGGGAGACCGCTCGCCTGCCTTCACAAGTTTGTAACGACTCGCCATAACAAGGAGACACCCATGAGGAGTTGCGGGAAATGGTACGCGGGCCTTCTTTGCGCCGCACCGATGTTCGCTTCGGCACAATCAGTGACGCTTTACGGCCTCGGCGACACCGGGGTCGAGTATGTGAACAATATTGGTGCCAGCAAAGACAGTGTCGTGCGGATGCCGAACCTGACTGCCACCGTGCCTTCGCGCTGGGGGATGCGCGGGACTGAAGACCTTGGGGGAGGCCTGAAATCCGTCTTCGTCCTGGAATCCGGCTTTGCCCCGGACTCCGGATCGTCAAATCAGGGGGGACGCTTGTTCGGTCGCCAGGCCTTTGTGGGGCTGAGCAATCAGTGGGGACAACTCTCCTTCGGCCGTCAGTGGACGATGACCTTCTGGTCAACGCTGGACTCTGACGTACTGGGGCCCAACATCTACGGCGCCAACTCGTTGGATAGTTATCGACCCAATGCCCGCGCCGATAATGCCATCGCCTACAAGGGTACATTCGGCGGATTGACTGTCGGCGCGACATACAGCCTCGGGCGCGACACAGTCAATGCTGGCCAGAACCCCGCGGGAACCAACTGCGCCGGAGAGAATCCCGCCGACAGCAAGGCCTGCCGTGAATGGTCAGTGATGCTGCGGTATGACGCAAGCTGGTGGGGCCTGGCAACTGCATACGATTCCTTGCGCGGAGGCGCCGGTGCTGCAGCAGGGCTGGTGAACAGCGGCCTCAAGGACGATCGCCTGCACTTTGGTGGCTACATGGTCCTGTCCAGGACGAAGCTTGGCATCGGTGGCACCTTCCGGAACAATGAGGGCAGCACCACGTCCCATAGCCAGTTGTACTATGCGGGCCTGGCCTACGACATCACGCCCGCCTTCAATCTCGCGGGGCAGATCTACTATCTGGGATTCAACCATAGTGCCAACAAGGCATGGCTCGCGGCCCTGCGCGGTGCCTACGCCTTCTCCAAGCGGACCTCCGCCTATCTTACGACTGGCTTCATTGATAACCGGGGCCAACTGGCCATGTCGGTCAGCAGTGGCAGCGCCGTCGGAACCAGCGCGCCGGCACCGGGCGGCAACCAGTTTGGTGCGATGATTGGCATAAAGCATGTCTTCTGAGTCGGCGCCATACCTGTTTATGGCAAGAGCAAGAGCTCAGGCGAAAGCATCGGATGCAAGAATCCCTTCTCTGGACGCTCGCCAGTCGAGGCAGAGCGGCAAGCATGCAAGTCAATATCAGGAGACGACAATGAGAAGTATTTTGAGAGCGCTAGTGGCCACAAGCTTTGGTCTTGCCGCCACGCTGGCTCTCGGCCAGAGCTACCCCAACAAGCCCGTCAGAATCGTTGTGCCGTACCCCGCTGGTGGAACAGTGGACGCTGTTACGCGGGTTGTTGCGCAACGCCTAAGCGAAAACCTCGGCCAGCAATTTATTGTCGATAACCGGCCCGGAGCCAGCGGAACGCTGGGCAGCAAGTTGGTAGCGACCTCGGCGCCAGACGGTTACACCCTACTTGTGCAGGCATCGACCTTCGTGGCCACGCCGATGCTGATGAGCGCAACGACCTATGACATCGAAAAGGACTTCACGGCGATCACACAACTGGGTAGCGTCCCAATGCTCGTGACGGCGCATCCCAGTGTTCCAGCAAAGGACCTCAAGGAGTTCATGGCCGCCATCCGCAAGGAGCCCGGGAAGTACACCTTTGGAACTTCAGCAGTCGGCTCGGCTAGCCACCTGGCCGAAGAAGCGATCAAGCACGACGGGAAGCTCCAGTTCGAGATCATCCCCTACAAGGGTACGGCTCCGGCGTTGACGGAAGTCATGGGCGGCCACATCAATGCCATGGTGGATGCCTTGCCATCGACGCTGCCCCATGTGAAGAGTGGAAAGCTGAAGCCGCTTGCAGTCACTAGTGCGAAGCGCATTGCCGCGTTGCCGAACGTTCCGACGGTTGCAGAGTCGGGATTGACCGGCTTCGAGATGGTTTCCTGGTACGGCTTGTGGGGACCTGCGAGAATGCCCGCCGAACTGACTCAACGCATTCGGAATGAAGTCGCGAAGGCATTGGCTTCGGAAAAAGCGGTCAAGGTATTGGGCGAGTATGGATTCAGCGCCACGACGTCCCAGCCGGCGGACTTCACCGCATACATTAGGCAGGAGAAGGCCAGATTCAGCACCCTGATCAGGGAGGCAAATATCAAGCTCGACTGAGCGGCATTTGGAGAGCCACGATGAGCACATATACCGCACGCGACCGGGCCAGCACGGTGGAACACATCCATGGTCGCGGTGCCGGCACGCTTGAGTTGGACTACGAGACCGCATGGCAGGACGCGATCGAACTGGAGCAACTCGGCCGTCAATACGGTGTCGACGTGTAGTATCGCGCCGTCGAGCATGTCTCCGTGGCATCCCCCGAAGCATTGGTGCACGGCCTGCGCATGGAGAAGCCCACATTCAGGCAGCGCTACCTCTACTGCAGGTTCGACATGGCCGCGCTGTCTGAGGATACGCTGCGCAATCTGGAGGAGCTTGCCATTGAACACGGCGACTACCTCATGGCCGGTCACCTCTTTACGGAGGAAACGCTGACCTGGGTGTGAGCGGCCGGATTCACATGCCGGTCCTCGGCCGCCGCAGGAATTCCCCTTTGAGCAGGATCGGTGACTGCAATACCACGGTCATTGGACATTGAGCTCGCGTTCGCGGATGACCGAGAGGGGTCGAGGCTGTGTGAAAACGTCTCGATCACCTAGACTGAGTCAACGCATTCAGACTGGGGGATCGGATGAAGCGATTCATAGAGGGAGAAGACCGCAAGCAAGCTACCCTGCTTCCAGAATGCCTCGATGATTTCATCGCCGAGGACAACCCCACCAGGATCATCGACGCGTTTGTTGAAGAACTGGATCTCGAGTCGCTCGGGTTCGAAGGTACCAATCCCTCGACTACAGGTCGCCCTTCATATCATCCTGCTGTCCTGTTAAAGATATACATCTATGGTTACCTCAACCGGGTCCACTCCAGCCGCCGTCTGGAACGCGAATGCCAACGCAATATAGAACTGATGTGGCTTACCGGTCGACTGGCGCCGGACTTCAAGACGATTGCAGACTTTCGGCGGGATAACGGCACGGGCATTCGCAATGTCTGCCGTCGCTTCGTTGTACTGTGCCGAGATCTTAAGTTGTTCTCACAGGCCCTGGTCGCCATCGACGGCAGCAAGTTCAAGGCAGTCAATACTCGGGACCGCAATTTCACCGCTGGCAAGGTCGACAAGCGCCAGCAGCAAATTGAGGAAAGCATCCAGCGGTATCTGAGCGCGCTGGAGACTGCGGATCGCACGCAGCCTGCGGAGGTAGAACTCAAGACAACTCGACTGCGCGAGAAGATTGTGCAACTGCGTCAACAGATGCATAGCCTTGACCAGATAAAGGAAGAGCTCAAGACGCTGCCAGATGGTCAGATCTCGATGACCGATCCTGATGCGCGCTCGATGGCGACAAGTGGCAAGGGCTCTGGAATGGTCGGCTACAACGTACAGATGGCCGTAGATGCCAAGCATCATCTGATCGTTGCTCATGAGGTCACCAATATCGGCAATGATCGGGCGCAACTCAGCTCGATGGCTCGAGCTGCTCGCGATGCGATGGGTAAGACCAGGCTTAAAGCCATAGCTGATCGTGGCTACTTCAGTGCGCAGGAGATCAAAGCATGCGCGGATACGGGCATTGCTGCCATCTTGCCCAAGCCAGCAAGGTCCAGCGCGAAGGTAGGTGGTCGATTCGTTCGGGCGGACTTCATCTACATTGCCCGAGACGATGAATATCAATGTCCCGCCGGAGAACGTGCGATATACCGCTTCACCAGAGAAGAACACGGACTGCAGCTACGCCGCTATTGGAGTAGTGCATGTCCTCAGTGCACGATGCGGTCGCAATGCACGCCGAGTCCGTACCGGCGCATCTCCAGATGGGAGCATGAGGAAGTGCTGGAGGCCGTCCAGCGCCGGCTCGACAAGATGCCGGATGCAATGACGGTTCGCAGGCGAACCGTCGAGCATGTCTTCGGAACCTTCAAACATTGGATGGGCTACACGCACTTCTTGACGCGCACGCTGCCGAATGTAGGAACTGAAATGAGCCTGCATGTTCTGGCGTACAACCTGAAGCGCGTCCTTCGAATTCTCGGGTTCTCGAAAACAATGAAGGCCATGCGCCTGGTGGGTGCGTAAGCACCCATTTGCGCGCAAAAGATGGGGCTGAAGATCGCTCTCAGGGGCCCCATTAGCGCTGTTCCCACCCGTTTCGACGCCGCCGACGACCGGATTGGCCGAAAATTCGATAAGGCAGGCTACGCCCCGGAGGGGGCGCGCATTGGTGCGATTCGAGAGACGTTTCCACACGGCCTCGGTCGATCAGAGACGATCGCCTTCCCAACTCTGCCTGAGAGTAGGAGCAGCCGCTGAGTTGAACTGGCGTCAATCCTTCGAGTACCGCAGCGAAGTTGGCGCGCCGGCCGCACCGCTGGCCATAGGCCCACAAAGGATTCAACCTCAGAACGAAAGGGTTAGGGAAAAGAGTTAGCCGCCCTAAGTGGTTGATTGGAACAAAAATTTTTCCACCTAACTGTTAGCAACGTTCCCAAAGCGTTGTATGTACCGGGTTTCTGTCGCTCCATCGCGGGCGTCCACCCCGGCATCCTGCATTGATAGCGCATCGGGATCACAACTCGCTGGCCATCCTGCACCACCATCACGGGCGCGTAGTGGCCCGGGAAAATACGCGAGTCTCGATCCAGCAAATCAGTTCGCTGCAGGTCTGCTAGATTGCGCTGCGCCCTCGCGATCTTGTCAGTCGCGACGCGTTGATCGTTTTCCGCCTTCTTTGTCGGCTTGCCTGCCAATGCGCGCTCGGCGGCAGTCAGCCGTGTCTTCTGCTGGAACAGCTCCGTCTCCAAGGCTATCGCCTGATCTTTGTCACCCGCCGCAACAAGGTCGGCGACAGCGCGCTCCTTGTCGTTCGTGGCAGACGGCACGCATTGCTTTAGGCAGTTTGGACCAGCCGCCGTCTCTGCGCTTCTCCCAGAAGAGTTCGACAAAATGCTCAAAACTGTCAGAGGCCCCGAATTCCCGAACGTACTTTCGATAGCTGGCGTGAATCTGCGCGGAATAGCACATCGCTGTCACCGTGGCGTTGTGGCTAAAGAAGCCATTCTAGTGGCGGCGGCCTGACCCTGCAGGGGCACGCCCTTAACGGGTGAGCATGCCGGTTGCAAGGCAGGCCTTCCGGGTGGACGTGTAAGACGCTGCCTTCTACAGGGCATTGAGATAGCGGCCTAGACTGCAGAAATATGGCAACCCGAGGAGCCGACATGTCAAACGTTTATGTAGTGCCACGCGGCGACCGACGGAAGGTTGAGGTAGGTGCCGCATAGTTAACTTATGTTGGGACGCAGCGATTGGCTCCGGGACGATGCTGGCATAAAGACAGAGGGGCCAAGCGGATCGTCCACGGAAGGGAGCGATCCGGATGCGAAACGCCTATGGCAACGACACCAGGGATGTCAAAGGTTAGAGCGCGCACCGCGGAGCGGTTGCCCGACCTCGACCGCTATCAGAAGAAGCGCAACTTCAGCGTCACCCCAGAGCCGGCGGGAACACGAAAACGGCGCAAGAATGCCGAACAGTTGCGTTTCGTGATCCAGAAGCATTGGGCGCGGCGGCTGCACTACGATTTCAGGCTCGAACTCGATGGCGTGCTGCTCAGCTGGGCGGTGCCCAAGGGGCCTTGCTACGATCCCAGCGAAAAGCGTATCGCGGTCCATGTGGAGGACCACCCGCTCGACTATATCAACTTCGAGGGTGAAATCCCGGCTAAACAGTATGGCGCCGGCTCGGTGATCGTCTGGGATCGTGGCACGTGGGAGCCAATCGGCGATCCGCGTGAAGGTATGGCCGCAGGCAAGTTGCTCTTTGAACTTTACGGAGAAAAGTTGGCCGGCCGTTGGGAACTGGTACGCATCGCCAAGCCCGGCGACAGCTCAGAGCAGTGGTTCCTCTTCAAGAAGCGAGATGCCTGGGCGCGACCGCTGGCAGAGTTTGACGTGTTGGCAGCTTTCCCGGATAGCGTCATCAAAAAACCGCTGGGTGCGCTGACCCAAGCGTCGACGGGCTCTACTGAAATGGCGTCCGATACCGCCATCGTGAACGCCCCGCTCGTCCCCTTGCCGGCAAAGCTCGGGCCGCAGCTCGCCACCCCGGCACCCGCACTTCCGACTGGTACCGGGTGGGTCATCGAAACAAAGTTCGATGGCTACAGAATCTTGGCCAGAATCGAGGATGCCCGAGTAGCGCTCTTTACTCGTAATGGCCATGACTGGACGCGCAAGCTGGGATCCCTGGCGGCAGAGATCGAGACGCTAGACATCTCGGAAGGCTGGCTGGATGGCGAGATCGTCGTGCTTCGCGATGGCATGCCGGATTTCAATGCCTTGCAGAACGCAATCGATGGGCATCGCAACGACGCAATCGTCTTCTTCGGCTTCGACCTACCCTTCTGGGAAGGCCGGGATTTGCGCAATGTGCCCCTGACCCAGCGGCGCGCGAAGCTGGCGGAGCTTGTCGGAGATCGCTCCGAACGGGTGCGCTTTAGCGAGGCCTTCGATGCTTCCCCAGTGCAGATCTTCCAGGCGGCGTGCCAGCTCGGTCTCGAAGGCTTGATGTTCAAGCGGGCCGACGCCTCCTATGTTTCCGCACGCACCCAGACCTGGCTGAAGGCCAAATGCAAACTGCGCCAGGAGTTTGTGATTGGCGGGTTTTCGGACCGCAGTGGTGCAACAGCCGAGGTAGGCAAGCTATTGCTTGGCGTATATGCGGATGGAGAACTCCGTTACGTCGGCGGCGTTGGAACCGGCTGGGACAGCGCGACGGCAACAGAACTCAGAAGACGCTTGACCACCTTGGAAACTGAGCGAAGTCCCTTTTCGACGGAGGCGCGTTCCAGCCGGCGATGGGGCGGAGGCCGGGAAGGCGTTGTACGTTGGGTGAAACCGACCCTCGTTGCAGAAGTCGAGTTTTCCGAGTGGACCCCTGAAGGCCAGGTACGCCAAGCCTCGTTCAAGGGCCTGCGCGCCGATCATCCGGCTAAGTCGACCCGGCGAGAGGCGATCCAGACTGCCGTGACGCCGCACGGCGTCAGCGCTATCAAGGTCTCCAATCCGGACCGTGTCATCGACAAATCCACAGGCATCACGAAGGTCGAGCTGGTTCGCTACTACGCGAGCGTGGCGGAGCGGATGCTGCCCCACCTCAAGGATCGGCCGCTATCCTTGGTGCGCGCGCCGGAGGGCATCGATGCCCCGACCTTCTTTCAGAAGCACGCGGAAACGGCGATGCCTGGCCTCACCGAGCAGCTCCCGTCCCTTTGGCCCGGCCATGCCGCATTACTCACTGCTGATTCGGCAGACGCAATCGTCGCCGCTGCCCAGATGAATGTGCTTGAGTTTCATACGTGGAATTCGACGGCCCACCACATAGATCGTCCGGATCGAGTCATTTTCGACCTCGATCCTGGCGAAGGGATTGCATGGGAGACGATGATCGAGGCCGCCATGCTGGTGCACACGCTGCTGGATGAGCTGGGGCTGCAGTCCTGGTTGAAAACGAGCGGCGGCAAGGGGCTGCACGTCGTCGTGCCATTGGCGCCGCAGCGTTCCTACGACGAAGTGAAGGCGTTTTCGCGTGCCGCCGTCAAACACTTGGCGGCCACTCTGCCCCAGCGCTTCACCGCCCGCTCTGGGGCGGCTAACCGCAAGGGGCGGATTTTTGTGGATTATCTGCGCAATGGCTTCTCCCAGACCACCGCAGCCGCGTTCTCGGCGCGAGCGCGGCCAGGACTCGGTGTCTCCATGCCGGTGTTCTGGGAGCAGCTTACCAAGCTGAAAAGTGGCGCACAGTGGACTATCCGCGATGCCCGCGAATACCTCAGTTTCCAAGTGGCGGATCCCTGGCAGTCTTACTGGGAGGCACCCCAAAATTTGACCGCAGCCATCGAACGATTAAGCTAAATGCTGGCGCATCTGCGCTGTGGAGTATCCAATGCCTGCACGATCCCTCGCCTCTTTGTCGCTGTCTTTCGGCCTGGTGTCCATCCCCGTCAAACTCTACACCGCCACCGAGACAAGCTCTGCTGTGCGCTTCAACTTACTGAGCAAAGAAGGCGCACGGCTGAAACAACAGTACGTTTCCGAGCAGACCCAAAAGGTTGTCGACCGTGCAGACATGGTGAAGGGCTACGAGTTTGAGAAAGACCGCTTCGTGACGTTCTCCCCCGATGAACTCAAAGCCTTGGAAGAGAGTGCCAGCCACATGGTCGATATCGTTGCGTTCATTCCCGAGCGCAGCGTGGATCCGCTGTATTTCGACAAGGCGTACTTCATCGCTCCAGATAAGCGCGGCGGTAAGCCTTACAGCCTTTTACGCGAAGCCATGTCGAAGACCGGTCGCTGTGCCATTGCGAAGTGGGCCTCGAAAGGCAAATCGCATATCGTGCAGATCCGACCGGTCGAGGGCGGCCTGGTGTTCCAGCAACTGTTGTTCGCGGATGAAGTGCGCAACATCGCCGAACTGCATATCGAGGAAGTGGCAGTCTCAGATGCGGAGCTAAAGCTGGCGATCCAGCTGATCGAGCAAGCCTCGGAAGACCAATACGATCCGGCCCAGTACAAGGACGAGGAGAAAGTCAGGATTCTCGCCGCCATCGACGCAAAGATCGCCGGCAAGCAGATCGTATCGCCCGAACCAGTTGAAGTCACCGCCGGCGGGCAGGTCATCGATCTGATGGATGCACTTCGCGCGAGTCTGTCCAAGAAAGGGCTGCCCGCGACAAAAGCCAAAGCCGCCGAGCCATCAACTCGCAGAGCCGGTAAGCGGGGCACAGCGCCTTCCGAGCCGACACCGATCCGACGCACCACTAAGAAGTCGGCATGAGCCACGGCGAAGGGTTGACCAGGCGCGAGCTGGAGACGCGCCTGGGCGCTTCGCGCCGGCTGATCTCCAGCCTGGTAGCCGCCGGGCTGGTCACGCCTGCACGAGGCCCACGCGGCCAGTACGTCTTCTCCTTTCGGGACGTGGTTCTGATTCGTACCGCCGAATCCCTGCACAGGTCGAGCGTTGCGCCTGCACGGATTCTGCGGGCGCTGCGTCGTCTCGAACGGCTCACACCGAACCGACACCTATCGGCCCTGCGAATCTCCGCAAGCAGCGGCAACGTATCGGCATGGGACCGGCACGGCGCGTGGCTGGTTGAGAGCGGCCAACGGCTGATCGAGTTCGGGCCGGATGAAGCCGATGTGCGAGTCGTTGATTTAACGCGAATGCGTGCCAACGAACCGACCGCCGAGGAATCCTTTGCGCAAGCCTATGCACTTGAACCTGTCGACGCCAATGCGGCTGAAGCGGCCTACCGACGCGCCTTAGAGATCTCGCCAGGAATGCTGAACGCCTACCTGAACCTTGGGTGCATGCTGGCAGACCAACAACGATTCGACGAAGCCATCATGCTCTATGAGGGGGCGTTGTCCGTCCTTCCGAACGCGCCGCAATTGCATTTCAACCTGGGGGTTGCACGCGAGGATGTCGGCGCCCCGCAGTCAGCTCTGGCAGCGTACGAGCGATGCATCGAACTTGCACCGGACGACGCCGATGCCCACTACAACGCAGCGCGTTTGCATCAGGAACTGGGCCACTTCCAGAAGGCGCTGCGACACTTCAACGCATTCCGGAGGCTCGACCGTCCATAAAGCCAAGCCGCGGCATTATTCGGCGACCAACCTGATGCGTCGCCCCAAGAGGGCCGCATAAGGCACGTATCGAAAGAGGCTCAATTGATCACTTCCACGTGCAAAAGTGATGACCGCTCCATTCTAGTAAGACGCGGGAGCCTTCTGCTGAAAAAAGCGCGTTAAATTCGGACTAATTCAGACTTAAGCGTTTCTTGCGACGTCATATCATGCCTGGGTAGTCCTGCTACCGCCCGCTTCGCCGCCCTGGTGACGCGGGCTCTTTTTTGGGTAAAGCGAGCCCGTGCGCAACAGTGGGCAGGCCGATTGCCTGGTGCGGGGCGACTGGGCGATACTGGGCGCGGGAAACTCCACAAGTTTCCCGATTTCTTCATGGACGTTCTGCGGCTCTCTGCTACCGGTCGAGAGCCGTCTTTTTTCGGTCATCGCCCGATTTGACCGCGTGTGTTGCGCGGTCCGCCGCGGGGTGGCCATTCCCATGACGAGTTGCCTGCCCCGACCCGCTCACATTGGCGTTGCAAACAGCTCATTCCTGCTGGATAAGGAAACGCTCGGGCCGCTTGCCCAGCCAAGCCGGCGTCCGGCCACGTCCCGACCAGGTCTTGCCGGTTTTGGGATCCATATACTTCGGCGGCAGCGGCGCTTTCTCGGTGGCAGCGGACGCTGTACCGGCAGGCCGGCCCCGACGACGCCGCGGCGCCACGTCTTCCGGCGACAGCTCATACCGAGTCATCAGCTCGCGAATCTGCTCGATGACGCCAGCGACCTCAGTTGAACGCGCCTCTTCGAGCTGGGCTTCCAACGCTTGCTTCCGCGCCATCAATTCTTGATACGTTGCCATCTTCGCCTCCAATTGTTCAGTCGCTTTTGACTTATACGCATTCTAAAGTCGGCCTGCAAGGTATTCGTTCTCTACCTTCATACGGAACTTAACATTCCATTCACTTTAATGAATATTCGTATGGGCCTGTGACAGCGGTCGGCGGCGAATAAAGTGACACGAAGATATCGCCCTCCCCAGGAATGGCGGCCATTCGCCCCAAAGCCGTAGCTCGCAGAAATAGGTACGCTCGGCGGCGTGAAATCCCATTGGGCGATGTAATGGAGCTCGGCGCAAGCGATCCGCATACAACGAAGGCTTCACGATGAAGTCGCCGCTGCGCATCTGCGGTTGAATGGTGGGCCTCCCGTGAGTCGAACACGGCACCAACGGATGAGTCCGCTGCTCGAACCAGGCATGAGCTAGAGGCCTAATTGGAAGGGGGAAAGCTGTCAGCACAAAGTTTGTCGGGCCTCAGCTTTCCTCAGCAGTGCTCCTACCTTGCGCCAATCGGCTGGTTGCGGATAGGCGTTACCAGCCGATGCAAGGATCACACCGACGCTTCAGGCGAAGCTACAGCTGGAACCACCTTCTTCGCCGAAGCCCGTTTCTTCGTCACGGATTTCACTGCTG
The DNA here is from genome assembly GCF_059419025.1 of Cupriavidus sp. GW821-FHT07C08. NCBI lineage: Bacteria > Pseudomonadati > Pseudomonadota > Betaproteobacteria > Burkholderiales > Burkholderiaceae > Cupriavidus > Cupriavidus sp. GW821-FHT07C08. Next base: position 422,005 of record NZ_JBWKQZ010000002.1, read on the forward strand.
CCGCCTTCGGCGCTGCTTTCGCGGCGACCTTGCCCTTGATACCGGGTGCGGCCTTTTTCGCGGCCTCTTTCGTTGCGGCAGCTTTGTTGCTCGTCGCCTTCTTGGCGCCTGCAGCCTTGGCCTTCTTCGCCGCGAGCTTGTCCTTTGCGGCTTGCTTTTCAAAGCGGGCCGCGGCCTTTGCGGCTTCCACGGCCTGGGCAATTTCGCGCTTTGCCGCTTCAATTGCCTTCTTCGTGTCGGCGCGCAACTTCAGCAAGCGCTTCTTCGCTGCCTGAGCCTCACGGGCGAGCACGCTAGCCTTTTTCGTCGGCACTGTCATCTTCTTCGCGGCAGACCTTTTCTTCGTGACTGCCTCTGCAAGAACAGTTCTTTTAGTTGCTGCGACCATGTTGATTACCCGTTAGTTGTGGAGAGCGGAGTATAACCGCAGGGCTGGCGTACCTAATAGCGGTCTGGCTTGTCCTTGTGGGCGCGACGCCTTTGGCAGCCTGGCGCAATTAGCGGCGGCCAAAAAGCGGCATCACGATTGAGCCAATACGGCGCTCTGGCGCAATTGGCGGAAACGACTCATCATTCGCGCCGGCTTCTCACGTCGTTGCCCACCCCTTCCTCTGCTGCTAGCCTGCGCAGCGGACACCGCTACTCTCGATCATTTCGGCGCCGCCTTCCGGCGTTCAGCCGGGGGCATCACGAGGTAGCCAATCGCGCGACGCTCGAGTTGAGCGAGGGGTCACCATGATCAGGCCGTAGTGGCGTGCCTGACCGCTCTTCCACATAGGCTCCGAACAGAGGGTCGGAGATGATCGGCACGCCGCCGATGGTAGGTGCGCGCAACATCGCCTGGTTGCGTTGCTTCATGCTGCTGCGTTGCCGCATTCTTTTGGCTTGATGCCGGCGACAAAGAAGTTTATTGTGGCCGCTCGGTGTACGCTTCCCCGCCCTCCTCGCACCAATCCACCATTGCCCCGGCCACTGTCCACATTGTCGACTGGGGAATCTATCTCGCGGCAGCAGTAGTAGTAGTTCGTTTTTCCAAACCACGACAACGGAGGCCGACATATGCTAAGCCCGCATGAGATCGCCGCGCTACTGCTGCTCGGCGACGAGGAGGAGATCGACGACCTCGAACCTGAGCAATTGGACACCTTGTTGGCTCACAAGCTGGTCACGATGGAACATGGTCATGCCAGCGGCAATGCCTATCCTCGCCTGACAAGTCAGGGGCATTCCATTCTCGAAGCGGTGCGCCGAATTCGGTAGTCAGTCAGCTTTAGCCCAAAAGCAGACGACCGTCGCGGCCGAAGCCGCGAACTGGTTGATAAGCTGTGGCTTCCTGGCGTGTGGCGCCTGTGGCTGGATCCTGGTGCATTGTTCGGTGTCACATTGCCGTGGCAGCGGCTGGCGCGGGCGGCTGCGTGTTGCGCCTATGATCTTTCCCCCGCTTCCCCCGTTCCGCGGCTCCCGTGCCCAGACGCGGACCTCCAGCATATTGCTCGGTTCAACCTGCTCCCATGACGGGACCTGACAAAGACGGCCGCTCCCCGCTTACAATGCTGCTATGCAATATGGATCAGGGCTGAAGAAGCGCGAATAGCCACACGCCCTGTATGTAGTGGAGGAGAAAATGGCGACAGCTCTGGCTGGGACGAAAAGCGAGGCGCTGAAGCTCCTGGAAACAGAGGGAGTAACGGTCGTGGATTTGAACTACGAGTCTGGTTGGCAAGATGCGATTGAGCTTGGCAGGCGGGGTGAAAAGCTCGGTGTACACGTCCAGTATCGCGGCCATGAGAGCATTGCCGTTAGCTCCCCGGCGGCGCTCGTTGGCGGGCTGATTCGCCCGAAGTTGACCTTCCGTCAGCGCAATCTTTACTGCCAATTTGAGCTCAGCAAGCTGCCAACGGGTGAGCTAGAGCGCCTGGAGGCAAAGGCGGCCAGGCTTGGCGATTACATCCTCGCGGGACACCTAACAAGGGATGTCGATGCGGTGTGGTCGGAGTAACGCATCGCCAGGCAGCCTTGGTGAAGCCGAGATCAGATTCAGCTCCCCGAGTCACGCCTTGATGCTCTGCCCCGCCCCAACAGACCCGCATGGGGACGAGCACGGCCAGTGTAGTCGTACCTAGCCACGGGCCTTTCTACCGGAGCAGCTCAAAGATCTCTTTTGCGTGCTCAAGGTGGCGCCTTCTGCTCTGACAGCGTCGATGCCTTCGATTTGATCGCAGCCGGAGGAGGCCTGAGCCTCGGCAGCCTGCGACTAGCGCTGAAATCGCGGGAGGATGCTGAGCTCGCCGAGTGCTTGTGTCCGAAGGTGCACGGTGCCGGTCCGGACGATTTCCGGACGTGCCCTTCGCGAAACAGGTGATGGTATCGCCCGTGAGCACCGATACGGGATATGCGCCTCGTCGAGCGCGGTGGCAACGAGCTCGAGCATGCTGGTGAACTGCGAGAACAGGAGAATCTTTCGACCTTCCTCGACGAGGCAACACTACCCACCGCATATTGCGGCGCACAACGTCGTCCGGTATTATTCAAAATTCCCCCATTCTGCGCACACCGGATTCCGCGAGAGGCATTCTGACCTCGACTGTCCGTGCGTCATTCCACGATTTCGTTCGCACCCCGACAGGCTTGAACAGCCGTCATGTCCGCGACGATCGTCGGCCAACCTGTCGAGGAGAGTGTATTGGCAAATCCAGTTCGCGACGATTCAGCATCCCGCACGATCGCGGTCACGTCAAAGACCGGCCGCCGCTCTCCAAAAGGAAAGATCCAGGCGGTCGCAACACCGCTGGACATCGCGTCCATGGCGCGCCAGGACGAGGAGCGTCAACGCCAGATGCGCGCGCTGATCGCGCTTGGCCGTGAGCGCGGCTATCTCACCCACGCGGACATCAACGATCACCTGCCCGACAACTTTACGCAAACTGCTGCGATGGAGACGATCGTCAGCACATTCAGCGACATGGGGGTGGCCGTGTACGAGCAGGCGCCGGACGCGGAGACGCTCCTGTTAAGCGATGCCGCGCCTGCCGCGGCATCCGACGATCAGGCGGATGAGGAAGCGGAAGCTGCACTGTCGACCGTCGATTCCGAATTCGGCCGCACTACTGATCCGGTCCGGATGTACATGCGAGAAATGGGCGCCAGTGAACTGCTGACTCGCGCCGGCGAAATCGAGATCGCAAAACGCGTCGAAGGCGGCCTGCAGGACATGATTCAGGCGATCGCCGCGTGTCCGTCAGTCGTGTCCACGATTCTTGCCGATGCGGACCGCATCGTTGCCGGCGAACTGCGTATCGACGAACTGGTCGATGGCATCAGCGACGACGTGAACGAAAGCGAAATGGCGCTAGAGTCCGATGACGTTCAAGTGGAAGCAGACGCCTCCGACGATGACCCGGATGGTGATGACGCTGAAACGGACGCCGCGGATCCGGAGAAAGCGAACGCAGCCCGCCTCGAACAACTCACGATCGACAGTCTTGCGATTTTCGCGCGCGTGCGTGTACTGTTCGAGCAGTTGCCGGATGCACCCGTTACTGGGAAAGCCCGTTCCGCAGCCGTTGCGCAATTGCGCTTGGAGATCCAGCGTGAACTGGCTCCGATCCGCTTTACGGCCAAGACTATCGACCGCCTGTGTGCCAGTGTGCACGAACAGGTTACCGAGGTTCGTGCAATCGAGCGCAGCATCCTGGAGATCGCCGTCGACCGTTGCGGCATGCCACGCGAGGCGTTTGTCGAGTCGTTCCCGGGCCACGAGACCGACCTTGAATGGACCAGCCATCTGGCGGCGACTTCGCGGCAGTTTGGCGCAGCGCTCGAGCGACATCTGCCGGCCATTCAGGCCGGCCAGCAGAAACTCATAGACATCGAGGCCGGGGTCTCGCTGCCGCTCCAGCAGCTCAAGCGGATCAACCGCCAGATGAGCGCCGCGGAGTTGAAAATGCGGCAGGCCAAGCGAGAACTGATCGAAGCGAATCTTCGTCTTGTCATTTCAATCGCCAAGAAATACGTGAACCGCGGCATGCAGTTCCTGGATCTAATCCAGGAAGGCAATATCGGCCTGATGAAGGCGGTGGACAAGTTCGAATACCGGCGCGGCTGGAAGTTTTCGACGTACGCCACTTGGTGGGTCCGGCAGGCTGTCACGCGTGCGCTTGCCGATCAGGCGCGAACCATTCGTGTGCCGGTCCACATGATCGAGATGATCAACAAGCTGAATCGGATTTCGCGCGAATTCCTGCAACAGACGGGACAGGAAGCGCATCCCTCCGTCCTCGCCGAGCGCATGGAGATGTCCGAGGAAAAAGTGCGCAGTATCCTCAGGATCGCGAGGCAACCTGTCTCGCTCGAGACCCCTGTGGGCGACGACGCCGACGCGACGCTCGGCGACATGATTGAGGATGTCTCTGCGAGTTCACCGGCTGAGGCCGTGATTCACGCGAACATGCGCGCCGCGATCGATGAGGCACTCGACGGGTTATCGCCGCGCGAGGCCAAGGTCCTGCGGATGCGATTCGGGCTCGATACGATCTCGGACCACACGCTTGAAGAGGTCGGCAAGCAGTTCGACCTGACCCGCGAGCGGATCCGTCAGATTGAGAGCAAGGCGATGCGCAAGCTGATGCATCCCAGTCGTGCTGACAAGTTGAGGCCCTTTCTCGAGCGCTGAGCAAAGGCGAGGAGTACGCGCCCCCTTTCGACGCCCTACTCCAGACCCACAGCGATCACGCATCGGCCCGATCGCTGCCCTGGCAGGACGCGTTTGCTGCGCGGAGAACTTACAGCGGTTTGATGTTCGCTGCCTGTTTCCCCTTGGGGCCTTGCTTGACTTCAAAACTGACCTTCTGGCCCTCCTGAAGTGATTTGAAGCCATTTCCCTGAACCTCGGAGAAGTGCGCGAACAGGTCATCGCCGCCGTCGTCCGGCGTGATGAAACCAAAACCCTTCGCATCGTTAAACCACTTGACGGTACCTGTTGCCATGTTCTGAATGTTCCAAGGAAGACTAGTTGT